>CADCUB010000023.1 GCA_902805775.1 uncultured Frankineae bacterium | reverse complement strand
GGCCGCCGGGCCGCCCGCAGGGCCGGCGTCGCGCCGGCCGCCGTACGGATGCGGGCTCGGCCTTCGCCGTGCTCGGTGTCGCGGCCGTCCTCGCCCTCGGTGCACCGGCGCAGCGGCCTGCGTCGACGCCTGTCGACCCCGCCTCCGACGCCCTCGTCGCGGACGCGCGCACCGCCTCCGGCGGCGGCGGCGCCCCCGTCACGTCCGTCCCCGCGACCCGGGCGGGTGTGCGCCCGATCTTCGGTCAGCTCACCCCCGGCACGCTGGTGCGCTCCGGAGGCGACAGGGGCCCGCGCTGACGCGCTCGAGGCCCCGCCGCGCTGCCCGGCCCGGCGTGGGCAGTCCGGCGCCCCAGTTCGTCAGGGACCTGACGAGGACTTCACAGCCGGCGGGGCACAGTAGGAGGGCAACAGCGACACGGCAGCAGTGACGTGGCCGACAGGCACCGTCCCTGCGCCGGCGACCCCGGAGGCTCCATGACCGACACCCGTGCCCAGGGCCCTGCGTCCGCCCCGCACGAGCCCGGCGCAGACGTCCCGCCGCCGAGCCCGTGGTGGTCGCGGCCCTCGGAGCAGTGGGACGCCCCCCGCGAGCCGGACTCCGGCTCCTCCGAGCAGCCGCCCTACGGCGGCTACCTGTCGCCCCCGCCGGTCGACGACCCCCGGCCGGACCCCTGGAGCACGCCGACCACCCGCGCGACCTTCCCGTCCGGCGCCTCGACGTGGGGCGGCGCCACCGACACGATCGGCGGGCCGCCTCCCGCGTCCCGCCGGTCCCGCCGCGGCCTGGGCACCGCAGCCCTGGTCCTGGCGACCGGCCTGCTGGCCGGCGTGACCGGGGGGGTCGTCGGTGCCCGCTACGACGAGGACCGCGGCCTGCTCGACCCGAGCGCCAGCCTCGGCAGCGGCAGCAGCACCTCCGCCAGCCTGAGCCGCGACCCCGAGTCGGTCGCCGGTGTCGCGGCACGCGTCATGCGCAGCACCGTGAGCATCGCCGTACGAGGCAGCGCCGGCTCGGGCACGGGCTCGGGCGTGGTCATCCGCAGCGACGGCTACATCGTCACCAACAACCACGTGGTGGCCTCCGCCGCGGGCGGCGGCCGGATCACGGTGACGCTCGACGACGGTGAGCAGGAGCTGCCGGCTCGGATCGTCGGTCGTGACCCCGTCACCGACCTCGCTGTGCTGCAGGTGCAGACGTCGGCTTCGCTGCCGGCGGCGACGCTCGGCTCGTCCGGGTCCCTGGTCGCGGGCGACTCGGTCATCGCCATCGGCTCGCCGCTGGGCCTGTCCGGCACGGTCACCACCGGCATCATCAGCGCGCTGAACCGCACCGTACGGGTGCCCAGCGAGGACGGCGTCAGCAGGCCGCTGCTGAACGCCATCCAGACCGACGCCGCGATCAACCCCGGCAACTCCGGCGGCGCACTGGTCAACGCCGAGGGCGAGGTCATCGGCATCAACTCGGCGATCGCGACGCTCGGCGGCGGTGGTCCGTTCGGCGGCGAGCAGGGCGGCAGCATCGGCGTCGGCTTCGCCATCCCCGTCGACGAGGCCAGGTCCGTCGCGGAGGAGATCATCCGCACCGGCAAGGCGACCCACCCGAGCATCGGGGTGTCGGCGACGACCGTCAGCGAGAGCGGCCGGAAGGGCGCGCTCGTCCGCGAGCTCACCACGGGCGGAGCGGCGGAGAGGGCCGGCCTGCAGCCCAACGACCTCATCACCGAGGTCGACGACGAGAAGGTGAGCAGCGTGGACGAGCTCGTCCTCAACCTCCGCAAGCACCGGGTCGGTGAGGAGGTGACGCTCACCTACGAGCGCGGCGGACGCACGCGCACGATCGACGTCACGCTGCAGGACCGGAGGGACTGACCAGGTCCTGGCCCATCCTGTCGGGCGCGCAGGGCTGAGGACTGCGAGCGGCCCTGTCCCGCCGGCCGGCACACCCCGCGCCGCCACCCCGCTCGGCGTCGCAGTGCCGGGCAGGCAGGGTGGCCGTAGGCTGCTCCCACCCCCGACGGAGGCGCTGTGTTCGAGAACCTGGGGTGGGGCGAGATCGCCGTCCTGCTCGTGCTGGCACTGTTCGTGTTCGGCCCGGAGCGCCTGCCGACCCTCGCCGCCGAGGCCGGCCGCGGGCTGCGCAGGGTCAGGACCTACGTCAAGGGCATGACCGAGGACCTCAAGGGCGAGCTCGGACCCGAGCTCGGTGACGTCGACCTCACCTCGCTGAACCCCCGCGCGTTCGTCGCCAAGCACCTGCTGAGCGACGACGAGGACGACGCGCCGCGGCGCCCGGACGCGCGGTCGGCCGAGCCGCGGACAGGCTCCTCAGGAGTGGGAGCCCAGCGGTCGGGGCCGCCACTGACCGACGGCGAGCCGGCGCCCTGGGACCCCGACACCACCTGAGCGCGGGACGCGGGGCCGGGCCCTGGTCGCCGCTGGACCACCCCCGCAGGTCGGGGAGAGCCGAGCCTCAGCGGCGGGCCGGGCTCAGGCCGAGCGACATGCCGGCCAGCCCACGCGGCTTGCCGGTGAGCGACTCGACGACGTCGAGCAGCACCCGCGCCGCCGAGGCGGTCGGGTCCGACAGCACCAGCGGAGCGCCGTTGTCACCGCCCTCACGCAGCCGCACGTCGATCGGCACCTGCCCCAGCAGCGGCACCGAGGCGCCCAGGCGCTGCGACAGGCTGCTCGCCACGGCCGCGCCGCCGCCGGAGCCGAACACCTCGATGCGGTCGCTGCAGTGGGGGCACTCGAGGAAGCTCATGTTCTCGACCACTCCGGCGATGCGCTGGTGGGTCTGCAGCGCGATGGAGCCGGCCCGCTCGGCGACCTCCTGCGCAGCGAGCTGCGGCGTCGTCACGACCAGGATCTCCGCGCTCGGGACGAGCTGGGCGACGGAGATGGCGACGTCGCCGGTGCCCGGCGGCAGGTCCATCAGCAGGACGTCGAGGTCGCCCCAGTAGACGTCGGCCAGGAACTGCTGCAGCGCGCGGTGCAGCATGGGGCCGCGCCACACCACCGGCGTGTTGTCCTTGGTGAACATCCCGATCGAGATGACCTTCACGCCGTGCGCCGACGGCGGCATGATCATGGACTCGACCTGCGTCGGCCGGTGCTGCACACCGAGCATGCGCGGCACCGAGAAGCCGTAGATGTCGGCGTCGAGGACCCCGACGTTCAGCCCCTTCTGCGCCATGGCGGCGGCGAGGTTGACCGTGATGCTCGACTTGCCGACACCGCCCTTGCCGGACGCGACCGCGAAGACCTTGGTGAGCGAACCGGGCTTCGCGAAAGGGATCTCGCGCTCGGGGGCGTCGCCTCGCAGCTGCGTCTGCAGCTGCTGGCGCTGCTCGGTGCTCATGACGTCGAGCTCGACCGCCACGCGCTGGACGCCCGGCAGTGCACCGACCGCCGTGGTGACGCGCTCGGTGATGGTGTCCTTCATCGGGCAGCCGCTGACGGTCAGGTAGATGCCGACGTGGGCGACGCCGTCCGGGCCGACGGTGGCGCTCTTGACCATGCCGAGCTCGGTGACCGGCCGTCGGATCTCCGGGTCGATCACCGTGGACAGCGCGGCCGTGAGCTGGTCGGAGGTGGGCAGGGCGACGGTCAAGGAGGTCCTTCGGCAAGGGTCCGGCGGGGGCTGGCACGCGTGCGCGGACGAGATCCATCGTACGTCCGGCAGCGCCCGCAAGCACCGGCCGGACCGGCCGCTCCCGCAGCTCCTGGCGCCGGCTCCGGCGCCGCTCCCGCGCCGATCATGAAGTCGTGGCACACCCGCCCCGCGTGGCGATCATGCACGGGCGTGCCACGAGTTCATGATCGCGCGGAGTGGGCAAGGGGCGGGGAGCAGGGAGCAGCAGGCGTGTGGCAGGGCCGCGCGCTCAGGCCAGGGCCGCGACGGCCTCGGCGGTGGCCAGGACGCGGCGGGCGTCGTCGACGTGCAGGTTCTCGACCATCCGGCCGTCCACGGTGACCACCCCGCGACCCTCGCGCTGCGCTGCCTCGAACGCCTCGATCACCCGCTGCGCGTGCTCGACCTGCGCCGCGTCGGGAGCCCACACCCGGTTCGCGACCTCGACCTGCCCGGGGTGCACCAGCGTCTTGCCGTCGAAGCCGAGCTCAACGCCCTGCCGGCACTCGGCCTCGAACCCCGCCAGGTCGCGCACGTCGTTGAAGACGCCGTCGAGCACCTCGGCACCGGCCTCCCGCGCCGCCAGCAGGATGGTGGCCAGGTGCGGCACCAGCGGCGCACGCCCCGGCACGAGCGCCGCCCGCAGCGACTGCGCCAGGTCGTTGGTGCCGACGACGAGCACGTCGACCTGCGGGTGGCCGGCGATCTCCCGCGCGGCGAACACGGCCGCGGGGGTCTCGACCATCGCCCACAGCCGCACGTCGGGTCCGGTCAGCTCGGCCACCCGGTCGAGGTGCGCCCGCCCGCTGACCTTGGGCAGCACGACGGCGTCCGGCCGGGCCCGGGCGGCGGCCGACAGGTCGTCGCGTCCCCACGGGGTGTCCAGGCCGTTGCAGCGGATCGTGAGGGTCCGGCGGCCGTACGCGCCCGACTGCACGGCGGCGCAGGCCGCGTCGCGGGCGCCGGCCTTGGCCTCGGGCGCCACCGCGTCCTCGAGGTCGAAGATGACCGCGTCGGCCGGCAGGCCCTTCGCCTTCTCGAGCGCGCGGGCGTTCGACGACGGCATGTACAGCGCCGAGCGCAGGACCCTCACCGGCCCGCCTCCATGCCGTACGCCGCGGCCAGCTCGGGATCGCGGGCCGCCAGGTCGCGGGCCAGGCGCAGCACGACCGAGCACTGCTTGAACGTCGCGTCGTCCTGCATCTTGCCGTCGATCATCACGGCTCCCCGGCCGTCCTCGCCCATCGCCGCCACGACCCGGCGGGCCCAGGCGACGTCGTCGACGGCGGGGGAGAAGACCCGGCGGGCGACGTCGACCTGCACCGGGTGCAGCGTCCAGGCGCCGACGCAGCCGAGCAGGTAGGCGTTCCGGAACTGGTCCTCGCAGGCCACGACGTCCGCGATGTCCCCGAACGGTCCGTAGTAGGGGGAGATGCCGGCCGACACGCAGGCGTCGACCATGCGCGCGACGGTGTAGTGCCACAGGTCCTGCTGGTAGGTCGCCCGCGGCGCGTCGCCGTCGTGCGGGTCCTGCCGCACGAGGTAGCCGGGGTGCCCGCCGCCGACCCGGGTCGTCTTCATCCGGCGGTCGGCGGCGAGGTCGGCCGGCCCGAGCGAGATGCCCTGCATGCGCGGGGAGGCCTGCGCGATCTCCTCGACGCGGGCCATGCCGGACGCCGTCTCGAGGATCGCGTGCACCAGCACCGGTCGCGACACCCCGCCCCGCGCCTCGAGCTGGGCCAGGAGCCGGTCGACGTAGTGGATGTCCTCCGGCCCCTCGACCTTGGGCACCATGACGACGTCGATCCGGTCGCCGACCTCGGTGACCAGGGTCGTCAGGTCGTCGAGCACCCAGGGCGAGTCGAGCGCGTTGACCCGCGTCCACAGCGAGGTCGTCCCGAGGTCGACGTCGCGGGCCACCTCGACCAGCCCCGCGCGCGCCGGCTCCTTCGCGGCCGCGGGGACGGCGTCCTCGAGGTTGCCGAGCAGCACGTCGACCTGCGCCGCGAGGCCCGGCAGCTTGGCCACCATCCGGGCGTTGGACGGGTCGAAGAAGTGGATCATCCGGGACGGCCGCCAGGGCACCTCGCGCAGGGGCGCGGGCGCGCCGACGGCCAGCGGGCGGAAGAAGTCCTTCGGGCTGCGCACGTCGCGCAGGGTAGGGCGCGCCACCAGCCGCAGCGCGCCGAGGTGGCCCGACAGCAGCCCGACGGGTGGCCGGGCCGGCGCCCTTGCGCGGGCGGGCGTGGCCGGGCGCTCCACCGCCACAGCCGTCACCTTGAGTGAGGACGCGACTAGCCTGGGCGCACCCGCGCCGGAGGAGCTCGCCATGTCCGTACCCCAGGGACTCACCAGCGCCGAGCAGACGGCCTGGCGCAGCTTCCTGCGTGCCCACGCCACGGTGGTCCGGGCCCTCGAGGCCGAGCTGCTCGCCGAGCACGACCTGCCGCTGGCGTCCTACGACGTGCTCGTCCAGCTGTCCGAGGCTCCCGACCAGCGGCTGCGCATGACCGAGCTCGCCGACCGGGTCCTGCTCTCGCGCTCCGGCCTCACCCGACTGGCCGACCGGCTCGAGCGCGAGGGCCTGCTCCTGCGCGAGCCCTGCCCGAGCGACGCCCGCGGGACGCTGGCCGTGCTCACCCCCGCCGGGCTGGCCCGGCTGAGGGAGTCCTGGCCCACCCACCTGCGCGGCGTGCAGCAGCACGTCACCAGCCGCCTCACCGCCGACGAGATCGGCCAGCTGGGCACGCTGCTCGGCAAGATCGTGCCTGGGGAGACGGGCCGCTGAGCTCTCCCTCGGAGCAGCGTCGCGCCGTCCTGCGCGACGCCGCCGGCATCGGCGTGGCGGTGGGGGCGTACGGCCTGTCCTTCGGCGCCGCGGCGGTCACCGCCGGGCTGTCGACGCTGCAGGCGTGCGTGCTGTCGCTGCTGCTGTTCACCGGCGCCTCGCAGTTCGCCCTGGTCGGGGTCGTCGGCGCCGGAGGTGGGGCCCTCGCGGCGGTGGCCGGTGCGCTGCTGCTGGGGACGCGCAACACGCTGTACGCGGTGCGGCTCTCGTCGCTGGTGCCCGCGCGCGGGCTGCGCCGGCCGCTCGCGGCGCAGCTGACCATCGACGAGACCACCGGCATGGCCACCGCCGCGCCGCCGGGCCTGGCGACCACGGCGTTCTGGGCGACCGGCCTGAGCGTGTACGTCCTGTGGAACCTGGCCACCCTGCTCGGCGCCGTCGGCGCCGCCCGGCTGGGCGACCCGGCCGCTCTCGGCCTCGACGCCGCCGTCCCCGCCGCCTTCCTCGCCCTGCTCGCACCGCAGCTGCGCACCCGCCCGCTGGCGGCCGCGGCGCTGGCCGGCGCGCTGGTCGCGGCGCTGGCCGTGCCGTTCGTCCCGCCCGGAGTGCCCGTGCTGCTCGCGGGGCTCGTCGTGCTGCCCGCCCTGGTCCGCCGATGAGCCCGGCGAGCCGCAGGCTGACGCCGCCCGGCACGCATGTCCGGTGCTCGGGACGCCCGTGCTCGGGACTCCGGTTCTGCGGACCCCGTCTGCTCCCCGACGGGCTCCGGCCCGCTGCTCGACCTGTGCAGGCGCCGTGCTCTGGCTGACGGTGCTCGCGGCCTGCGCGGGCTGCTTCCTGCTCAAGCTGGCCGGCTGGTCGGTCCCTCGTCGCTGGCTCGACCGGCCGCGCCTGCAGCGCGCGGCGGTGCTGCTGCCCGTACCGCTGCTGGCGGCGCTCGTCGTCGTGCAGGCCTTCGCCGGTGACCGCGCCCTGGTCCTCGACGCGCGGGCGGCCGGGCTGGCCGTCGGCGGCGCCCTGGTGCTGGCGCGGGCGCCGTTCCTGCTCGTCGTCGTCGCCGCCGCCGGCACAGCGGCGGCAGTGCGCGCCCTGGCCTGAGCAGCGGACGGGAGCCGGGCCGCCCCCGTCAGCCGTCCTCGTCGCCCCCGACGAACGGCTCTCCGAGCCCGTGCAGGACCGCCGTCTCCTGCTCGCGCGCCTGCCGCCGCTTCTTGCGCTCGGCCCGCCGCTCCCGGTCCTCGCGGCGCTCGCGGTCCTCGCGCTTGGCCTTGACCGCCTGGCTCTCCGCCGGCTCCGGCGCCTCATTGGCGGTGCGGGTGCGGTCGACGACCTCGTCGGTCATCTCCCGCAGCTGGTCGCGCAGGTACTCGCGGGTCGCCACCTCGCCGAGGGCCTGGCGCAGGCTGGCCACCTCGCGGGTGAGGTACTCGACGTCGGCCTGCAGGCGCTGGCTGGTCGCGCGGTCCTCGTCCAGGCTGACCCGGTCGCGGTCGGCCTGCCGGTTCTGCGCCAGCAGGATGAGCGGCGCGGCGTACGACGCCTGCAGCGACAGCAGCAGCGTCAGGAAGGTGAAGGTGTAGGGGTCGAAGGCGTACGGCGTGACGTTGATCCCGATCCACACGGCGATGAACACCGTCATGTAGACGAGGAACCGGGCGGTGCCGAGGAAGCGGGCGATCTGCTCCGACACCTTGCCGAACGCGTCCGGGTCGTAGTGCGGGCGGCGCGACGCCCGCTCGAGCGGGGTGTCGAGGCGCACCCGACGCGTCGGGCGCTCAGCCACGACGGGCCCTGACGCTCCTCGAGTCTCGCCAGCCCTGCGGCAGGACGTGGTCGAGGACGTCGTCGACGCTCACGGCGCCCAGCAGCCGCTGCTCGGAGTCGACGACCGGCACCGCCACGAGGTTGTACGACGCGAGGTGGCGGGTGACGTCCGGCAGCGGGCAGTCGGGGTTGACCGGGTCGATGTCGGTGTCGACGACGGCGCTGATCAGCGACGACGGCGGCTCGCGCAGCATGCGCTGGAAGTGGGCGGTGCCCAGGTAGCGCCCGGTGGGCGTCTCGTACGGCGGCCGCACGACGTAGACCTGCGCCGCCAGGGCGGGGGACAGGTCGGCGTTGCGGATGCGCGCCAGCGCCTCGGCGACCGTGGCGTTCGGCGGCAGGATCACCGGCTCGGGCGTCATCAGCCCGCCCGCCGTGTCGTCGCTGTAGGCCAGCAGGCTGCGGACGGGACCGGCCTCGTCGGGCTCCATCAGCTCCAGCAGCCGCTCGGCCTCGGCCGCCGGCAGCTCGCCCAGCAGGTCGGCCGCGTCGTCGGGCGCCATGGCCTCGAGGACGTCGGCGGCGCGCTCGTCCTCGAGCCCGCCCAGCAGCTCGACCTGCTCCTCCTCGCTCATCTCCTCGAGGACGTCGGCGAGGCGCTCGTCGTCGAGGGCGGCGGCGATCTCGGCCCGGCGCTTGCCCGACAGGTCGTGCATGACGCCGGCGAGGTCGGCCGGGCGCAGCTTCTCGAACACGGCGAGCAGGTTGGCCGCCCCCTGCTCGTGCTCCGACAACGAGAAGCCGCTGACCTCGTCCCAGTCGACCTGCAGGACCTCGCCCCGCCGCCGGCTGCGCAGCCCGGTGCCGGCGACCTTGCGCACGGCGATGCGCTGGACGAGCCAGTCGCCGGTGCGCTGCTGCTCCATGGCCAGGTCGAGCACGCTGACCTGCTCGCCGGTCGCCAGCAGCGTCACCCGCCGGTCCACCAGCTCGGCGAGCACCAGCGTCTCGCCGGGCCGCTTGTCGAAGCGGCGCAGGCTCACGGTGCCCGTCGCCAGCACCACGGCCTCGGGGTCGATCGTGGTGACCCGGCCGATGGGCACGAAGATCCTGCGCCGCGACTGGATCTCGACGGCCAGCCCCAGCACGCGCGGGGCGTCGCGGCCGATGCGCAGGGCGACCACGACGTCCCGCACCCGCCCGACGAGGTCGCCGTTGGGGTCGAAGACGGGCAGCCCGGCCAGGCGTGCGACGAAGACGCGGGTGCCGGTGCTCACGCGCGAGACGCTACCGCCGGGGGTGCGGCCGCCGGTCGTCGTCGGGGTGCCCGTGCTGGCCTGCCGGTCCCGGTGGGGGAGCATCGCCCGGTCGCCGGCGCTCCGAGCCCGGCACCGCCCTCGGACCCGCAGGAGGACACGTGCCGGTGCTCGACCGCTTCCGTCTCGACGACAGGGTCGTCGTCGTCACCGGGGCGTCCTCCGGCCTCGGCGTCGCCTTCGCCCAGGCCTTCGCCGAGGCGGGCGCCGACGTCGTCCTCGGGGCCCGCCGGGTGGACCGCCTGCCCGAGACCGGCCGCCTGGTCGAGGCGGCCGGGCGGCGCTACGCCTACGCGCAGACCGACGTCACGGTGCCGGAGCAGGCCACCGCGCTGGTGCAGAAGGCGGTCGACGAGTTCGGCCGCGTCGACGTGCTCGTCAACAACGCCGGTCTGGGCTGGGCCAAGCCGGCGAGCCGCGAGACGCCCGCCGAGTTCCTGCGGGTGCTCGACGTCAACCTCAACGGCGCCTACTGGTGCGCGCAGGCCTTCGGCCGGGCGGCTCAGGGCGGCGGATCGATCCTCAACATCTCGAGCGTGCTCGGGCTGCACCCGGGGGCGCTTCCGCAGGCCGCGTACGCCGCCAGCAAGGCCGGCCTGATCGGGTTGACCCGCGACCTGGCCGCGCAGTGGACCGGCCGCAAGGGCATCCGCGTCAACGCTCTGGCTCCGGGCTACTTCCCGACCGAGATGACCGACGAGATGGACCCGCAGGAGGCCGAGCTCGTCAAGGCCACCACTCCCGCCGGCCGGGTGGGCGATCCCGCCGAGCTGGCGGCGGTCGCCGTCTTCCTGGCCAGCGACGCCGCGTCCTACGTCACGGGCATCACGCTGCCCGTCGACGGCGGCATGACGATGCCCTGACGTGGTCGCACCCTCGGACCTCGCGTACGAGGTCGTCGACGTCTTCACCGACACCGCCTTCGCCGGCAACCCCCTGGCGGTCGTGCTCGAGGCGGACGATCTCGCCACCGCTGACCTGCAGGCCATCGCGAACGAGTTCGCGCTGTCCGAGACGGCCTTCCCGATGGCGCCCGACGCCGACGGGGCCGACTACCGGCTGCGGATCTTCACCCCGGCGGTCGAGCTGCCCTTCGCGGGCCACCCGTCGGTCGGGGCGGCCTGGGTGCTGCGCCGGGCCGGGCGCATCGGCGCCGGGCGGGTCGTGCAGTCGTGCGGCGCGGGCCTGCTGCCCCTCGAGGTCGCCGACGACGGCATCACCCTGCAGGGCGGCACCCCGTCGTACGGCCCCGTGCTCGACGCCGCACCGCTGCTCGCGGGCACGGGCCTCCGCCCTGACGACCTGGCCGGGCAGCCGCGCACCGCCTCCTGCGGGCTGGGCTTCACCTACCTGCCGGTGCGCGCCGACGCGCTCGCACGGGTGCGCGTCGACGTGGCGGCGCTGCAGCGGCTCGAGCTCGCGGACGGGCCGTTCGGCGGGCTGTCGGTGGTCGCGTGGGACGGCGCGACCGCGCGCTGCCGGGTCTTCGCCTATCAGGCCGGGGTCGCGGAGGACCCCGCGACCGGCTCCGCCGCCCTGGGTCTGGGGGCCTACCTCGTGGCCGGCGGCGTGCTCCCCGACGGCGGGCCGTACGAGGTCGTGCAGGGCGTCGAGATGGGCCGGCCGTCGCGGCTGTCGTGCACGGTCACCGCCCGGGACGGCCGGCCGGTGTCGGCCACCGTCCGCGGGACGGTGGTCCCGGTGGCCGCCGGACGCATCCGCCGCCCCTGACCGGCGCCACGCCTCCCACTGAGCGCCTCCCACCGCGCGCCCCTCCCACTGCGCGCCCCTCCCACCGCGCGCCGATCATGCAGTTGTTGCTCACCTGCTGAGCGTGGCGAGCGGGCAACAACTGCATGATCGCCGCCTTCGGGGCCAGCGGGCGGCGTCACAGGAGCCCGCGCCGCCGCACCAGGTCCTCACGCGCGCGGGCTCAGGCGCAGGACGGTCGACGACGCGGCCCACCGGCGCGGCAGGTCGTCCGCCGCGGACGCGTTCAGCCGCTCGGCGGCCAGCCGCGGGGCCACCTCGTCCCACAGCGGCGTGCCCGGCAGCACCGGCGTGACGTCGGCCGCCCACTCCACGACCCGGCCGCTCTGGCCGGCCTTGCTCCGCACGACCACCACCGCGGTGTCCTCGAGCGGGGGGAGCGGCTGCTCCCCGCCGCCGCCGACGAGGAACATCGCGTCGTCGTGCCACAGGTGCCACACCAGGCGCGGGCTCGCGCCGTCGGCCGACACCCAGACCACCCCGGACCGGCGGGTCGCCTCCGCGACGAGGGTGGGCACGGGCACCTGCCGAGGGTGTCACGGCACCGCCACGGCCGGCGCGTTCCGGTCGGCGCAGCCTGGGCAGGCGCGAGGAGCGGGCGTCCCGACCCCCCAGCACCCCGACCACTTGCACTCCGCCCCCTCGGCCGCCCCGACCCCCTCGTGCACCCCGACCCCCTGGAGAGCCGTGTTCTTCCACCGTCAAGAGCTGCAGTTCAAGGCTCAGCCGTCCGCTCCCGACGCCGTGTTCGCCCGGAGCCTGCAGGAGGTGCTGGGTGGTCAGTACGGCGAGATCACCGTGGCGATGCAGTACGCCTTCCAGGGCTGGAACATGCACATCCCCGGCAAGTACCGCGATCTGGTGTTCGGCATCGCGGCCGAGGAGTTCGGCCACGTCGAGATGCTGGCCGTCATGATCGCCCAGCTGCTGGAGAAGCAGCCGCTCGGCGTCAGCGGCAACGCCCTGCAGGACGACCCGACCGTCGCCGCGGTGCTCGGTGGCATGGACCGCCAGCACGCCATCGTCGCCGGCGCCGGCGCGCGAGCGGTCGACAGCAACGGCAACCCCTGGCAGGGCAGCTTCATCACCGCGAGCGGCAACCTCATGGCCGACTTCCACGCCAACGCCAACGCCGAGATGCAGGGCCGCTTGCAGGTGGCGCGACTCATCCACATGACCGACGACCACGGTGTCCGCGACATGCTCAAGTTCCTGCTGGCCCGAGACACGATGCACCAGAACCAGTGGCTGGCGGCGATCGAGGAGCTCAAGGAGGACGGGCTGGAGCTGCTGCCCGTGCCGAGCAACTACGGGCAGGCGCAGGACTCGCCGCAGGAGGTGTCCTACCAGTACCAGAACTTCTCCGACGGCGCGCACGCCGCGGAGGGCCGCTGGGCGAGCGGGCCGACGCCGGACGGCAACGGCACCTTCAGCTACTCCGACGGGCCGACGACGACGGCCGAGATGCCGCCGCCGACCCACCCCGACGCGCGGCTGTTCGGCACGACCGAGCTCCCCAGCACGGTCGAGCGGCTCGCGACCAAGGCGCAGGACCTGCTCAACCGCGAGTGACCGGACGGGCGGCCGTGGGCGCCGCACCCCGATGAGCCCGGACGACCTGCGCCGGGCCCTGGTCGCTGTCGGCGAGGCCGTGCGCGACGACGTGCTCGCGGCCTGTCGCGCCTCCAGCGTCGAGGCGATGGCGGCGTACGACGACAGCGGACAGGGCGACACCGCCTTCGCCGTGGACCGGGTCTCGGAGGCGCGCCTGGTCGGGCTCGTCGAGGGGCTCGGCGTCGCCGTGCTGCTGGTCGCCGAGGGGCTGGACCCGGCCGGAGTCCGGCTGGGCCGGGGCGAGCCGCGCTGGACCGTCCTGGTCGACCCGCTCGACGGCACCCGGCCGCTGGCCCACCAGAAGCGCTCGGCCTGGGCCCTGCTCGGCGCCGCCCCGGGCACCGGCGGCAGCCTCGCCGACCTCGAGGTGTCCGTCGCCGTCGAGGTCCCGACGGTCAAGGCGGGTGCGGCCGACGTGCTGTCGGCGGTCCGCGGCGGCGGCGTGCAGGGCGAGCGCGTCGACCTGCGCGACGGGCGTCGGGCGCCCCTGCCCGTGCGCCCCTCGACCGCGACCGGCGTGGAGCAGGGGTACGGCGGGGTCGCCCGCTACTTCCCCGGCGCCCGCGAGGAGCTGGCCGCCATCGACGACGCCGTCGCCCGCCGCGTGCTCGGCCCGGCCCGGCCCGGCAAGGCGCAGGCCTTCGAGGACCAGTACTGCACCGGCGGCACGCTCGTCGAGCTCGCCGTGGGACACGACCGCTGGGCCTGCGACCTGCGGCCGCTGCTCGGGACCGCCCGGGCCGGCATCTGCGCCCACCCGTACGACCTGGCCGGCTGGCTGGTGGCCGCCGAGGCGGGGGTGCGCGTCCTGCACCCGGACGGCGGACCGCTCGACGCGCCGCTCGACCTCACCAGCGACGTCGCTTGGGCGGCGTACGCCAACGACGCTGTCCGCGCGCAGGTCGAGCCCGCGCTGCAGGCCGAGCTGCGGGCCCGCGGGCTGCTCGACGGGACGGACCGGCGGACCGGGGGTTGAGCCCCGGCCCTGGTGGAACGGGCAGGCGACACGCGCGGCACGGTGGGGGACAGTGTCCCGACACCTGCCTCGCCCCCGGACCTCCGCTTGGACGCCTGCTCCCCGTGACCCCGCCCGTCCGCACCGCCGTGTCCCCGTCCGCGACCGACCCGTACGCCGCAGGCGGCCGCGGACGCCTGCGGACCTCGCTGGCGATGCTCGGACCGGCCTTCGTGGCGGCGATCGCCTACGTCGACCCCGGCAACTTCGCCACCAACTTCTCTGCCGGGGCGCAGTTCGGCTACCTGCTCGTGTGGGTGATCGTCGCGGCGAACGTCATGGCGATGCTCATCCAGCTGCTGTCCGGCAAGGTGGGGCTGGCAACGGGGCGCAACCTGCCCGAGCTGTGCCGCGAGCACTTCCCCCGCCCGGTCACCCGCGGGCTGTGGGTGCAGGCCGAGCTGGTCGCCATGGCCACCGATCTCGCCGAGATCATCGGCGGCGCCATCGCGCTCAACCTGCTGTTCGGCATCCCGTTGCTGACCGGAGGCGTGCTCACGGCGCTCGTCGCCTTCGGGCTGCTGGCGCTGCAGGGCCGCGGCCACCGGCCGTTCGAGCTGGCCATCGGCGGCCTGCTGGCCGTCATCGCCCTGGGCTTCCTCTACAACTCGGTGCACGCCGGCGTCGACGCACCCGCCGTCGCCGGCGGCCTGGTGCCGCGCTTCGACGGCACCGACAGCGTGCTGCTCGCCACCGGCATCCTCGGGGCGACCGTCATGCCCCACGTCATCTACCTGCACAGCGCGCTGACCGCCGACCGCACCCGCGTGACCGACGCGCGGCACGCCCGCACCCTGCTGCGCCACCAGCGCGTCGACGTGGTCCTCGCGATGGGGCTGGCCGGGCTGGTCAACCTGGCGATGCTCGTCCTCGCGGCCCGGCTGTTCTCCGGGAACGACGCGGCAACCGTCGACACGCTGGAGGGCGTCCACGCCGGGCTCGCGCGCGTGGGCGGCGAGCCGGCCGCGCTGGCCTTCGGGATCGCCCTGCTCGCCTCGGGGTTCGCGTCCTCGGGCGTCGGGACCTACGCCGGTCAGGTGGTGATGCAGGGCTTCCTGCGGCGGCAGATCCCGCTGCTCGTGCGCCGGGCCGTCACGATGGCCCCCGCGCTGGTGGTGCTCGCCGCGGGCGTCGACCCGACCACCGCGCTGGTGCTCAGCCAGGTCGTGCTGTCGTTCGGCATCCCGTTCGCGCTCGTGCCGCTCGTGCTGCTGACCCGCCGCGCTGACGTCATGGGGGCTCTGGTCAACCGGCGGCGCACGACGGTCGCGGCCTCGGTGGTCGCGGCGGTCGTGATCGCCCTGAACGTCTTCCTGCTGGCCGGCCTCGCCCTCTGAGCAGCCGCGGGGCGCGCGTGTCCGCCCGCACCGACCCGGGACGGCTGCGCGTACGTCGGCGGGGGCGGACAGGCAGCGACGCTCACCGCTCGTCGGGCGCGACGTGCGAGGCCGGGTAGGCGGAGGTGCGCCACGACTGGAACGGCCCGGCCGGGACCAGCCCGCCGCCGGTGTGGGCCGGGCTGAAGCGCGTGCGCCGCCCCTGCGGCGCCGGCAGCTCCCCCGTCGTGCGCACCCGGCCGACCTCCCGCCAGGGGCCGTGCGCGCTCGCCACGAGCAGCACGATCTCCAGCCGGTCGGCGAGGGCGTCGAGCGAACGGGCCGGCGGCGCGTGCTGCGAGAAGCGCGCGCCGAGCAGCAGCGAGGTCCCGCCGACGGCGTACGGCAGCAGCGAGCTGTAGACGGCGCGGGTCGGGTCCCAGCGCGGCCAGGGCAGCCGGCGCAGCAGCGGCAGGGGCTGCGCCGAGTCGAGCAGCAGGTCCTGCGGTGCACCCGGCCCGTGCGCGTCCTCGAGCCGCACGGCCAGGCCGTACACGTCCGGCAGCACCGGCGGCAGCCCGGCCGAGCGCGAGAAGCGCACGACGGCGTCGTACGTCCCGGCCGTGTCGAGCAGCGGCGCGCCGGTGCCCGCGCCGCCGGGCAGCACGACGGTGCCCGAGAAGGCCCGGCCGCGGGCGTGGATGGCCCGCTCGCCGCGCAGCCGCGAGACGAGCCGGACCGCGGACGTGCCGACGTTCACGAGAGGGGAGGAGGACGTCACGACGACGACGTACCCGATCGGCAGCCGGCGCACGGGCGTGACCCGGCTCACGCCGCACGGCTGGCGGGGTGCGCCGGGCCTCTGGGACACTCGGGCCTCGTGAGGCGCGTCCGCGCCGACCTGTGCCGGGAGAAGACATGGCGCGCTTGGCCAACACCGAGGGCCTGACCGAGTTCCAGACGGAGATCCTCGACACGGTCCGCGCGTTCGTCGACAAGGAGATCCTCCCCTACGCGACCGACCTCGAGCACAAGGACGAGTTCCCCGACGCGATCGTCGAGGGGATGAAGGAGATGGGCCTGTTCGGGCTCATGATCCCCGAGGAGTACGGCGGGCTCGGCGAGTCGCTGCTGACCTACGCCCTGGTCGTCGAGCAGGTCGCCCGCGGGTGGATGAGCGTCTCCGGCGTCATCAACACGCACTTCATCGTGGCGTACATGCTCATGCACCACGGCACGGCCGAGCAGAAGGAGCGGCTGCTGCCGCTCATGGCGACCGGCGAGCTGCGCGCCGGCTTCTCGATGTCGGAGCCCGAGTGCGGCTCCGACGTGTCGGCCATCAAGAGCCGCGGCGTGCGCGACGGCGACGAGTACGTCCTCGACGGGCAGAAGATGTGGCTGACCAACGGCGCGCGGGCCGGTCTGGTCGCGACGCTGGTGAAGACCGACGAGGGCGCCGACTCGGTCTACCGGAACATGACGACGTTCCTGGTCGAGAAGGAGCCGGGCTTCGGACAGACGGCCCCGGGGATCACCATCCCCGGCAAGATCGAGAAGATGGGCTACAAGGGCGTCGAGACCACCGAGATGATCCTCGACGCCGCCCGGGTGCCGGCGTCGGCGGTCCTCGGGGGTGAGGCCGGCCGGGGCCGCGGCTTCTACCAGATGATGGACGGCGTCGAGGTCGGCCGGGTCAACGTCGCGGCCCGCGCCTGCGGCATCTCCATCCGGGCCTTCGAGCTGGCCATCGCCTACGCGCAGCAGCGCGTCACCTTCGGCAAGCCGATCGCGCAGCACCAGGCCATCTCGTTCAAGCTCGCCGAGATGGCGACGAAGGTCGAGGCGGCGCACGCGCTGATGGTCAACGCCGCGCGGCTCAAGGACGCCGGCAAGCGCAACGACGTCGAGGCCGGCATGGCCAAGCTGCTCGCGTCGGAGTACTGCGCCGAGGTGACCTCCGAGTCGTTCCGCATCCACGGCGGCTACGGCTACTCCAAGGAGTACGAGATCGAGCGGCTCATGCGCGAGGCGCCGTTCCTGCTCATCGGCGAGGGCACGTCCGAGATCCAGAAGACGATCATCTCGCGCGGGCTGCT
>CADCUB010000022.1 GCA_902805775.1 uncultured Frankineae bacterium | reverse complement strand
GCCGGAGCCGTTGCGCTGGTTCAGGCTCAGCACCGCGTCGACATTGAGCGGCTCTACAGCGCCATGGGACAGCTCGGTCGTGAGCACCCGCGGCACTCGCACGAGCTGGACCGTCTGGTGGCTGCGAGAGCAGCAGGCCTGAGTAAGCCGTTGACCGCAGCGCGGATCCGGCGAGTGCACGCGACATTGCTGAGCGCCCTAGGCACTGCCTTCAAGCGCAAGCAGATTGGGCACAACCCGGCTTCGCACGTGGAGCTCGATGCCGGACGGCGGCCACAGGCGGTCGTCTGGACGGAGGACCGAATCGAGGCCTGGCGCAGGACCGGCATACGGCCACCGGTGGCCGTGTGGACCCCTCAGCAGGCCGGCGCCTTCCTCGACGGCGCGGCCCAGCACCGGCTCTATCCGATGTTCCACCTCATCGCCTACCGCGGGCTTCGACGAGGCGAGGCGGTCGGGCTCCGCTGGCAGGACACGAACCTTGACGCCGCGGTCTTGCGGATCACCCAGCAGGTGGTGCAACTCGGGTGGGTCACCGAGGTCGGAGAACCCAAGACGCACAGCGGCGCTCGTACCGTGAGTCTCGACGCCCGAACGGTGGCCGTACTGCGCAGCTGGCGAGCGACGCAGGCAGGGGAACGTCACATCTGGGGCGAGGCGTGGCGAGACACCGGCCTCGTCTTCACTCGTGAGGACGGATCACAGCTGCACCCTGACACCGTCACGACCGTCTTTGAGCAGATGCACAGAGCAGCGGGATTACCGCCCATCCGGCTCCACGACCTCCGACACACCGCCGCGAGCCTCGCGCTGGCAGCGGGCGTGCCGCTCAAGGTCGTGTCCGAGCAGCTCGGCCACAGCTCGCTGGCCATCACCGCCGACACCTACACCAGCGTTCTGCCGGCGGTCGCTCAAGCCGCCGCCGAGGCGGTGGCTGACGTCATCCCGCGGGCCTCCGCAGAGGCACTGATGCACGTCCGTTCCCATTCCGTTGCCCAGGACCCGCCCGAGGAGGCCGTCATGGAACCGTCAGATCCCGAAAGCGCAGCAAGCCCCCTGGTCGGGGGCTTGCCGGTCAGTGCGCCGCCAGGGACTCGAACCCCGAACCCGCGGATTAAGAGTCCGCTGCTCTGCCAGTTGAGCTAGCGGCGCGCGACGACGACGATAGCAGCCGGGCCGTCAGTCGCCGTCAGTCACCATCAGCCGCCGGCGGCGCCGAGCCGTTGCTCAGCGGCCGCAGCCCCTCGGCGGCGCGGGCGTCGCGCAGCAGCAGCGCGAACTCCTCGGGGTGCGACTCCGCGAGCCGCTCGGAGGCCGCCCGCCGGGCCCGGCGCTCGCGCACCTCGAGGTCACCGCTGCCGACCGAGCCGAGCAGCGGCCGGCGCACGGCGGGCTCAGCGGGGGCAGGGGCCGGTCGCGGCGCCGTCTGGCTGCGCGTGACGGTGGTCGAGCGCTTGCGCGCCGCGGACGGCACGGGGGCCGTCAGGCACACCGTGCAGGTCGTCGCGTCACCGTCGAACTCGTCCGTCGACCGCACCTTGCGGCACCGGTCGCACCGCCGCCAGCCGCTCACCGACGTCCTCGTGCAGGTCGTGTCGCCACCTGCCCACCGTACGTCTGCCAGGGCAGTGGTCGCACCGGCGGGCGGTGGTGCAGGCTGCTGCGTGAGCCGCGCCACAGGCACCCAGGAGGACAGATGCCCGACCCGGTCGTCAGCACCATGCAGGACGCACAGCTCACCATCACGGGCCTGCTCAGGCACGGCGCGACGGTGTACGCCGACAGCCGGGTGCGCACGTTCGACGGCGACGCGGTGCGCGAGGCGACGTACGCCGACGTGGCCCGGCGTGCGGCGCGGCTGGCGGGCGCGCTGGCCGGCCTCGGGGTGCAGCAGGGCGACCGGGTCGGGACGTTCCTGTGGAACACCCAGGAGCACCTCGAGGCCTACCTCGCCGTGCCGTCGATGGGCGCCGTGCTGCACACGCTGAACCTGCGGCTGTTCCCCGAGCAGCTGGCGTACGTCATCGACCACGGCCAGGACCGCGTCGTCATCGTCGACGCGACCGTGCTGCCGGTCCTGGCCAAGGTGGTCGGTCAGATCCCGTCGGTGGAGTGCTTCGTGCTGGTGGGCGACGGCGACACGAGCGTGCTCGGCGACACCCCGGTGCACCGCTACGAGGACCTGCTGGCGGCGGCGCCGGAGACCTACGACTGGCCGGCGCTGGACGAGCGCACGGCGATGTCGATGTGCTACACGAGCGGCACGACCGGCAACCCCAAGGGCGTCGTCTACAGCCACCGCTCGACCGTCCTGCACTCGATGGCGAGCCTGAGCGGCAACGGCTTCGCCCTCAGCGAGCGCGACACGGTCCTGCCGGTGGTGCCGATGTTCCACGCCAACGCCTGGGGACTGGCCTACTCCGGCTGGCTCGCCGGCGCCGACTTCGTGATGCCCGGGCGCTTCCTGCAGGCCGAGCCGCTCGCGCGGATGATCTCGCAGCTGCGGCCGACCGTCGCCGGCGCCGTGCCGACGATCTGGAACGACCTGCTGGCCCACGTCGACGCGCACCCCACCGACCTGACCTCCCTTCGGCTCGTGGCCTGCGGCGGCTCGGCGGTGCCCCTCGGGCTGATGCAGCGCTTCGAGCGCGACCACGGGATGCACATCGTGCAGGCCTGGGGCATGACCGAGACCTCACCGCTGGCAGCCATCGCGCACGTGCCGCCCGGCGCGCCGGAGGAGGAGGAGTGGCAGTGGCGCGGCCGTACGGGGCGGGTGATGGCCGGCGTCGAGCTGCGCCTCGTCGACGACGACGGCCGGATCGTGCCGTGGGACGGCACGTCGGTCGGCGAGATCCAGGTGCGCGGTCCGTGGGTCACCGGCTCGTACCACCTCGACGACGACCCGGAGAAGTTCTCGGACGGCTGGCTGCGCACCGGCGACGTCGCGACCTGCCTGCCGAACGGCTTCGTGCAGATCACCGACCGCAGCAAGGACGTCATCAAGTCCGGTGGGGAGTGGATCAGCTCCGTCGAGCTGGAGGGCACGCTCATGGGGCATCCGGCGGTCTTCGAGGCCGCGGTCGTCGCGGTGCCCGACGAGCGCTGGGACGAGCGGCCGCTGGCCTGCGTGGTGCTCCGCCCCGGCGCCGAGGCCTCGCCCGACGAGCTGCGCGGCTTCCTGTCCGGCAAGGTCGCCTCGTGGTGGCTGCCGGAGCGGTGGACCTTCGTCGACGCGGTGCCCAAGACCAGCGTGGGCAAGTTCGACAAGAAGGTCCTGCGCAAGCAGTACGCCGACGGCGAGCTCGACGTCCAGCAGCTGGGCTCGGCCTCGCCGGCCGCCACTCCCGCGGCGACGTCCTCGGCGTAGCGGCGCGCCGCCGGCGTCACGGCGTGGGCGGCACCCAGACGCGCAGCTCCCCGACCGGTGAGAAGCCGGCCGCCACGGCAGCCGCCAGGTCGTCGCCCCGCTCGTAGCCGACGAGTTGGCGGTCCGGGAAGATCCGGGCCACTGCTGAGGCCAGCTCGTCCCAGTCGACGTCGCCGTGCACGTTCGACAGGTCGACGGTGCCGCTGCCCAGCCGGGCGACGGCGCCGGCGACGATGCGGTCCCTCTCGTACCTCGCCAGGACCCGGAAGTGGGCCGAGCGCAGCAGCCCCGGCAGCAGCACGTCGGCGGTGTCGTGCCCCGAGGTCCAGGCGGCCAGCTCGCGCGCGCCGGTGATGTCGACCCACCGGCCGGCGCGAGGGACCGCCGGGGGGCGGTGCAGCCAGCTGGCGGACAGCAGCAGCTCCCAGCCGGCTGCGCCGAGGTCGACCGTCGAGAAGCTGTCCTTGACGCCGCCGCGCGGTCCGTCGGCGAGGCGGGCCAGGACCCGCTCGGCGGTGACGTCCGGCTCCACGGTGACCGCGGCGGAGTGCAGCGGCGGCGGGGGAGCCAGGGCGCTCCAGATGCCGTCGACCAGCACCGACCCGACGCCGTGCAGCGCGCACAGGTCGTCGTACCAGCCCACGCTGGCGTCGACCGCGCAGCGCAGGCGGGGGTCCACGGCGCCTCCGGAGATCGTGTGAACGGCCGTTAGCATGCACCATGCGCTCCACGCTGTACGACGCCGAGCACGAGGCGTTCCGCGACGCGGTGCAGGCCTTCGTCGCCAAGCACGTGACGCCGTTCCACGAGCAGTGGGAGCGCGACGGCGTCGTCGACCGGTCGGTGTGGCTCGAGGGCGGTGCCCAGGGCCTGCTCGGCACCGACGTCCCCGAGCAGTACGGCGGCGGCGGGGTCGAGGACTTCCGCTACAACTGCGTGATCGGCGAGGAGCTCACCCGCGCCGGTGCCAGCGGCGTCGGCTTCACCCTGCACAACGACGTCGTCGCGCCGTACCTGCTGCGGCTCACGACCGACGAGCAGAAGGACCGCTGGCTGCCGCCGTTCGTCCGCGGCGAGCTGGTCACCGCGATCGCCATGACCGAGCCGGGCGCCGGCTCCGACCTGCAGGGCCTGCGCACGACGGCACGCCGCGACGGCGACCACTTCGTGCTGTCGGGTTCCAAGACGTTCATCACCAACGGGGTGCTGGCCGACCTCGTCCTGGTGGTCGCGCGCACCGACCCCGAGGCCGGCGCTCGGGGGTTCTCGCTGCTGGCCGTCGAGCGGGGCATGCCCGGCTTCGAGCGCGGGCGCAACCTCGAGAAGGTGGGGATGAAGGCCCAGGACACCGCCGAGCTGTTCTTCGACGAGGTCCGCGTCCCGGCCGCCAACCTGGTCGGTCGGGAGGGCGGCGGCTTCGTGCACCTGATGGAGAACCTGCCGCAGGAGCGGCTCTCGATCGCGGTGGTCGCGGTCGCGGGAGCGCAGCACGTGTTCGACCTGACGCTGCGCTACTGCCAGGAGCGCACGGCCTTCGGCACCCCGATCGGCTCGTTCCAGCACAACCGCTTCCTGCTCGCCGAGATGGCCACCGAGCTCGAGCTCGCCCGCACCTTCATCGACAAGGCGGTGCTCGAGCACAACGCCGGCCGCTTCACGGTGCAGGACGCAGCGATGGCGAAGTGGTGGACCACCGAGCTGCAGAAGCGGGTGGTGGACGCGTGCGTGCAGCTGCACGGCGGCTACGGCTACATGCTCGAGTACCCGGTCGCCAAGGCGTTCCTCGACTCCCGCGTGCAGACCATCTACGGCGGGACCACCGAGGTCATGAAGGAGATCATCGGGCGGTCCCTCGGTGTCTGAGGCGGAGGTCCGCGGCCACCTGCGCAGCGTGGTCGGCCGGCTCGGCGCTGACGGCGCGCTGCCGCCGCACTACCCCACCTGCCTGGGCTGCGGTCCCGACGCGGTGCAGGGCTTCCACCTGCAGGTGCGGCGGGAGGGCGACGAGGTCGTCGCCGACCACGTCTTCGAGGTGCGGCACAGCGGCGCGCCGGGCATCGCGCACGGCGGGGCCGTCGCCACCGTGGTCGACGACGTGCTGGGCTTCCTGCTCTACCTCGTGCAGGTGGCGGGGGTGACGCGGATGCTGCAGGTCGACTACCTGCAGCCGGTGCGGACGGGGGAGCGCTACGAGGTGCGCGCCCGTGTGGAGGAGCGCGACGGCCGCAAGGTGTGGGTGTCGTGCTCGGGCCGTGACTCCGACGGCGTCGAGGCGTTCCGCGCCCGCGCGCTGTTCCTCGCCGTGCCGCTGGAGCACTTCTCCAAGGCCGCCACCGTCGCCGCCCGCGGCGGCGAGGGGCAGGACCCCGTCGCGCCCTGACCCTCGAGGGGCCGCCGGGCTCAGCGCAGCCGGCGGGCCAGGTCCTCCCAGCCCTGCGGCGGGACCTCGGCCACCAGCGTGGCGCCCTCCCCGTCGGGTCGGAAGACCACCGTGCCGCCCTCCTCGGGCGAGGCCCGGCTGGCCAGCCGGAGGTTGGTGAGGTGGCCGACGAGCACGGTGTTGCCGTCGTCCGGGACCGTGCGGAGCAGGGCCTGCAGCGCCGACGCGGTGCGTACGCGCTGCTCGCCGTCGGGCGCGGGGGACACCAGCGCGTCGTCGGTGCGGACGACGCCGAAGGCGAGCCGCGCGGTGTCGCGCGTGCGGCAGTAGGGGCTCGCCCGGACCTGACCGACCGGCACGCCCAGCTCGCGCACCGCCTGCCCGAGCGCGGTCGCGTCCGCGCGTCCCGCGGCGCTCAGGAGCCGCTGACGGCTGCAGTCGCCCAGCGGGTCGGGCGCGTCGACGGCGTCCGCGGGTGTCCGCGTGTGGCGCAGGTACAGCACGTGCCCGCCGTCGCGCAGGGCCCGGACCAGCTCCGAGCCGGTCAGCGGGCGCACCGTCTCCGGCTCCGACAGCACGCCGCAGGCCGCGAGGACCACGGCGGCACCGGCGAGGAGCGCCCCGGCCGACCTCACGGCGGAGCCGGCCGGTGCAGCAGGGCGCCCAGGGCCATCGTGCGCAGCAGCTCGGCGCGCACGTCGCGAGGCAGCCGGGAGCTCGACACCGACGGCGCGTTGAGCAGGGCCAGGGTGGCGCCGGTCACGACCGCGACCTCGGCCGGCGACAGGTCCTCCCGCAGGCAGGCCAGCACCTCCTGCCACGGCTGCTCGTACTCGCGCATCCGGCGGCGCAGCGCCCGCCGGACGTCGTCGGACAGCGCGGGCAGCTCACGCGCCCACACGGCGATCAGCGCGTCCTCGTCGACCGCGAACGCGACGTGCAGCTCGACCAGTGCCTCGAGCGACGCCCGCGGGTCGCCGGAGGCTGCGGAGATGCCCCGGGCACCGTCGAGCAGCCGGCTGAGCGCCCGGTCGCAGAGCGCGGCCAGCAGCGCCTGCTTGCCCGGGAAGTGCCGGTAGACGCCGGGACCGCTGATCCCGGCGGCGACGCCGATGTCGTCGATGCCGACGGCGTGGAAGCCCCGCTCCGCGAACAGCACCGCCGCGGCCTCGAGCAGCCGCTCTCGACGCGGGGGAGCGGTCATCCGTCCCAGGCTACGGACGCCGCGGCCCGCGAGGACCGGACCGGCCCCCGCTCCCGAGTGGGAGGCGTGGCCGGTCCGGACGGGGTCAGACCAGGTCGTCGCCGGAGGCCTGAGCGATCTCCTTGTCCGTGGTGGCGTGCTCGCCCTCGCGCTCGAAGGCGCCCTCGACCTCGAGGTTGCTGTCGGTCTGGTCGGCGACCTGCTGGGACAGCTCCTGGTCGTCGACACCCTCGCCGGCGGCGCGGGTCGTCCCGGCGCTCGTTGCGGGCTGCTCGCTCATGGGGTTCCTCTCGGGGCAGGGACGGGTTCGACGCAGCCGTACCCCGTGCTCGCCGCCGGCACCACGAGACCGCCGTCGGGCCGGGAGATCCTGGTCGCAGCGCAGGGACGCCGCGGTCGGGGACGCAGGTCCGGGGGAGCGGTCATGTGCGCAGCGCTCAGGGTCGCAGCGTGGACAGCACCGCGGGCACCTCGTCGAGCAGCTCGCGGGCGAGGAAGCCGAGCCGTCCCAGCCGCGAGGTGAGCCGGTCACCGGCAGCGGCGTGCAGGTACTGCCCCCACACGGCGGCCTGCGCCGGCTCGGCGCCGCGGGCGAGCATTCCGCCGACCAGACCGGCCAGGACGTCGCCGGACCCCGAGGTCCCCAGGCCGATGCCGCCTGCCTGGTCGCGCCAGGACCGGCCGTCGCGGTCGACGACCCAGCCCCGTGCCGACACCACCGCGCCGTAGCGCTCGGCGGCCTCGTGGGCGGCATCCTGCGCGGGCAGCTCCCGACCGTCGAGCAGCGCGGCCAGCTCCCCGGAGTTGGGGGTGAGGACCACCCGGCCGGCCACCGGCTCCAGCAGCTCCGGCGCCCCCGCCAGGGCAGTCAGCGCCACCGCGTCGAGCGCCACCGTCGCCTCCTCGTCCAGGCGCGGCAGCAGCCGGGCGAGCAGGTCGCGGGCGCCGTCGCGGTCGGACAGCCCCGGCCCGAGGACCACGGTCCCGGCGCCGCCGAGCGCGTCCACGAGCAGCTCGGGGGCCTCCGAGGTCAGGCAGCCGTCGTCGCGGGTCGGCAGGCCGCGCACCAGGGCCTCCGGCAGCGCTACGCCGATGGCCACCGAGGTCGTCGCGACGGTGAGCACCTGCAGCCGCCCGGCCCCGGCCCGCAGGGCGGCCAGCCCCGCGAGCAGCACCGCGCCGGGGGTGCTGGTGGTCCCGCCGACGACGGCCACCGTGCCCCGGCTGTGCTTGTCCCCGCCGTCGTCGGGCTCCGGCGGGGCCCACGCGCGCAGCAACAGCGGCGAGACGACCGGCGCGTCGTCGCCGCGGCGCCCCTGCCGGCTCTCAGCGGGGGGCAACGGGGACGTCCGGCTCAGCGGTCACGGGCTCGTCCTCGTCCTCGAGGGGGGCGACCTCGTTGTAGCGGTCCAGGCGCAGCCTTCCGGCCTGCTCGTCGAGGACGTACGACGTCACCGCGCAGTTGGCGACGTCGCCCTCGCGGTCGATGCCGAGGATGGTCTGCTCGTCCATGCCCTCGACGACGTAGCGCGTCAGCAGGACGACGACCTGGTGAACCATGAGCAGCACCCGCTCGCCCCGCGCGTCCATGCGGATCTCGTCGAGCACCGCCCGCAGCCGCAGCGCGACGTCGACCCACGACTCGCCGCCCGGGGGCCGGTGGTAGAACTTCCCGATCGAGGCCCGGCGCGCCGACTCCTCCGGGTACTGCGCGCGGATGCCGCGGCCGGTGAGCCCGTCGAGGACCCCGAACTCGCGCTCCCGCAGCCGCTCGTCGACCACCGTGGGCAGCTCGAGCCCGGCGGCCTCCAGGGCGATCGCGGCGCTCTGCCGGGCGCGGACGTACGGCGAGGTCCAGACGACGGTCGGCTGCTCGTCACGGCGGCGCCCGGTGATCCAGCGGCCCAGCGCGGCGGCCTGCCGGCGACCGAGGTCCGACAGCGGCACGTCGACGTCGCGGTGCTCGAGCTCGAGCCGCTCCAGGCCGCTGGCCTCGGCCGCGTCGCGGGCGACGTTGCCGGCGCTCTCGCCGTGCCGCACGACCCACAGAGCGGCGGGCCAGGGGGCGTCCGGTCCGGTGCGGGGCAGCCGAGCGGCGGGCGACATGGCGCGGACCTTGCCCCCTGCTGCTGGCGCCACACGCGGCACCAGGCGCACCGCGGGACCCCTCGCTAATCTTGGGGACGTGCTCCGCGCCTTCCTCACCCCCCGGTGGCTGGGGGTGCACGCGCTCACCGTCGCCGCGGTGCTCGTGCTCGCCCGCATCGGCTGGTGGCAGTGGGACAAGGGGGGCAGCGACGGACGGGCCTGGCAGCACTACGGCTACGCCCTCCAGTGGTGGCTGTTCGCGGGCTTCGCGGTGTTCCTGTGGGTCAAGCTGGTGCTCGACGAGCTCGACCCCGGCCGCGTCGAGCAGCGCAACGCCGAGGACCCGACCCTGCCCGTGGTCGTGCAGCCCTCGGCGCCGCCGCCCGCGGAGGACGACGACGACGAGCTGGCGGCGTACAACCGCCACCTGGCCTGGCTCGCGGAGAACGGCCGGCCGTGACGGCCGCCCTGCAGCGCTACCGCATCCTCGCCAACGTCGTCGGCGTGGTGCTGGTCGTCTTCCTGCTCGTCGCAGTCCCGCTGCGCTACCTCGGCGGCGAGCCGCGGATGTCCGAGACCATCAGCCCCATCCACGGCTTCCTGTACGTGCTCTACCTGGGTGTGACCGTCGACCTGGCGCGGCGGGCCGGCTGGAGCGTCCTGCGGACCCTGCTCGTCGCACTGGCCGGCACGGTGCCGTTCGTGTCCTTCGTCGTCGAGCGGCGCATGACCCGCGACGTGCTGGCGTCCACGGCCGCGCGCTAGCTCGACAGGTCGAGCCCGAGCCGCTGCCCGCACGCGCGCACGACCGCCGGGTCGCGGCTCACGGCGTAGGAGAAGCAGCGGTCCGCGTCGTCGCAGTCGGGCAGGCGCAGGTCGGTCGCCGCGAAGACCACCGGGTCGTGCCCCGGCAGGACGACGACCCACTCGTCGACCAGGGGGTCGTCCTCGTCCAGCGCGACGCCGGTGACCCCGGGCGCCAGCCACGCCTGCAGGCCACGGGCGTGCAGCCGCGCCGGCGAACCGACGGCGGCCAGCGCTGCGTAGACCGCCCGGGTGTGGTCGGTGAGGTAGCGCACGTCCTGCAGGGTCGCCGCGACAGCCGGCGGCGGCGCCTGCAGCGCCGCGCGCTCCAGCCGGCGGGTCAGCGCCAGCAGCTCGCCCTTGGTGGCGTCCTGCACGGGCGTCGTGGAGCGCACGAGCTGGTACGGCGTCATGCGTCCTCCTCGGTCCCTCGCTCCCCAGCACCCTGCCCGACGATCGCCGGCGTCACCCTCCGAACCGAAGCAACTCACGGCAGGGGTCGTCCGGACGCTGCTGGGCCTGCTCGTCGCCTGACCGACCGCTGACGCAGCAGGGCCCGCCCCCCTGGGAAGGGGGCGGGCCCTGGTTCGCGGTCGCTGCTAGCGCAGCGGCGGCCGCGGCGGGACGGGGTCGGGCGTGTACGGCGCGCTCACGTCGTCCTCGACGACGATCGCCACGGTCGGCGAGTCCGTGGCCGACGGCACGGTGGCCGGCGGCACGGACGTCGACGAGGCGGACGACGACCCGGACGTGGCGCCCTGGCCGCTCGTCGCCTGCTCCTTGGCGTCCGAGGCCGCGGAGGCCGCGGTCTGCTTGACGGTCCCGGCGGACGAGCTGGCCTGCTCGGTCACCTGCGACGACGCGTCGCCCGCCTGCTCCTTGACCGTGGACGCGGCGTCGGTGGCCTCCTGCTTGACCACGGCGACGGCCTCCTGCGCAGCCGGCGCGAGGTTCTCCTTGACCTCGGTCGCGGCCGCCGTCAGCCCCTGCTTGACCGGCTCCTTCACGGACTGGGCGACGTCCTTGACCTTGCTGGCGCCCTGCTGCTCCACCTTGGTGGCCGGCAGCAAGCTGGAGACCAGCCAGCCGAGACCGAAGGCGATGACACCGGCGGCCAGCGGGTTGCCCGCGGCTCGCTGCCGGACCAGGGCCGGAGCCTCGCTGACACCCTCGGCCGCGGAGTGCGCGACGCCGGTGACAGTGCTGGAGGCGGAGGAGGCGGCACCGCTGACGGCGCTGCCGGTGGACTGCGCGGCGTCCGAGACCCGGGAGCCCGCGGACTGCGCCGCGCCGGAGACCGAGGAGCCGGCGCTGCTCGCGGACCCGCCGACGCTGGAGCCGGCCGAGGAGGTCGACCCCATGACCGAGTCCTTGGCCGAGCTGGCCGACCCCATGATCTTCTCCTTCACTCCCTGGACCTTCTCCTTGGTGGCGTCGACCTTGCGCTCGACCACCTTCGACGGTGTGACCTTCTCGACGAGCACGTCGAGGTCCTGACCGAGCTCCGCGCGGGTGCGCGCGATCTCGGCCCTCAGCTGCTCCGGGTCTTGGCCCACTGCGCGTCCTCCTTCAGGGTCTGCACGGTCATCTCGGGCTTGGGGTTGATCTGGGCCGCCGTCTTCTTGGCCCGGCTGAACAGGACCGCCCCGACGATCGCCCACAGGACGGTCACCACGAGGGCTGCCCACACGAAGCTGTTGAACAGCGTGGCCAGGGCGAACATCAGCGTCAGGGAGGCGAACAGCACGGCGAAGTAGCCGGCCACCCCCGCTCCGCCGAAGGCGCCGGCGGTCTTGCCGGCCTTCTTCGCCTCGACCTTGACCTCGAGCTTGGCCAGCTCGAGCTCCTGGTTGAACAGCTTGGTGAGGTCCTGGGCGACCTCCTTGACCAGCTCGCCGACGCTGTGCTGCGTGACGTCGGTGTCGCCGGCCGGGCTGCTCTGCGTGACGCGGACGGCGCTGACGTCGGGGCCGGTCATCGCCGCTCCGTACCGGTGTCAGTGGTGCCGGACCCGGTCGTCTGCTCGAACGGCGTGGTCTCCAGCCCCTCGGCGCGCAGCCGGTCGTCGCCGGAGACGGGGCCGATCGTGCCGACCCCGCTGTCGACGCCCCGGTCGAGGATGCCGCTGTCGTCGCTGTGCGCCACCGGGATGTCGTCGAGGTACGTGGTCGACTCCGGGGCGATCGGCGGCACGGGCGTGACCGGCGCGAGCGCCGGGTCGGTGTCGTACGGGGCCGCGCTGATGCCGGTGCCGACGGTCGCGAAGGACCCGCCCGTGCCCGCCGTGCCGTACGTGCCGCTGCTGCCGGTGGTGCTGCCGGTGGTCGTCCCCGTGGAGCTGCTGCCTGCGGTCGCACCCTTGACCAGGCGCCCGGTCAGGACGCCGGCGGTCAGGGCGCCGAGCAGGAAGGTGCCGGGCTTGCGCGAGGCGAAGCCGCGCAACTCCTGCACCAGCCCGCCCGGTCCCTGCGTCGACACGTAGTCGGCGAGCTGCTCGCCCTTGTCGGCGAGCTGCTGGGCCAGGCCGGCGACGGTGCCGTTGGCGTCACCCTTGCCCTGGCCGAGGTCACGCATCTCGCTCGCGAGCGAGCGCACGGTCGAGCTGAGCTTCTCGGTGGCGTTGCCCACCTGCTGGCTGGCCTGCTGACGGGCGTCGTCGGTCAGGGACCTGAGCTGGTTGACCGCCTCGCCGGCCACCTGGCCCGCCTGCTGCTTGGCGGTGCCGGCCACGTCGGAGGCCGCCGAAGCCGCCACCTGACCGACCTGGACGGCCTCGTCCTTGGCCGTCGTGGCCGTCTGTCCGGCGGCCTGCTGCGTCGCACCTGCGACCTGTCCCGGGCTCGTCGTCACACGCTCCTCCTCCTGTCGGGGTTGATCAGCCCGTACCCACTTGTGCGCAGGCGCACCACGGAGATCGCCGATGGTCACTCCCGTCACACGCAGCGCAGGCGAGTGCCCTCGACGGCGCTCGAGGTGGACCGCACCCGTCGCGGTCCCTCCTGAACTGCGCTCGCGGACGGGGGCAGTCCAGCAGGGTGACGACCGCGCTGCCGGTCGGGGTGCGTGTGCCGACCGGGCTCGGCCACCGCACGCGGCGGCCGAGCTAGCGGCGCAGCCGGTCTCCGGACGTCGCGGCAGCTCCGGCTCAGCCGGGCAGCAGGCGGCGGACCAGCCCCTTGGCGGTGGCAGCAGGTCGGTAGGTCTGCACGAGGTAGGCGTTCAGGACGATGTTGGCGCCGCTCGCGAGCGGCACGAGGTACTGCACGGCCCGCTGGCGCTTCTGCCACACGGCGATCTCGGCCGGCGTGCCCGACGAGGGGATGGAGGCGTCGGAGACGTCGACCGGACGTCCGGCAGCCGCAGCCTGCTCTGTCAGCTGACCGATCTTCCCCCCGCTGTAGGCGGCGAAGGCCGTGGCGCCGGCGCCCGCGACGGCGACGGCGGCCTTGACGCCGCCGGCCCGTGCCCAGCCGTGCTGGGCGGCCAGGCGGCCCTTGCTGGCGCGGGTCAGCTGGGTCCCGGCGCCGAGGACGGCGGCGATGCCCGCCCACTCGACCGGCGCGAAGCGCCGCCAGGCCGACTCGGCGACCCGCACCTTGTCGATCGGGTCGCGCAGGTCGCTGCCCGCCTTGTTGACCCCGGCGACGCCCATGACGGCACCGCCGAACCACAGGGCGGCGCCGAGGTCGTGGACGGCCTGGGCCAGGACGTGGCTGCTGTCGGTGCTCATGTGGGCTCCTCCGGGAGGGTCAGGGGTCGGCGGTCGGCGCCGTACCCCGGCAGCTGCGAGGGATGCCGACGGCCTGGACACGACGTCCGGCGGCACGCCCCTGCCTCGCGGACGACCCCGCGGTCACCGCACGGCTGCTGACGCGGCGCTCCGGTGCGGGTGGCGCCGACCGGGTAGCGACACCGCGTGCGCACCCTGACCCCCACCGCCCTGACCGCCGCCCTGTCCGCCCTCCCGGACGTAGGCCCGGCCGGTCCACGGGTCGTCGTGGCGGGCAACCACGCGGTGCCGTGGGAGGTGCTGCGGCTGCTGGACGCGGCCGTGCCGGCGTACCGGCTGTTCATGCTCAACGCGCCCCGCGGCGTCCCCGACCGCGACGGCGTCGTCCTCGAGACGCCGTTCGTCGGTCACGGCATGCGCGACAGCCCACGGCTGGCGTACGTCCCGTCCCGGCTGTCGCTCGTCCCCACGCTGTTCACGACGACGCGCGTCCCCGACGTCGTCGTGCTGCACGTGTCGGCGCCCCGCGACGGCACGGTGAGCATGGGCACGGAGGTCAACCTGCTGCCGTCGGCGGTCGAGGCGGTCCGTGCCCGAGGCGGGGTGGTGGTCGCCCAGGTCAACCCGCGGATGCCCTACACCTACGGCGACGGCGTCCTGGCCCTCGAGGAGGTCGACCTCGCGCTCGAGGTCGACGAGCCCCTGGTCTCGCCGCACGTCCGCCCGCCCGACGACACGGCCGCCGCCATCGGTGAGCGGGTGGCCGACCTCGTGACGGACGGTGCGACCCTCCAGCTCGGCATCGGCGGCGTGCCGGATGCGACCCTGTCGGCGCTGACCGGGCGTCGCCGCCTGCGGGTCTGGACCGAGATGGTCAGCGACGGGCTGCTCGGGCTCGCCCGGGCCGGAGCCCTGGAGGCGGGGGCGACGCTGACGACGTCGTTCCTGTTCGGCTCGCCCGAGCTGTACGACTGGGTCGACGGGAACCCGGCGGTGCGCGTCGTGCGCACGGAGACCACCAACGACCCGGCGCTGATCGCCAAGCAGCGCCAGATGACGAGCATCAACACCGCCCTGCAGGTCGACCTGTTCGCCCAGGCCAACGCCTCCCGCCGCCCGGACCGGCCCGGCGCCGTCTACAGCGGCTTCGGCGGGCAGACCGACTTCATCGTCGGAGCGCTGCACTCCCCGGGCGGACGTGCGGTCATCGCGCTGCCCTCCGTGCACCCCAAGGCCGGCGTGTCGACCGTCGTGCCGCTCCTGGAGGCGCCGGCGACCAGCTTCCAGCACTCCCACATCGTCAGCGAGCAGGGCGTGGCGACCGTGTGGGGGTGCGACCAGGTCGCGCAGGCCCGTCAGCTGATCGGGAGCGTCGCGCACCCGTCCGTACGCGAGGGGTTGCGCGAGGCCGCCGGCCGCCTCGGGCTGCCGCTCGACGGCGCGGGCAGCGGTGCCCCGCGCTCCGGCGGGGCAGGCTGCGGCCCGTGACGGCCGACCACGTGGGTGCGCAGCGCTGGGCGCCTGCCGCTGCCGGTGCGATCCCCGTCGCGGACGTCCTCGCGACCCCCCTCCGCCTCGCGGTCCTCGCCAGCCCTGCTGCGGGCGCCCAGGCGGCCCTGGCCTCGCTGTCCGCGGTCTGCGCGTGGGTGCCGCTCGACGAGGCGGACGTGCTGGTCACGGTGGGCGGCGACGGCACGCTGCTGCACGCCCTGCACTCGCTGGTCGCCGCCGGCCGCGACCTGCCGGTCTTCGGCCTGCACCGGGGGACCACCGGCTTCCTGCTCAACGCCTGGCGGGGCAGCGACGAGGACCTCGCCGCCCGGGTCGCCCGCTCCTGCGCGGAGCGGATCACGCCGTTGAGCCTGGTGACGACCGGTCCCGACGGCGCCCGCCGGGCGCCGCAGCTCGCCTTCAACGAGGTGGCGCTGCGCCGAACCTCGGCCCAGAGCGCCCGGCTGCAGATCCTGGTGGACGGCGTGGAACGGCTGGCGCAGCTCGTCGGCGACGGCCTGATCGTGGCCACCCCGGCGGGCTCGACGGCCTACAACCGCTCCGCCGGCGGGCCGGTCGTGCCGCTCGCCAGCGGCGTGCTCGCCGTGACGCCGATCTGCGCCCTGCGGCCCCAGCGCTGGCCCGGAGCGCTGGTCGCCCGCAGGTCGCGGGTGCAGGTGCAGGTGCTCGACGCGGAGCACCGGCCGGTCGCCGTGAGTGCCGACGGCCGGGAGGAGGAGCCGACGACGACGGTGGAGGTGCAGGAGGTGCCGGAGCGGGCCGCGACCCTGTTGTTCGACACCTCCGACACGCTGTCCGAGCGGGTGCTGCGCTCGCAGTTCGGGACGTAGCGGAGGGGGTCCGGGGCTCAGCTGTGCAGGGCGGTCCAGAAGGCCTCGCGCACGCCGCTCGCCCCCCAGGCGTTGGGCTCGATGAGGCTGCAGAACCACAGCTCGCGCGACCCCGGACGGGGGTCCGGCTGGTTGGGGTCGCCCGCCTGCAGCCCGTGACCGAGGAAGGTCCCGGCGATGTCGGCCACCGCAGCCCCTGCCGAGCCCGCCACGCGGCGCAGCTCGCCGTTGAGCTCGTGCAGCACGTCGACGGCCTCAGGCCACGGGGGCAGCCCCAGCCGGTCGGCGTCCGCCGTCCCGTCGCTGGGGTCGTACACCGTGCCGACCACCATCCGGCCGCCCGGGGCGAGCAGCGTCGCGACCTGCGCGAGGACCGTCGAGACGCGCTCGGCCACCTCCCGGACGGTCCGACGGGCGGCCGGTGTGTCGCCGAAGCACGACAGGACGTCGTTGCCGCCGACGGTCACCGTGACGAGCGTGGGACGCCCGTCGAGCGCGGCGAGCCGTCGGAGCTGCGAGCGCTCCACCGTGTCGACCGTGGCGCCGTCGGTCGCGAGCAGGGCGAGCCGAGCGTCGGGGTCGGCGGAGACGAGGTCCCTGCCGCGCCACTGCGGGAAGTCGTCGTCGCGGTTGCGGAACAGCAGGCTGGCGCCTCCCCGGCCCGGTCCGCCGGAGTAGTCGTCGATGGAGATCGAGTCGCCCAGCGCGGCGTACAGCCCGGGTCCGGTCATCGCCGCCCCCGCTCGTGCGCGCCGGCGGGATCAGCCCTGCCGGTCGACAGGAGGTCCCGCTGCTCGCCCATGTCGTTCCTCAGCGCCGGGGCCGGGCTGTCCCGGCCGACGGGCAGCGCCTGCCCCCCACCGTCCGGGTCCATGCCTGGGCCGCGCAGGCGGCCGGCGCAGGACTGCTGAGGTTGCCGGGGCGCTGCGTCCGGGGCGACGTCAGGGCCGTCGCGTCGGCGCGCTCGGGGTCAGGGCGTCGCCGTCCCGTGCACGCGCAGTGCGTGCCGGCGGAAGGCGCGACGGGCGAGGCGGGGGACGAGCCAGCGGACCGGAGCGGGCGCCTCGCTCAACATGTAGGCGATCGCAGCCGGATCGCCGTCGTGCTGGTACATCCCGAACGTGAGCGTCATCTCGCGCGGAGGCGTGCCTGCCCGGCCGGCCTCGGCGAGCGCGTCCCACTCCGCGTCGGTGAGGTGCTCGTCGGCGATGGGCAGCAGCCGCGCCTCCTCGTCGTCGAGGTGCTCGACCAGGTGCCCGTGCAGCAGGTCGAGCAGGTCCGCGATCCGGTTCCGGTCGGCCTCGCCGGCCGAGCGTCGGAACGCCGGCAGCAGCGACGACAGCTCGCCGACCAGGTGGTCGACGGTCTCGTGCTGGGCCTGCATGAGCTCGACGACCGGCGCCAGCTCGTCCGGCACGCGTGCCGCCAGCGGCGGCCACAGCAGGTCGTCCTCGACCGTGTGGTGGTGGTGCAGCGCTCGCAGCACGAACTCGACGTGGTCCACGACGACGGCGGCGCGGGCGCGGTCCCCTGCCGGGACGCGCCGGACGACCCCGCCGGCCAGCCGGAGCTCCCGGCGGAAGAAGGTGTGCAGCGTCGGCATGACGGCGCTGGGGGTGATCGGCGCCGCCTCGGGGGTGGCGGCAGGGGTGGCGGCAGGGGTGGCGGCAGGGGTGGCGGCAGTGGGGCGAGCGGGGGTGGGCACGGCTCCTCCTGGTCAACGGCGGTCGGGGGTGGGGTTCCGGCGGGGTCGGCGCGCCACGCTCCCGGGAGCCCCTTGCAGCGGACTTGCAGCGGCCTTGCCGCCGCGCACGGCGTCCGGGTGGCGGGCTCGGGGGTCTGGTCGGCGTGCCGGGCGGCACGCCGACCAGACCGGTGGCCCCGGCAGGGCCACCGGCCCGCCGCGGAGGCGGACGCGCTCAGGCGCGACCGAGTCGGGTGGCG
>CADCUB010000021.1 GCA_902805775.1 uncultured Frankineae bacterium | reverse complement strand
ACACGGCCGGCATGACGCCGCTGATGAAGATGCACACGCTCGGGCACGACTTCGTCCCCGACCCGATCCACTCCGGCGGGCTGCGCTACCACGGGATGGCGCCGCTGATCAGCCACGTCTACGAGCTGGGCCTGATCGAGGCGCTCGCGATCCCGCAGCAGGAGTCCTTCGCGGCGGCGCTGCAGTTCGCCCGTACCGAGGGGATCGTGCCGGCCCCGGAGCCGACGCACGCGCTGGCGGCGTGCGTACGGGAGGCGCTGGCCTGCAGGGAGTCGGGGGAGCCGAAGGTCATCCTGACCGCGCTGTGCGGCCACGGCCTGCTCGACCTGCCGGCGTACGAGTCGTACCTGGCCGGGCGCATGGTCGACAACGAGCTGAGTCAGGAGGCGCTCACCGCCGCGCTCGCGACCGTGCCCGTCGTGGCGACCTAGTCTCGCCGGTGCAGCGCTCGCGGCCGTCCGCCCGGCCCGGTGGGAGACAGGTGCGCGGCGGCGGGTAGGTGGCCGGGCATGGACGACGACGTGGACCAGCACCTGGCGGCCAGCGACGGCGAGGTCGTCCACTCGTTCGCGGTGCGGGCGAGGTTCCGGCGTGCGGCGACCGGCGCCGCGCAGGCCGAGGCCGAGGTCCGCCGTGCGCTCGCGCCGGTGAGCGGCCTGTACGACGACGCCGTCGTGGAGCCGCAGGAGCCCGACGGCCGGTGGGCGGTCGACGTGCGCTTCGTCGTCGCGTCGCTCGACGGCGAGCTGGCGGTCCGGGGCGTGCACGACTCTCTGCGCGAGAACGGGCTGGTGCCCGACGAGGTGTGGGTGGCCGAGCGGCTGCCCTAGTCAGGTCGGGACGTACGGGCAGTGCCGGCAGCCGAGCCCGCAGCAGGTGCCCCGGTCGGCGAGGGTGCGGGCCGTCAGCACGCGGTAGCCGGTGATCGGGTCGCGGTAGGTCGCCTCACCCGCCGCGAGGGCCTGCGCGTGCGCCGTCAGCGCGGCCGCCGCGTCCGGCAGGCTCCGGTCGAGGCGGTCCGCCCGCGGCTCGGTGAGGGGCCGGTCGTCGAGCGGGAGCGGGCGCACGGCTCCATCCTGCCGCGACCGGCTCGTCGACGCGGTTCCGCGCCGACGCCGACGGGCACGGGCGAGGGCATGACGGTGATCGGCGTCCACGCCTCCCACGAGCAGGTCCACCCCTCGAAGCTGATCGAGGCCGTGCAGCTCGCCGAGCAGGTCGGCTTCACGGCCGGCATGTGCTCGGACCACCTCTCGCCGTGGAGCGAGCGGCAGGGCCAGTCGGCGTTCGCCTGGTCGTGGCTCGGCGCGGCGCTGCAGGCCACGAGCCTGCCGTTCGGCGTCGTCAACGCGCCGGGGCAGCGCTACCACCCGGTGATCATCGCGCAGGCGATGGCCACGCTGACGGCGATGTACCCCGGCCGCTTCTGGACCGCGCTCGGCACCGGAGAGGCCTCGAACGAGCACGTGACCGGCCAGGTGTGGCCGCGCAAGGAGGTCCGCAACGCCCGGCTCGGCGAGTGCGTGGACGTCATCCGCCGCCTGCACGCCGGCGAGGAGGTCAGCCACGACGGGCTCGTCACCGTCGACCGTGCGCGCGTCTGGACGCTGCCCGAGGTGCCGCCGCCGCTCATCGCCGCCGCCGTCAGCCCGGCCACCGCCTCCTGGGCCGCCTCGTGGGCGGACGGCCTGGCCACGGTGCTGCAGCCGCACGACGACCTCCGCAAGACCGTGGACGCCTACCGCAGCGCCGGCGGGCGGGGACCGCTCGTGCTGCAGGTCCACCTGTCCTGGGCCGAGGACGACGAGACGGCGCTCGACATCGCCCACGACCAGTGGCGCAGCAACGTCTTCGCGCCGGACGTCAACTGGAACCTCGACCACGTCTCGCTGTTCGACGAGGCGTCCAAGCACGTGCCGCGCGAGGCGATGCAGGGGCCGGTGCTCGTCTCGGCCGACCCGGCTCGGCACGTCACCTGGCTGCAGGACCTCATCGCGCTCGGCTTCGACGAGGTCTACCTGCACCACGTCGGGCAGGAGCAGACCCGCTGGCTCGAGGTCTTCGGGGAGAAGGTGCTGCCGCAGCTCGACGTCACGGCGAAGGTCCCCCCGGCGTGAAGGTCACCGACACCGCGGACCTGTGGTGGAAGACCGCCGTCGTCTACTGCCTCGACGTCGAGACCTACCTCGACTCCGACGGCGACGGCACGGGCGACCTGCAGGGCCTCGCGCAGCGCCTGGACCACCTCGCCGCCCTCGGGGTCACCTGCCTGTGGCTGATGCCCGTCTACCCGACCCCGGACCGCGACGACGGCTACGACATCGTCGACTTCTACGGCGTCGACTCGCGCCTGGGCAGCCTGGGCGACTTCGTCGAGGTGGTGAGGACGGCCAAGGACCGCGGGATGCGCGTCATCGCCGACCTGGTGGTCAACCACACCAGCGACCAGCACCCGTGGTTCCAGAGCGCCCGGTCGAGCCGCGACTCGCCGTTCCGCGACTTCTACGTCTGGCGCGACGAGCCGCCGGACGAGCAGGCCGAGGTGGTCTTCCCCGACCAGGAGGACAGCGTCTGGGAGCACGACGAGTCGGCCGGTCAGTACTACCTGCACCAGTTCTACAAGCACCAGCCCGACCTCAACATCACCAACCCGCGGGTCCGCGACGAGATCGCGAAGATCATGGGCTTCTGGCTGCAGCTGGGGCTGTCGGGCTTCCGCGTCGACGCCGTGCCGTTCTTCCTGGCCACCAACGGCGTCGACGACGCCGACGAGGCCTTCGCCCACCCCCACGACTACCTGCGCGACCTGCGCGCGTTCCTCGGCAGGCGCAGCGGCGACGGCATCCTGCTGGGCGAGGTCAACCTGCCGCACGAGGACCAGGCCACCTTCTTCGGCGGGACCGACGGCGACGAGCTGACGATGCAGTTCGACTTCATCGCGATGCAGCGGCTCTACCTCTCGCTGGCCCGGCAGGACGCCGGGCCGGTCGCCGAGGCGCTCACGTCCCGGCCGGCCATCGCCCACGACAGCCAGTGGGCGACGTTCGTCCGCAACCACGACGAGCTGACCCTCGACAAGCTCACCGACGACGAGCGGCAGGAGGTCTTCGCCGCCTTCGGCCCGGACGAGGCCATGCAGGTGTTCGGACGGGGGCTGCGCCGCCGCCTGCCGCCGATGCTCGGCGGCGACCCCCGCCGGGTGCGGATGGTCTACAGCCTGCTGTTCTCCCTGCCCGGCACGCCGGTGCTGTTCTACGGCGAGGAGATCGGGATGGGGGAGAACCTCGACGTCCCCGGCCGGATGGCCGTCCGCACCCCGATGCAGTGGTCCGCCGGGGTGAACGGCGGCTTCTCCACCGCGCCCGCCGACGCGCTGCCCGCGCCCGTCGTCGAGGGCGGGTACGGCCCGGAGTTCGTCAACGTCGAGGCCCAGCGCCGCGACCCCGACTCGCTCCTGTCGTTCGTCTCGCTGCTGGTGCGGCGCTACCGGGAGTGCCCGGAGCTCGGGTGGGGCGAGTTCGCCGTCCTCGAGCAGCCGCACGCCCAGGTCCTGGCCCACTCCGTCACGTGGGAGGACGCGTGCCTGGTCGCGCTGCACAACCTGGCCGACACCGCCGTGACCGTGCCGCTGGTCCTGCCGGACGTGCGGGCCGGCACCCGCCTGTCCGACCTGCTCGTCGACGGCAGCCACGAGGTGCGGGAGGACGGCTCGGTCGACGTGCCGCTCGAGGCGTACGGCTTCCGCTGGCTGCGGGTGGTGCACCCCGGCGACCGGCGGCTGGTGTGACCTGCGGGCGCTGTGGACGGGCCTCCGGTCCTGTCCGCGGGCTTCACTAGGGTCGTCGGCATGCAGACGCGCAGGCTGGGACGCACAGGACGGGACGTGTCGGTGGTCGGGCTCGGCTGCTGGCAGCTCGGCGGTGACTGGGGCAGCGTCAGCGAGGACGACGCGATGGGCGTCCTGCACGCCGCGGTCGACGCCGGCGTGACGGTGCTCGACACCGCCGACGTCTACGGCGACGGCCGCAGCGAGCAGCTCGTCGGCCGCCTGCTGCGCGAGCGGCCCGACGCCGGCCTGACCGTGATGACCAAGTGCGGGCGCCGTGCCGACCCGCACGTCCCCGAGGCCTTCACCGCCGACGCCCTGGCCGCCTGGACCGACCGCAGCCGGCACAACCTCGGCGTCGACACCCTCGACCTGGTCCAGCTGCACTGCCCGCCGACGCCCGTCTACGACGACGACAGGGTCTTCGACGCGCTCGACGCCCTGGTCGAGAAGGGCAGCCTCGCGGCGTACGGCGTCTCGGTCGAGACCGTCGACGAGGCGCTGCGGGCCATCGCCCGGCCGGGCGTCGCCAGCGTGCAGATCATCCTCAACGTCTTCCGTCGCAAGCCGCTCGAGCGGGTGCTGCCCGCCGCCGCCGAGGCCGGCGTCGGGATCATCGCCCGGGTGCCGCTGGCCAGCGGACTGCTGTCCGGCAAGTACGACGAGAGCACCACCTTCGGCGAGGACGACCACCGGACCTACAACCGGTCCGGCGAGGCCTTCGACATCGGTGAGACCTTCAGCGGCGTGCCCTACGACGTCGGTGTCGCGGCGGCGCGCGAGGTGGCGGCGAGCACGCCGGAGGGGGCCACGACGGCCCAGCTGGCCCTGCGCTGGCTCATCGACCAGCCGGGCGTCACGACCGTCATCCCGGGGGCGCGCAACGCCGAGCAGGCCCGCGGCAACGCGGCTGCCGCCGACCTCGCCCCGCTGAGCGCGCCGACGCTCGACGCGCTGCGGGAGGTCTACGACGCCCGCATCCGCGAGCACGTGCACGACCGCTGGTGACCGCCCCCGGGCGCACCGTCAGGCGGAGGCGGCCTCGCCCTGCGGACGCGCAGCCAGCCCCTCGGCGAGCACGGCGATGAGCCGCGCCGCGTCCGCCGCCGACAGCCGCACCGTGCCCACGCAGCCCTCGCCCCGCCACGTCGACAGCACGACGCAGTCCGGCTCGGCGTGCCACGACACGCGCAGCGCACGGTCGCCCTGACGGGCGTCGGGGAACCACGCACCTCGCGGGGGCAGCGGGACGACGCTCATCCTGCGAGCGTGACGCAGGCCACGAGGGGTGGCAAGGGGCTGGGCTGACCGCTGCGTGCCACCGTGGGAGCGGCCGCGACCGGCGAGGAGGAGGAACGGGTGCTCGACCTGGCAGGCGTCGGCGTGCTCGCCCGCGCGGGACTGCTCGCGCCGGTGCGACCCGACAAGCTCCTGTCGATGGGACTGGCGCTCGCCCGCTACGGCATCTCGCCGGCCACCGGCTACGCCGCCGGCGCCGCCCGCCACCCTCGCCGCCTCGCCCTGGTCGACGACGAGGGACCCCTCACCTACCGCCAGGTCGACCTGCGCACCGACCGGATGGCGCGCGAGCTGCGGGCCCGCGGGCTGCGCGAGGGGGACGCCGCGGGCCTGCTGGCCCGCAACGGGCGGGGCCTGGTCGAGGGGGCGGTGGCCCTGTCGAAGGTCGGCGCCGACGTGCTCTACCTCGGCACCGGCCTCGCCGCCGGTCCGCTCGCCGCCGTGCTCGCGCGTGAGCGGGCCCGTGCGGTCCTGCACGACGAGGAGTTCGGCGACGTCGTCGGCCCTGCGCTGCCCGGCCGGATCGCCGTGACCACCGAGGAGCTGGGCAGGCTCCCGGCGGGCTCCACCGCCTCGCCCCTGCCGGTGCCGGCCCGGGCCTCGCGCCAGATCATCCTCACCAGCGGGACGACCGGGGCACCGCGGGGCGCAGCGCGCAGCGGGGCGACGGTCGCCGACGCGGTGGCGGCGCTGTCCCGGATCCCCCTGCGCGTGGGGGAGACGACCGTGATCGCCGCACCGGCCTTCCACGCCTGGGGCCTGGGCCACGTCTCGACGGCGATGCTGCTCGGCTCCACGGTGGTGCTGCAGCGCCGGTTCGACCCCGAGCGGGTCCTGGCCGCGGTCCAGACCCACCGGGCGAGCGCACTGGTCGTCGTCCCGGTGATGCTCGAGGCCCTGCTCGGTGTCGCGGACCGCTACGACACCTCGTCGCTGCGGGTGGTGGCGAGCAGCGGCAGTGCGCTGCCGGGCGACCTCGTGCAGCGGGTGCAGGCCCGCTTCGGGCCGGTCCTGCACAACCTCTACGGCTCCACGGAGGTCGCCTACGCCGCCGTCGCGACCCCGGACGACCTCGCCGCCGACCCGCGCACGGCCGGCCGCGCGCCGTACGGCGTCACCCTGCGCGTCGTCGACGAGCGGGGACGCGACGTGCCGCCCGGCACGGCGGGACGGATCTTCGTCGGCAGCGGGCTGGCCTTCGCCGGCTACACCGACGGCAGCGACCGGACCCGCCTCGACGGGCTCGTCGCCACCGGCGACCTGGGGGTCCTCGACGACACCGGCCGGCTGACCGTGCTCGGCCGCGAGGACGACATGGCGGTGGTCGGTGGCGAGAACGTCTACCCCGGGCAGGTCGAGGACGTGCTGGCCGAGGACCCGTCGGTCGACGAGGTGGCGGTCGTGGCCGACGACGACCCGGCGTACGGCGCGAGGCTCGTCGCCCACGTCGTGCCGGCGGCCGGTGCGACGATCGACGTGGAGCACCTGCAGCAGCGGGTGCGCACCACGCTGGCGCGCCACGCGGTGCCGCGCGAGGTGCGGGTCGTCGACCGGCTCCCGCGCGGTGCGACCGGCAAGGTGCTGCACCGGCAGTTGCGTGAGCGACAGGGAGGGGAGGCCCGGTGACCGCACCGGCACAGCTCGACCGCCCGGAGGTCGAGGACGTCACCACGCCGGACCGCCCGTGGGTGGCGATCGTCTGGAACGACCCGGTCAACCTCATGAGCTACGTGACCCACGTGCTCATGGAGCTGTTCGGCTACCCGCGCGCCAAGGCCGAGGCGATGATGCTCGACGTGCACCACAAGGGACGCGCGGCCGTCAGCAGCGGCACCCGCGAGTCGGTCGAGCACGACGTCGCGCGCCTGCACGCCAAGGGCCTGTGGGCCACCCTGCAGCAGGACTGATGCGCTTCCGCCGGCGGCGTGGGCGGGTCAGCGCCGAGCTCGACGCGGGGGAGGCCCAGCTGCTCAGCGCCCTGGCCGGCGACCTGCTGGTGCTCCTGGGTGACGAGCCGTCGGCCGACGAGGACCCGCTGGCGGCCCTGGTCGGCCTCACCTCGGCGCCGCGGGAGCGGCCCAGCGACCCGGCCCTGGCCCGCCTGCTGCCCGACGCGTACGCCGACGACCCGGAGGCGGCGTCGGAGTTCCGGCGCTTCACCGAGCAGGACCTGCGCGCCGGCAAGCGCGGCAACGCCGGCGCGGTGCTCGCCGGGCTCGCGCCGTACCTCGACCGGGGCGGCAAGGTGCCGCTGGACCGCGACGAGGTCGACGCCTGGCTCGGCACGCTCAACGACCTGCGTCTCGTGCTGGCCACCCGCCTCGGCGTCACCGAGCAGACCGACCTCGACCCCGCGCCCGACGACCCTCAGGCGCAGGCCCTGCTGATCTACGGATGGCTCGGCTGGCTGCAGGAGTCGCTGCTGTCGTGCGTCGACCCGCGGCCCGGAGTGCAGGGCGGGCCTCGGTAGCCTCGCGCCCGTGCTGCAGCTCCCGCGGGCGATGCTCGACCAGGTCCTGGCGCACGCCCGCCGCGACCACCCCGACGAGTGCTGCGGCGTCATCGCCGGGCGCGACGGCGTGCCGACGCGGCTGTTCGCGATGACCAACGCCGAGCGCTCGCCGACCGGCTTCGTCTTCGACCCGGCCGAGTGGCTGCGGGTCTACCGCGAGATCGACGACGCCGACGAGGAGTTCCTCGTCGTCTACCACTCCCACACGATGACCGAGGCCTATCCCTCGCGCACCGACATCACCTGGTCGCGCGAGACCGAGTTCGGGCACTGGCTGCTCGTGTCGACCCGGGCGGCGGACGACGAGGTGCGGTCGTACGTCATCTCGGACGGCGTGGTGAGCGAGGAAGAGGTCCGCGTCACCTGAGGAACAACCCGCCGAAGGCCGCCTGTTGAGATCGTCGAGCCCAGCCACAGACCGACCCTGACCTGATCGAGGAGCGCCCGCATGGCCATCGAGGTCCGTATCCCGACCATCCTGCGCACGTACACCGGTGGCGAGAAGGCCGTCCAGGGCTCGGGGAGCACGCTGACCGCGCTGCTCGACGACCTCGACACCCGCCACAGCGGTCTGCGCGGGCGCCTGGTGACCGAGTCCGGCTCGCTGCACCGCTTCGTCAACGTCTACGTCAACGACGAGGACGTCCGCTTCCTCGGCGGTCTGGACACCCAGCTCAGCGACGGCGACAGCGTGACCGTCCTGCCCGCGGTCGCGGGCGGCGCGCGCTAGCCCATGCGCTTCGACTCGCTGCTGGACTCCGTCGGGCGCACGCCGCTCGTCGGGCTCCCGCGGCTGTCCCCGTCCCCCGACGTGCGGCTGTGGGCCAAGCTCGAGACGGACAACCCCACCGGCTCGGTCAAGGACCGGGCGGCGCTGTACATGATCGCGCAGGCCGAGAAGGAGGGCCTGCTGCGGCCCGGGGTCACCGTGCTGGAGCCGACCTCGGGCAACACCGGCATCTCGCTGGCGATGGTGTGCCGCATGCGCGGCTACCGGCTGATCTGCGTCATGCCGGAGAACACGTCGATCGAGCGGCGGCAGCTGCTGACGATGTACGGCGCCGAGATCGTCGCCTCGCCCGCCGCCGGCGGCTCCAACCAGGCGGTCGCGGTGGCCAAGCAGCTGGCCGCGGAGAACCCCGACTGGGTCATGCTCTACCAGTACGGCAACCCCGCCAACGCGCAGGCCCACTACGAGACGACCGGTCCCGAGCTGCTCGAGGACCTGCCGAGCATCACCCACTTCGTCGCCGGCCTGGGGACCACCGGCACGCTCATGGGCACCGGCCGCTTCCTGCGGGAGCACAAGCCGGGCGTGCGGATCATCGCGGCCGAGCCGCGCTACGGCGAGCTGGTCTACGGCCTGCGCAACATCGACGAGGGCTTCGTGCCCGAGCTCTACGACGGGTCGGTCCTGTCGTCGCGCTTCTCCGTCGGCCCGCGCGAGGCCCTGCGCCGTACGCGCCAGCTGGTCGAGGAGGAGGGCATCTTCGCCGGCATCTCCACCGGGGCGATCCTGCACGCCGCGATCGGCGAGGCGATGAAGGCCGTCAAGGCGGGCGAGTCCGCCGACATCGCCTTCGTGGTCTGCGACGGCGGCTGGAAGTACCTGTCGACCGGCGCGTACGCCGGCACCCTCGAGGAGGCCGAGTCGGCCCTCGAGGGCCAGCTCTGGGCCTGACGGCCGTCCACAGGTCGCCCGCCGGGGCTGGTGCGCGGCGGTCGGATTGCGCACCGTGGCCGTCGTGATCGACCTCAGCCCGCTCGGCGCCATGACAGGCGGCGTGTGGACACGCGGGCAGGCGCTGCAGCATGCACCTGCGGGGGTCGTGAGGGCGGCGGTCGGTCGGACGTGGCAGGTGGTGTGGCCCGGCGTGCACGCCGACGCGGGCTACGACCTCACGGCCGAGCAGCGCTGCTGGGCCGCCGTGCTCGCGAGCGGAGGTGCCGGTCGACCGGAGGCCGTCGGGACTAGGGAACTCCTCCCCGGACAGCAGCGGCGACGGGTGCGCGCGGTGGCGTGCGGGCGGACTGCGGCGCGGTTCTGGGGGCTGGCCCTCGTCGACGACGACGATCCGGCCACGGGCGGCCAGGACCGGCTCGTGGACGAGGTCGCGGTCGGGACGCATCTTCGCCCGCTGGAGCACGAGGGCCGGGTCCTGCACCGCTACCGCCTCCGGTTGCGACCGGGCGACATCACCCGTACCGCCACCGGCGTGCACGTGACCTCCGTAGTGCGCACCCTCGTCGACCTGTGCGGCCTGCTCGATCCGGAAGCGGCGGTCTGCGCCCTGGACGACGCGCTGCACCGCGCGCTCGTCTCACCCGGCCAGCTCGCCGAGGCGCTGGCCCTGCGGGCGGGCAGGCCGGGGGCCGACGCTCTGCGAGGGGCGGTGTCTCTCGCGGACGGCCGAGCAGAGTCGCCGGCAGAGACCCTGACGCGGCTCGTCCTCAGGCCGGTCCTTCCCGAGCTGGAGCCCCAGGTCGAGCTTCGCGACGACGCCGGCTACGTCGTCGCCCGCTTCGACCTGGCCGACCGTCGACGGCGCCTCGGGGTCGAGAGCGACGGCAAGACCGCGCACGGCGGCCCCAGCATGGTCGCCAAGGACCGCGCCCGCGACCTGCGCGCCGAGCACCACGGCTGGTGGACCGAGCGGGTCACCTGGTACGACGTCCGCCGTCGGCAGGAGGTGACGCGTCGGCGCGTCCTGGCGAGGGTGGCGTGGCTCGAGCAGCGGCCGCTGGGCGTCGCCTGAGCATCGGGCCGGCCTGCCGGACGGGGCTGCGTCCGGCAGTAGTGGGGGATCGGTGTGCGGCGCTCTGGGTGTGTCGAGCAGCGGGTGCCCACTGGCGGGCCGAGCAGCAGGCGCCGCAGGGGGAGTGGGGGATCGGTGTGCGGCGCGCCGGGTGTGTCGAGCAGCGGATGCCCAGCGGCGGCTTGCCTCGGCCCGAGCCGGGGCAGCCGCCGACCGCCGCGCCGGAAGGCCGGCGTGTCCTACGGCACAGGGCCGCGAGCGCTGCCCGCACGTACTGTCGAGACGTGGGCCGTACGGGTGACGAGGCGATCGGGGTGTTCGACTCCGGGGTCGGCGGACTGACGGTCGCGCGCGCGCTGCTGGACCAGCTGCCCAACGAGCCGCTGCTCTACGTCGGCGACACCGCGCACGGGCCGTACGGGCCGCTGCCCATCGCCGAGGTGCGCCGGCACGCCCTCGCTGCCATGGACGCCCTCGTGCGGGACGGCGTGAAGATGCTGGTCATCGCCTGCAACAGCGCGAGCAGCGCCTGCCTGCGCGACGCGCGGGAGCGCTACGACATCCCGGTCGTCGAGGTCATCCAGCCGGCGGTGCGCCGCGCGGTCGGGGCGACCCGCAACGGCCGGGTCGGCCTGCTCGCCACCCAGGTGACGGTGGCGAGCCGGGCGTACGACGACGCGTTCGCCGCCGCGCCGCACGTGACGCTGACCAGCGCGGCGTGCCCGCGGTTCGTCGACTTCGTCGAGCGGGGCGTCACGACGGGGCGGCAGCTGCTGCAGCTGGCCACCCACTACCTCGACCCGGTGCTGCGCGCCGACGTCGACACCCTGGTGCTCGGCTGCACCCACTACCCGCTGCTCACCGGCATGATCAGCCTCGTGGTCGGCGACACCGTGACGCTGGTCAGCAGCGCGGAGGAGACGGCCAAGGACGTCTACCGGGTGCTGCAGCAGACCGGGCTGGACCGCGACCCCGACCGCCCCGCGCCGCTGCACCGCTTCTCGGCGACGGGCGAGTCCGAGCCGTTCGCCCGGCTCGGCCGGCGCTTCCTCGGGCCCGAGATCGGCACGGTCACCACGATGCGCGCCAGCGCATGAGGCTGACGGTCCTGGGCTGCTCGGGCACCTACCCCGGCCCCGACTCGCCCTGCTCGGGCTACCTGGTCGAGCACGACGGCTTCCGGCTCGTCCTCGACCTCGGCTCCGGTGCGCTGGGCCCGCTGCAGCGCTCGATCGACCTGCTCGAGATCGACGCGGTCTACGTCAGCCACCTGCACGCCGACCACTGCACCGACCTGGTCGGGCTGTCCTACGCCCGCCGCTACCACCCCGACGGCCTGCCGGCCCGGCTGCCCGTCTACGGTCCCGCGGGCCTCGCCGACCGGCTGTGCCGGGTCTTCGAGGTGGCGCCGGAGGACCGGCTGGAGCCGGTGTACGACTTCCACGAGGTGCCGGTCGGGACCCGGTCGATCGGCCCGTTCACCGTCACGACGCGGCGCATGGCCCACCCGGTGGAGTGCCACGGCCTGCGCGTCGAGGCCGGCGGACGGACCCTGGCCTACTCCGCCGACACCGGCGCCACGCCGCGGCTCGAGCAGCTGGCCGAGGACGCCGACGCGTTCCTGTGCGAGGCGAGCTGGCCGGACGCCCCGGACTGGCCCAGCGGCCTGCACCTGTCCGGCCGCCAGGCCGGCGAGCACGCCGCCCGGGCCCGCGCGAAGCGCCTGCTGCTCACGCACCTGATGCCCTGGACCGACCCCACGGCGACGGCCGCCGAGGCGGCGCAGACGTACGACGGCCCGCTCGAGGTGGTCCGCTCGGGTGCCACCTACGACATCTGACCCGCGGCGTCTGACAGGCTCGGGGACGTGACGACCCCGGCCCCTGCCTCCCGCCATGACGGGCGCGCCCCCGACCAGCTGCGCCCGGTCACCCTGACCCGTGGCTGGCTCGACCACGCCGAGGGCTCCTGCCTCGTCGAGTTCGGCCGCACCCGCGTGCTGGTCGCCGCCAGCGCGCAGGCCGGCGTCCCGCGCTGGCGCAAGGGCTCCGGCCTCGGCTGGGTGACCGCCGAGTACGCCATGCTGCCGCGGGCGACCCACACCCGCAGCGACCGCGAGTCGGTCAAGGGCCGGCTGGGCGGGCGCACGCACGAGATCAGCCGGCTCGTGGGACGCAGCCTGCGCGCGGCGATCGACCTGGAGAAGCTCGGCGAGAGCACCATCGCCGTCGACTGCGACGTGCTGCAGGCCGACGGAGGCACCCGCACCGCGGCGATCACCGGGGCCTGCGTGGCGCTCGCCGACGCGTGCGCCTCCCTCGGCCGTTCCACGGCGATGGTCCGCAGCGTCGCGGCGATCAGCGTCGGCGTCGTCGACGGCACGCCCGTGCTCGACCTCGACTACCCCGAGGACGTCTCGGCGGGCACCGACATGAACGTGGTCGGCACCGGCGACGGCGAGCTGATCGAGGTGCAGGGCACCGCCGAGGGAGCGCCGTTCAGCCGCGCCGAGCTCGACGCGCTGCTCGACCTCGCGACGGGCGGCATCGCCGACCTCGTCGCCCTGCAGCGGTCCGCCCTCGCCCAGCCGCTGCGGACCAAGCACGCCGGCGACGCGGCGAAGATGTGACGCGTCCCCGGGCGGTCCTCGCCACCCGCAACGCCGGCAAGGTGGACGAGCTGCGCCGCATCCTGGGCGGCGAGGTCGAGCTGCTCGGCCTGGACGACGTGACACCGTACGAGCCGGGTCCCGAGACCGGCGCGACGTTCGAGGAGAACGCCCTGGCCAAGGCCCGCGAGGCCGTGCACCACACCGGGCTGCCGGCCGTCGCCGACGACAGCGGGCTGGCCGTCGACGCGATGAACGGCATGCCCGGCGTGCTGTCGGCCCGCTGGGCGGGGCGGCACGGCGACGACCGCGCCAACCTCGAGCTGCTGCTCGCCCAGCTCGAGGACGTGCCCGACGAGCGCCGGGCGGGCGGCTTCGTGTGCGCGGCGGCGTACGCCCTGCCCGACGGCCGCAGCGAGGTCGTGCTCGGCCACCTGCGCGGCTGGGTGGCCCGGGCGCCGCGGGGGACCGGGGGCTTCGGCTACGACCCGCTGCTCGTCCCGGACGGCCTCGACGTCACGACCGCGGAGCTGTCCGCCGCCGAGAAGGACGCCATCAGCCACCGGGGTCAGGCCTTCCGCACGCTCGCCCCGAGGCTGCTGCAGGCGCTCGGCGGCGGCGGCCAGGCCAGCACCTGACCGCAGCGTCGCGTGAGCTGCTACAGGGTGCTCTTGAACAGCAGCCGGTTCGGCGTGCCCGTCGGGTTGCTCCGCACGACGTTGGCCGTCGCGTTGTTGAGCAGCCACGTGTTGATCGTGGCCGAGGACGCGTCGCCGCCGCTCTTGTAGAGCGCGGCGACCCCGGCGACGTGCGGGGAGGCCATCGACGTCCCGCTGATCGTGCTCGTGCCGCCGCTGAGCCAGGCGGACGTGATGGCCACACCGGGGGCGTACAGCTCGACGCAGCCGCCGTAGTTGGAGAAGCTCGCGCGCGTGTCGGTCTTGTCCGACGCCGCGACGACGGTCGGGGCGCTGGCCGACGCGGGCGAGACGTTGCAGGCGTCCTGGCTCTCGTTGCCCGCGGCCACCGCGACGAAGACGCCGGCCTTGGACAGGTTGTTGGTGGCCGTGTTGAGCGCGCTGGAGTAGCCGCCGCCCAGGCTCATGTTGGCCACGGCCGGCTTGACGTGGTTGGCCCGCACCCAGTCGACGCCGGCGATGATGCCGCTGGTGGTGCCGCTGCCCTGGCAGTCGAGCACCTTCACCCCGCGCAGGCCGACGGCCTTGGCCACCCCGTGCGTGGCACCGCCCAGCGTGCCGGCCACGTGCGTGCCGTGGCCGTTGCAGTCCTGGCCGTTGCCGCCGAAGACGTCGTACGACGCCTGGGCCCGCCCGCCGAAGTCCGGGTGGCTCGTCGCGATGCCGGTGTCGATGACGTAGGCGCGCACGCCGCTGCCGGTGCGGGTGTAGCTGTAGGTGCCCGACAGCGGCAGCGCCCGCTGGTCGCTGCGGTCCAGGCCGTACAGCCCGCCGCCGGCGGTGACGGTCTGCGTCGCGTCGGCGCGCACCACCTGGTCGGGCTCGAGCGCGACGACGTCCTCGTCGTTGCGCAGCGCGCGGACCTGGCCGTCGGTGAGCCGCGCGGCGAAGCCGGTCAGGGCGGAGGTGTAGACGTGCCGCGGGGAGGCGGCGTGGCGGCGGGCGATCCCGCGCGGGTCGCTGCCTGCCGCGAGCGTGACGATCCACGAGCCGGCCACCTGCGGGCCGGTCGTCTGCGTGACGGGCGCGGGGGAGCTCGAGGCGGGGGCGGCGGCCGCGGCAGGCGCGGCGCCGGTGAGGCCGGTCAGGCCGAGCGCGGGCAGGACGAGCAGCGCGGTGACGCCGCGGCGGGCGCGACCGGGGGTGAGGTCGCTGGGCGTGCGGGACAAGGACGTTCCTCTCCAGGGGTGGGTCCGGCGTGGAGCAACACGCCAGCCCCGCCCCGGCCGCACCGCGGCACCGGGGCTATCACGTGCGCAGCCCCTGGGTGACGCCGCACGACGAGGAGTCCTATCACTGACGGCGACAGAACAGTAACTTGCCGTGACAACGGGCACAACCCCCTATCGGGGGACGGTCACGGCACCAGCTCGGGGTGGGCGCGGAACCACCCGAGGGTCCGGGACAGGCCCTCCTCGAAGCCGACCGTCGGCTCCCAGCCCAGCTGCGTGCGGGCCAGGGTGATGTCGGGCTGGCGGACCGTCGGGTCGTCGACCGGGCGCTCGACGAAGACGATGTCGCTGCTCGAGCCGGTCAGCGCCCGGATCGTCTCGGCCAGGTGCAGCACCGAGGTCTCGTGCGGGTTGCCGATGTTGACCGGTCCGGACAGGTCGCTGCGCAGCAGCGCGAGGATGCCGGTGATGAGGTCGTCGACGTAGATGATCGAGCGGGTCTGGCTGCCGTCACCGGCGACGGTGAGGGGCCGGCCGGTGAGCGCCTGCGAGGCGAAGGCCGGGATCGCCCGCCCGTCGTTGGGGCGCATCCGCGGGCCGTGGGTGTTGAAGATGCGCACGATGGCGGTGTCGACGTCGTGCGTGCGGCGGTAGGCCATGGTCAGCGCCTCGGCGAAGCGCTTGGCCTCGTCGTACACGCCCCGCGGCCCCACGGGGTTGACGTGCCCCCAGTACGTCTCGGGCTGGGGGTGCACCTGCGGGTCGCCGTACGCCTCGGAGGTGGAGGCGAGCAGGAAGCGCGCCCCCTTCTCCTTGGCCAGGCCGAGAGCGTGCAGCGTGCCGATCGAGCCGACCTTCATCGTCTCGATGGGCAGCAGCAGGTAGTCGATCGGCGACGCGGGGGAGGCGAAGTGCAGCACCTCGTCGACCGGTCCGGGCACGTGGACGTACTCCGTGACGTCGGTCTTGACCAGCCGGAAGCGGTCGTGCTCCAGCAGGTGCTCGACGTTGTTCGGGGCTCCGGTGACGAAGTTGTCGAGGGCGATCACCTCGTGGCCGTCGGCGAGCAGCCGCTCGCACAGGTGGGAGCCGAGGAACCCGGCACCGCCGGTGACCACCGTCCGCGTCATGGCCGGGGACAGTAGCCGTGCACGAGGGTGCGCACGGGGGGACTCGAACCCCCACACCCTTTCGGGCACCAGGACCTAAACCTGGCGCGTCTGCCGGTTCCGCCACGCGCGCCTCGCACGGAGCGTACGGCTCCGTCCGCCGTGCGGGCGGTGGACGTCACCCCTCGGCGTCGATGCCCAGGTCGCGGCGGAGCTTGGCGACGTGGCCCGTGGCCTTGACGCCGTAGGACGCCGAGGTCAGGACGCCGCTCTCGTCGACGACGAAGGTCGAGCGGATGACCCCGACGACCGTCTTGCCGTAGAGGCGCTTCTCGCCGTAGGCGCCGTACGCCGTCAGGACCTGCCGGGAGGGGTCGGAGAGCAGGGGGAAGGTCAGCGACTGCTCGTCGCGGAACTTCCCGAGCGCCTCCGGCGGGTCGGGCGACAGGCCGACGACCTCGTAGCCGGCGGCCTGCAGCGACGACAGGCTGTCGCGGAAGTCGCAGGCCTGCGTGGTGCATCCCGGCGTCGAGGCGGCCGGGTAGACGTAGAGGACGACCTTGCGCCCGCGCAGGTCGTGCAGCGCGACGGGCGTGCCGTCGGCGTCGGGCAGCGTGAAGTCAGGGGCCGGCTGACCCGGTTCGAGGCGCTGCGGAGCGGCCATGCGGTCTCCTGTGCTGGACGGGCGGGTCGGGGCGCCGCCGCATCGTGCGGCAGGCACGCGGGTGGTGCAACCGGCGTCCCGCCGTCAGGCGCTCCGGGGCGGGACACCTGCAGGACGACGTGCCGCTGCGCGTCCGCGACCGGTAGAGGTCATCGGGACGGTTCCTCCGGCGCGGCGACGGGCAAGGCGTGTCGAGACCACAGGAGGCTCCGGGGCGCGCGCGCCGGGGCGAACGGACGAGCAGGGAGCGAGCACGTGGCCGACGAGACGACCAGCCAGGCGAACGAGGGGACCTCGTCCGCGCAGCCGGTGACGGCCGCCGAGCGGCGGGCCAGCTCGCACGCCGGCACGACCGACACCGACCAGCTCGTCAGCGACATCGAGAAGACCCGCGAGGAGCTGGCGGTCACGATCGACGCCATCGTCGACCGGGTCAGCCCCAAGAAGGTCGTCGAGCGGGGCAAGCAGCAGGCCCGGGAGGGCCTGAACGACGCCACCGTCATCGTCAAGGAGCACGCCAGCACCGCTGCCGAGGTCGTCCGCGAGAAGGCCCTCGTGGCCGGCGAGGCCGTCAAGACGGCCGCCGCGCAGGTCAAGGAGCGGGTGTCGGGCAGCGCGGACTCCGAGCCGGTCCGCAGCCCGCTGACCCCGGCGACGTCGGTGGCGATCGGCAGCGCCAGCCCGGCGGGCTCCGAGCCGTCGGGCACGGCGGAGCTCGCGCCGTCGCCGCTGCCGGCCAACACCGTGTCGGTCGACGCGGGTGCGCTGCCGCCGCCCGAGCCCGGCGCTGCCGGCTCGCTGGCCGACGGCGCCGAGCGCTCCGGGGGCTCGCTGCGGCCGACCGGTGCGGGCACGCCCACCGGGTCGGGCGCCGTGCCGCCCGTGCCGCCGGTCTACCTCGGGGCGGGCCTCGCGGCGCTCGCGGGCCTGATCGCCCTGCTGTCCCGTCGCCGCCGCTCGCGCCGCAGGACGCGCGCGGACCGCCGGCGCTGAGCGAGTCCGTCTGGGACTACCCCAGGCCGCCCCGCGTCGAGCCGTCGGACCGGCGAGTGGTCGTCGTGCTCGGCGGCGTCGAGGTGTGCCGCACCTCGCGTGCCCTGCGCGTGCTCGAGACCAGCCACCCGCCGGGCTGGTACCTGCCCGTGCAGGACTGGATCCCCGGCGCGCTCCGACCGGCGGCCGGGTCGTCGTTCTGCGAGTGGAAGGGCGTCGCGGCCTACTACGACGTCGTCGGCGGCGGGCGTACCGCGCCGCGGGCCGCCTGGACCTATCCCGAGCCCGTGGAGGCCTACGCCGTGCTGCGGGGGACGGTGGCCGTCTACCCGGCCGCCATGGACGCCTGCACCGTCGACGGAGAGCTGGTGCGTC
>CADCUB010000020.1 GCA_902805775.1 uncultured Frankineae bacterium | reverse complement strand
TGCCGTGGCCGGTCGAGCCGTTCGGCCGGGTCGGCGACGTCGACGAGGCGTCCGGCACCGAGGAACAGCTCATCGACGCGCTCCGCGGCCGGCGCATCTGCCTGACGCAGATGGCGCCGCTGACCGAGCGAGTCCTCGCCGCCTGCCCCGACCTCGAGCTCTTCGGCGTCGCACGGGGAGGTCCGGTCAACACCGACCTGGCAGCAGCGACCCGGCACGGCGTCGCCGTCACCTTCGCCCCCGGGCGCAACGCCGTCGCGACAGCGGAGCACACCGTCGGGCTGCTCCTCGCTGCGGTACGCCGGATCCCGGAGACGCACGGCGAGCTGGCCGGCGGGACGTGGCGCGGCGACCTCTACCAGTACGAACGAGTCGGTCCCGAGATCTCCGGCAGCACCGTCGGTCTCGTCGGCTACGGCGCCATCGGCAGCCGGGTCGCCCGCATCCTCGGCGGCTTCGGCGCCGACATCCTCGTCGCAGACCCGTACGTCGACCCCGCCGACCTCCCACCGGGCGTCGCCGCCGTCGGCCTGGATGAGCTCCTCGCGCGGTCGACGGTCGTCTCGCTGCACGCGCGGGCCACCTCCGAGACGCGCCAGATGATCGGGGCGGCGCAGATCGCCGCGATGCCGCCGGGCTCGGTCCTCGTCAACTGCGCCCGCGGTTCGCTGCTGGACTACGACGCTGCCTGCGACGCGCTCGACTCCGGGCACCTGTTCGCAGCCGCGTTCGACGTGTACCCGGAGGAGCCCGTCCCGGCAGGCTCGCGCCTGCTGCGGACCCCCAACGTCGTGCTCACACCACACCTGGCCGGAGCCAGCAAGGAGACGGCACTGCGCGCCGCAGGACTCCTGGCAGCCGACGTCCGCCGCCACCTCGCCGACGAGCCGCTCGTGCACTGCGCGAACCCCACCGTGCTCGCACCGGCCACGGTCGGCGGCGGGCTGTCCTGACCGGGGACGTCGTCGACGGCCCTGCGGCGCGGGGACGGTCCGGCGGTCGTCCTCGAGGTCCAGTGAGTCCTCGGGTGGGTGCGCCTGCTAGCCCTCGGGCGGTCGGGGCTGCCGGTCATCGGCTGGCTCCGGCGGGGATGTGACCGTGTGGCGCCCCCGCTCGGAGAGACCCGCCGAACGGTCCGACGGCGGGTTCCGGCCTCCGATCTCCTGAGTGCGGTGCTCACGGAGGATGCGCAGGTGGACGGCCGCCCAGGTGCGGTAGGGACGCCAGGCGGCGGAGACCTCGGCCAGGGATCGTGTGGAGCCGTAGCGCTCGGTGACCTCGTCGTCGAGCCTGCGTTCGTGCCGGGGCACGGCGTCGGGGGCGTTGGCGCCGCGGAGGACGACGAGCTCGGCTGCGAACGGTCCGAGGCCCTTGATCCGCTGCACTGCTTCTGCAGCGTGCGCCGGCTCGGTCGCCCGGAGCGCGGCGGTGTCCAGGGCTCCGTCGAGCGCGGCTTCTGCGACGGAGTGCAGGTACTCGGTCTTGCGGCCCGGGAGGTCCAGCTCCAGCATCCGCAGCCGTCGGGGTGAGGGGAAGGCGCCCTCGTCACCGTGGCGGGAGACGATGTCGTCCCGCAGTCGTGCAGCCTGCACGATGCGGACGCGTTGGGACAGCACCGACCAGGCGGCGGCTTCGTACGGGGAGTGGAAGCCGCAGGGCCGTAGGCCGGGCAGCCGGCGCTGTGCGTCGGCGATGATGGAGTCGCGCGCCGCGACGTCCGGCCAGGCGCGGCCGTCGACGTCCAAGGACAGGAACCGGCGGACCTGCTCGGCAGCTGCGTGCAGGTCGCCATCCCCCGTGACGGTGATCTGAGCGTGGTCTGCGTGCTGGCTCACCGTCGCGTGCGCGCGGGACCAGTCGGCCTCGACGCGGAACACCGTGGAGAGCTGCTCGGCGTCCCGGAGGCCCTGCGTGGGCAGCGCGGCCGGGGTGAAGCCCTCCCAGAAGGCTCGGCTCGTCGTCAGCGACCACGGGCCGAGCACCTCGAACTCCTGGGTGTGCGACCTCATGGTCGGCTGCTCGTGGCGTGGCGGCCGTCGTGGATCGTGATGACGTTGCCGTCGGGGTCGCTGAAGCTGGAGGTCCGCCCGAAGGGACCGTCGACCGGGGCGGCTGGGATCGGCACGTCGGCGGCGGAGAGGGCGTCGCGCAGCGCCTCGGCGTCGTCGGCGTGCTGCCACAGGGCGACGCCGGTGCCGGGGCGGGGGCTGGCGGCGTCCAGGTCGACGCCGGGCAGGGGCTCACGGACCGCGAACGCGACGGGCTCGGTGGCGAACAGGACTGCGCCGGGCGGGCTGGTCGGCACGCGGCGCAGTCCCAGGTGGGTCTCGTAGGACGATGCTGAGCGCTCCAGGTCGCGGACCTGCAGGGCGAGGTCGGGTCCGGTGACCGTCATCGTGGTGCTCCTCGGCTGTCAGGACGTTGACACAGACAGCATGTGTCAGGATCCTGACATGAGTCAAGCGGAGGCCGTCGGGGACCTGCAGCAGTCCGTGGGGTACGCCCTCAAGCAGGCTGCGGTGGCGCTCCGGTCGGCCATGGACGCCGTACTGCGCCCGCTGGACCTCACAGTTCCGCAGTACTCGTGCCTCGAGGTGCTCTCGCAGCGACCGGGCCTGTCCAACGCCGAGCTGGCTCGCGCGACCTTCGTCACCCGCCAGGCGATGCACGGCGTGCTCCGCGGCCTGCAGGACCGCGGGCTGGTCAGCCGACCGGCCACCGCCTCTCACGGGAAGGCCCTGCCCACGCAGCTCACAGGGGCCGGCCGTCAGCACCTGCACGTCGCCAGCGTCGCCGTCCGGGCCGTCGAGCGCCGCATGCTCTCGCCGCTGAGCGACGCCGACCAGCACCGGCTCCGCAACGACCTCGCAACCTGCACCACCGTCCTCACCGCCGACAGCGGCCAGACGGGATGATCCGTGTCCGATGCCGAGCGTCCGCACGACGTTCGTCGAGGCCGCGGCGACGGGCGGCGCAGCGTGCCGCCGCCGGCACGCCACCTGCGCAGCGGCGTCGGACGGTGCTGGACCATGGACGCCGACGCGGGTCAGCGACCCGTCGGCCGTGCTCCGTGCCCGAGAGAGGGACCGCGCCATGAGGATCGTGTCGGTGCACGAGGGCGTCGTCCCCATCAGCTCGTCGATCCGGAACGCCTGGATCGACTTCAGCACCATGGACTGCTCCATCGTCGCCCTCGTGAGCGACGTCGTCCGCGACGGCCGGCCCGTCGTGGGGTACGGCTTCAGCTCCAACGGCCGCTACAGCGCCGGCGACATCCTGCGCCGCCGCATCCTGCCGCGGCTGCAGGCCGCGCCCGAGGGGGACCTGCTCGACGGAGCGGGCGAGCTCGACCCGACCAGGGCCTGGCCCGTCATGATGAGGAACGAGAAGCCGGGCGGGCACGGCGAGCGGTCCGTCGCCGTCGGGGTGGTCGACATGGCGCTGTTCGACCTGGCCGCCAAGATCGCCGGCCAGCCGCTGTACCGGTACCTGTCCGAGCGCTACGGCGACGGCGCACCCGACGACCGGGTCTTCGTCTACGCCGCCGGCGGCTACTACGCCCCGGGCAAGGGGCTCCGGGAGCTGCAGGACGAGATGCGCGGCTTCCTCGACTCGGGCTACCGCGTCGTCAAGATGAAGATCGGCGGGGCGGACCTGCCCGAGGACCTCGCGCGCATCGAGGCCGTCCTCGCCGTCCTCGACGGCGACGGCTCACGGCTGGCGGTCGACGTCAACGGACGCTTCGACCTGAGCACCGCCCTGGCCTACGGCAAGGCCATCGAGCCGTACGGGCTGTTCTGGTACGAGGAGGTCGGCGACCCGCTGGACTACCGGCTCAACGCGGTCCTGGCCGAGCACTACAGCGGGGCCCTCGCCACGGGGGAGAACCTGTTCTCCGTGCAGGACGCCCGCAACCTGCTGCGCTACGGCGGCATGCGCCCGGACCGCGACTACCTGCAGTTCGACCCGGCGCTCAGCTACGGCCTGACCGAGTACCTGCGCACGCAGCAGGTGCTCGCCCAGCACGGCTGGTCCTCACGGCGGTGCATCCCGCACGGCGGGCACCAGTTCTCCCTGCACATCGCGGCCGCGCTCAAGCTGGGCGGCAACGAGTCCTACCCGGGCGAGTTCCAGCCGACCGGCGGCTTCGCCGACGACGCCGTCGTCGAGGACGGCCACGTCCGGCTCACCGAGAGCCCCGGCATCGGCTTCGAGGCCAAGGCGGACTTCTACGCGGTGCTGCGCGCCCTGCACGAGTAGCCAGCGGCCGGCCGTCGCGCCTGAGGTCGTCGGTGACCGCGTGCAGCGCCTCCCTGGTCCGGCTCGCTAGTCCTCCTCCTCGAAGACGACCTCGCGCTTGCGGCGCACGGCGGGCAGCACCGCCACGACGAAGGCCACCGCAGCGAGCAGGAGCAGCGTCAGCGACAGGGGCCGGGTGACGAAGACGGTCGCGTCGCCCCGGGAGATCGTCAGCGCTCGGCGCAGGTTCTCCTCGAGCAGCGGCCCCAGGACGAAGCCGAGCAGCAGCGGCGCCGGCTCGCACCCCAGCTTGATCAGCACGTAGCCGAGGATCGCGAAGAACGCGATGGCGTAGACGTCGTAGGGGTTGCGGTTCAGCGAGTAGGTGCCGATGGCGGCGAAGGCGATGATCGCCGGGAAGAGCCACCGGTACGGGATGGTGAGCATCTTCACCCACACCCCGATGAGCGGGAGGTTCAGCAGGACGAGGAACAGGTTGCCGATCCAGAACGAGACGATCAGGCCCCAGAACAGCTCCGGCTCGTCGTTGATGACGTTGGGCCCGGGGACGATGCCCTGGATGAGCAGCGCCCCGACGAGCAGCGCCATGATCGAGTTGGCGGGCAGGCCCAGCGTCAGCAGGGGGATGAAGGACGTCTGCGCGGCCGCGTTGTTCGCCGACTCGGGGCCCGCGACGCCCTCGATGGCCCCCTTCCCGAACTCCTCGGGGTGCTTCGAGGCGCGCTTCTCGACCGAGTAGGAGACGAACGACGCGAGGACGTGGCCGGCTCCCGGCAGGACGCCGAGCACGGACCCCAGTGCGGTGCCGCGCAGCACGGGCATGCGGATCCGGCGGAAGTCCTCGCGCTCCAGCCGGAGCTTCTCGACCTTCTCGACCATGACGCTGCGCGTCATGTCGCCCTCGAGGTTGCGGATGATCTCAGCGACGCCGAACAGCCCGACCGCGAGCGAGACGAACTGCAGGCCCTGGTACAGCTCGGGCACCCCGAAGGTGAACCGGGGCACGCCGGTGCCGAGGTCCTGCCCGACCGTGCCGAGCAGGAGCCCGAGCACGATCATGGCCAGCGCCTTGAGCGTCGACCCGCTGGCCAGGGTGATCGAGGCGATGAGGCCGAGGACGATGAGGGAGAAGAACTCGGCCGGCCCGAAGTTCAGGGCTGCCCGGGAGATGGGGGTGGCGACCAGCGCCACGACGACCGTCGCCACCGTCCCGGCGAAGAACGAGCCGAGCGCCGCGGTGGCCAGCGCCTTGCCGGCCCGGCCCCGCTTGGCCATCTCGTGCCCGTCGATGGCGGTGACGGCCGCCGACGACTCGCCCGGCAGGTTGATCAGGATCGCGGTCGTCGACCCGCCGTACTGGGCGCCGTAGTAGATGCCGGCCAGCATGATGAGCGAGGTGACCGGGTCGAAGCCGAAGGTGATGGGCAGCAGCATCCCCATCGTGGCGGTCGGCCCGATGCCGGGGAGCACCCCGACGGCGGTGCCGAGCGCCACCCCGATGAGGCAGAACAGCAGGTTCGTCGGCGTGAAGGCCGTCTCGAAGCCGAGTGCGAGGCCGTCCAGGACACCCATCCCGGCTCAGCCCCCCAGCCAGGGACCGAGCAGCGACAGCCGCAGCTGCAGCGCGTAGACGAAGATGAGCACGCTGAGCGCCGTCAGGGCCACGGCGATGAACAGGGCCGGCACCAGGCGGACACCGCGACCGGCGAACGAGGCGAGCAGGACCGCCACGAACAGCGCCGGCACGAGGCCGAGGTCGCGCACCGTCGACCCGAAGAACAGGATCGCGGCCAGCAGCAGCACGAGCGCCCGCCAGGGGACCGTGCCGATCTCGCCGCCCGAGGCCGCGAGGAAGCCCGTGACGGCGATCAGGACGCCCAGCACCACGAGGATCCCCCCGAGGGCGAGCGGGAAGAAGCCGGGCCCCATGCGCAGCAGGGTGCCGACCTCGTACGTCGTCGCAGTGACGGCGAAGGCCAGGCCGAAGCCGATGAAGACCGCCCCGGCCAGCAGGTCCTTGCGTGCGTCGCGCAGTGTCAAGACGGCGTCCTCACTCGTCGGGGACGGTGGTGGGGCGGCCGCCCCGTCGACGGGCGACCGCCCCACCACCGGCAGGCACTAGCTCCCGGAGACCCCGGCCTCCTCGATGATCGGCTGCCAGAGGTCGATCTGGCTGGACAGCTGCTCGGTGTGGGCCTCGGGGGTCGCGTCCTCCGCCGAGGAGGGCGCGGCGCCCAGGTCGGCCAGCTGGTCGACCACGTTCTGGTCCGCCAGCGCGACCTTGAGCGCGTCGGTGAGCTTCTCCACGACCGCGTCCGGCGTCTCCGCCGGCACGTACAGCCCGTGCCACACGCCGACCTGGAGCTCGGCCAGGCCGGCCTCCTCCGTGGTCGGCAGGTCGGGCAGGCTCTCGACGCGCTCCGGTGTGGTCACCGCGTAGGCCTTGACCTTGCCGGACCCGATCTGGCCGGTCGTGTTGGTCGTCTGGTCGCACATGACGTCGACCTGGCCGCCGACGAGGTCGGTGAGCGCCGGGCCGGTGCCGTCGTAGGGGACCTCGGTGAGCTTCACGTCGAGCGCGTCCTGCAGCAGCAGCCCGCACAGCTGGGAGGCGGCACCCACGCCCGCGTTGGCCAGCGTCACCTCCTCGCCGTTCTCCTCGAGGTAGGTGACGAGCTCCTCGAGCGTGTCGGGCTCGAGGTCCTTGCGCGCGACGATGGTCATCGGCACCTCGGTGACCAGCCCGACGGTCTTGAAGTCCTCGAGGGGGTCGAAGGCGAGGTCCGGGTAGAGCGACGGCGCCGTCGACATGCCGATGTGGTGCATGAGCACCGTGTAGCCGTCCGACTCGGCGTTGGCCACCTGGCCGGCGGCGATGGTGCCCCCGGCACCCTCGACGTTCTGGACCACGACCGGCACGCCGAGCTCCTTGCTCATCGGCTCGGCGACGAGCCGGGTCACCGTGTCGGTGGGGCCGCCGGCGGAGAACGGCACGACGAAGGTGATGTCGTCCTCCGGATAGGCCGCCGCCTCCTCCCCGCCACCACCACCCCCACCGCCGGCTCCGCCGCCACCGCAGGCGGCGAGGGTCAGCGAGGCCATGGCCAGGCCGGCCAGCCCGGCCAGGCGACGGCGGCCCACCGGGCGGCGCCCGGCGAGGACCGGGGGGGCCGTGGCGAGGGGGGACGAGTGCAGGGGCATGGGTCGGTCCTTCGCTCGCGGTTGTTCGGATGCGGCGACCGTAGCCCTCCGCTGTGACGCACGGCACGTTCTGCGGCGTCGTGTCCGCGACCTCCTCCCGTCCGGCCGGCACCACGCCGGCGCGGGTCACCGTCCGAGATCGCCGTCGCACCCCCCGTCGCGGACGGCACGGGGTGCGACCGGCGCTGCGAGCGGTGGCGTCCGGCGCAGCAGCAGGGCCAGGCCCAGAGCCACCAGGAGCAGCGCGCCGACGTAGCCGACGACGCCCGGCCAGGCCGCGCGCTCGTACGCCAGGCCCCCGACCCAGCCGCCGAGGCTGCTGCCGGCGTAGTAGGCCAGCAGGTACAGCGCCGAGGCCTGGGCACGGCCGGTCGTCGCGCGGCGTCCGACCATGCCGCTCGCCGAGGTGTGCGCGGCGAAGAAGCCGACCGTGAACAGCGCCAGGCCGGCCAGCACCAGCGGGAGCAGCGCACTGAGCGTCAGCAGCAGCGCGCACAGGGCCAGCACCACGCTGGCGAGCAGCACGGCGCGCCGGCCGACCCGGTCGCCGAGCCGGCCGGCGCTCGGTGCGGTGAGGGTGCCGGCGAGGTAGGAGACGAAGACCAGGCCGACGAGCAGCTGCGACAGCGCGAACGGCGGCTCGAGCAGGCGGTAGCCGAGGAAGTTGTAGACGGTCACGAAGCCGGCCATGAGGACGAAGCTGGACAGGCACAGCCGGCGCACACCGGGGTCGCGCAGGTGCCGGCCCAGGTGGGAGCGCAGCACCCGCTGCGGGGTGGCCGTCGGCGTCGTCGTCGGCGGCGGGAGCAGCAGGTGGAAGGCCGCGACGCAGGCCAGGGCGAGGACGCCGACGGCGGCGAGCCCGGCCCGCCAGCCGGCCACGTCGGCCACCGCACTGGACAGCAGCCGCCCGGACAGGCCTCCGACCGTGTTGCCCGCGACGAACAGCCCCATCGCTCCCCCGACGGCGTCCGGGACCACCTCCTCCGACACGTGGGCCATCGCCAGCGCGGGCAGCCCGGCGATGGCGACGCCCTGCAGGCCGCGGACGAGCAGCAGCAGCTCCACGCTCGGCGCGAGGGGCGCCAGGATCCCGAGGACCGCCGCGGTGGCGAGCGCGGCGGTCATGACGCGGGCGCGGCCCACGCGCTCGGCGAGGGCGCTCATCGGGACGAGCGCGACGGCCAGCGTGCCGGTGGCGACCGAGATCGTGAGCGCTGCCGTCGACGGGCCGACGTCGAGGTCCGCGGAGACGAGCGGCAGCACCGACTGCGGGGCGTACAGCAGCGCGAACGCGCCGACGCCCGCGGCCCACACCGCGGCGACGAGCCGGCGGTAGCCCGCCGTGCCTCGGGCGTGGCCGGGGAGGGCAGCGCGAGAGGCGGTCACCGCCCCATGCTCGGGACGGCGGGCCGCCCCGTCCACCAGGTCCGTGCCCTGCTCGGTAGCGTCCGGCCGTGGCTCCTCACCGGATCGCGGTCATCCCGGGCGACGGCATCGGCAGGGAGGTCGTCCCACCGGCGCAGCGCGTCCTGGAGGAGGTCGGGCGCCAGCACGGCTTCTCCTTCACCTGGACCGAGCTCGACTGGAGCTGTGAGCGCTACGCCCGGACCGGCGCGATGATGCCGGAGGACGGGATCGACCAGCTGCGCGAGCACGACCAGGTGCTGCTGGGCGCCGTCGGGTTCCCCGGTGTGCCCGACCACGTGTCCCTGTGGGGGCTGCTCATCCCGATCCGCCGCGCGTTCCGCCAGTACGTCAACCTCCGGCCGGTCAAGCTGCTCCGCGGCCTGACCAGCCCGCTGCGCGACGTCACGTCGATCGACATGCTCGTCGTGCGGGAGAACAGCGAGGGCGAGTACTCCGAGATGGGGGGACGCTTCGGGCGCGGCACGCCCGGCGAGTTCGCCGTGCAGGAGTCGGTGTTCACCCGGGCCGGCGTCGAGCGGGTCACGCGCTACGCCCTCGACCTCGCGCGGTCGCGGTCCGGACGGCTGGCCTCGGCGACCAAGAGCAACGGCATTCTCCACACGATGCCCTTCTGGGACCAGGTCGTCCGCGAGCAGGTCGCGGCCCGGCCAGGTGTCGAGCTGTCCGAGTACCACGTCGACGCGCTCGCCGCGATGTTCGTCCTCGACCCGGGCCGCTTCGACGTGGTCGTCGCGTCCAACCTGTTCGGCGACATCCTCACCGACATCGGCGGGGCGGTGATGGGCAGCATCGGCATCGCGCCGAGCGCCAACCTCAACCCCGAGGGCGAGTTCCCCTCGATGTTCGAGCCGGTCCACGGCTCGGCCCCCGACATCGCCGGGCAGGGGGTGGCGAACCCGCTCGGCCAGGTGTGGTCGGCCGCGATGATGCTCGACCACCTGGGCCACGGTCCGGCCGCGGCCCAGGTCGTCGCCGCCATGGAGCAGGTCCTCGCCGACACCGACGTCCGCACCCGCGACCTGGGCGGCACGTCGACCACGCACGAGGTCACCGACGCGCTGCTGGCGGCCCTCCGCCCGCCCCGGGCGTAGGTCGGTGGCGGACCGGACGACGCGCGCCCGACCCGGTCACAGGTGCGGCCCGAGCAGCGTGCGCGCGAGCAGGGCGACGGCGCCGGCGGTGGACAGCGCGAGCACGGCCACGCGCAGGCGCGGACCGTCGACGTGGCGCCGCAGCGGTCCTGACAGCACGAACCCGGCGAGCACGAACGGCAGCAGCACCGCGGCGCGGCCGACGTCGTCCAGGCCCACCTCGCCGGCCAGCGCCAGCGCACTCACCGAGACCGTGTTCCCGACGAGGAAGTAGAGCCCCATCGTCGAGCGCAGCGTCGCCCCGCTCGCCCGCTGGTAGAGCAGCGCGACGGGCGGGCCGCCGATCGAGGTCGCGGTCCCGCCGACGCCGCTGACGGCGCCCGCGACGAGCAGTGCGCGGGGGGTGGGACGCGGCGTCCAGGTCAGGACCGACAGGGCGACCGCCCCGAGGACGACGACCGCCACCACGACTGCAGTGACCGCCGGCGGGTGCGCCGCGACGACGTACACCCCGACCGCGGTGCCCGGCACGCGCCCGGTGAGGGCGCACCCCAGTCCCCGCCAGTCGACGCCGTCCAGCTCGCGCAGAGACGTCAGGATCGGCAAGGCCGACGTCACCAGCAGGATGGTGCCGGGCACCAGGGACGGGTCGAGCAGCGCGAAGACCGGCGCCGCGAGCAGGCCGAGGCCCAGGCCGACGGAGCCCTGCACCGCCGCGCCGACGAGGACCGCAGCGCCGGCGACGAGCAGGACCACGAGCGGGAGGTCCACTCAGCCCTGCCCTCGGGGGCGGGGTGCACGAACCCGCCCGCTCCGGCGCGTGCTCCTCACCTGCTCAGCACCGCGGCTCCCATGACGACGACGGTACGGGCCTGCCTGCGCGGGCACCGTCGGCGCGCGCTCGCGAACCCTCAGACCAGCGGCAGCACGTCCGCGATCGAGTCCAGGACCCGGCCGGGACGGTAGGGGTAGCGGCTGACCTGCTCCGCGGAGGTCGATCCCGTGAGCACGAGGATCGTGTCGAGCCCCGCCTCGATGCCGGCCACGACGTCGGTGTCCATCCGGTCGCCGATCATGACGGTGGAGCCGGAGTGCGCCTCGATGCGGTTCATCGCGCTGCGGAACATCATCGGGTTGGGCTTGCCCACGAAGTACGGCTCCGCGCCCGTGGCCCGCCGCACGAGCGCCGCCACCGCGCCGGTCGCCGGGACCGGCCCCTCCGCACTCGGACCGGTGGCGTCGGGGTTGGTGGCGATGAACCGCGCGCCCCGCTCGATGAGGCGGATCGCGGTCGTGATCGCCTCGAAGGAGTAGGTGCGGGTCTCTCCCAGCACCACGTAGTCAGGGTCGCCGTCGGTCATCGTGAAGCCGGCCTCGTGCAGCGCGGTGGTGAGACCGGCCTCGCCGACGACGTACGCCGAGCCCTGCGGCAGCTGGTGCGACAGGAAGTCCGCCGTCGCGAGGGCAGAGGTCCAGATGGCCTCCTCGGGGACCAGCAGCCCGGCGCGCGACAGCCGCGCCGACAGGTCGCGGGGGGTGTACGTGGAGTTGTTGGTGAGGACGAGGTAGCGCCGGCCGCGCTCGGTCAGGCGCGCGAGGAAGTCGGCGGCGCCGGGCAGGGCACGGCCCTCGTGCCAGAGGACGCCGTCCATGTCGGTGAGCCAGCACTCCCACCCGGTCGTGGGCTCGACCGGCCGGTCGGTCTCGGCGTTCGTCATGCGGCGACTGTGCCGCATGCGGGTCGGGGCGTGACCGGTCAGGGGAGCGACGGCACGACCTGCACCCGGGCAGCACGCGCGTGGCTGACCACGCCGATGCCCCAGCCCAGGGCCGGCCAGACCGGCCACGGGTACCAGCCGCCGCCGGCCAGGCCGACCAGCAGCCAGATCGCCGTCAGCAGCGCCATGACGCCGAGGTAGCTGGCGACGTGCGGTCCGAGGCCGGCGCGTGCGAGCTCCCGCGCGCGAGCGGCGGCCTCCCGGCGGTCGCGCTCGCGGAGCAGGCTCGTCGGCAGGTCGTCCTCGAGGGCGCTCAGCTCCGCTCCCGTGCCGGCTCGCCACGCGCGGGCCAGCCGGTCGTCGAGCTCGGCCAGCGTGAGCAGTCCGGCAGCCGCGGCGTCCGTGAGCAGCACGGCGGTCCGCTCCCGCTCGCGGTCACCGACCCGGACCGCCGCCGACCGCACCTGCCCCACCGGCGTCCGCGTGTCGACCGGTGTCGTGCCTCGTGTGCAGTGCATGGCGTAACCTCCGTCCACAATGGACAGCCAGCATGCACCGTCTACTGTGGACAGTCAAGCTCCGTGAACGCGACGCAGGCATCGCTGCTCGCGCTCCTGGACGGCTGTGGCGGCGAGCTCACCGGCGGCGAGCTCGTGCGCCTCGCCGAGCTGCGGATCGGCCAGTTCTGGAGCCTCACCCGCAGCCAGGTCTACCGGGAGCTGGCCGCCCTCGAGCGTGACGGGCTCGTGGAGCCGGGCGTCCCGGGCCCGCGGGAGGCCCGACCGGTGCGCATCACCGGACCGGGCCGGGACCGGTACCGCACCTGGCTGACCGAGCAGCTGCCCTCCGACAGCATCCGGATCCCCGTGCTGCTGGCGGTCTCCTTCGGCGCCTCGCTCGATCAGGCGGCGCTGCGCGAGCTGCTGACCGCGAGCCGGCAGGAGCACCGTCGTCGCCTGCACGACTACGAGGCGCTCGACGCGGACCTGGCGCGCGCGCCCGACGGCGAGCCCTGGGCGCGCGCGACGGTGTCGTTCGGCATGCACTACGAGCGGGCGGTCCTGGCCTGGTTCGACACGCTGCCGGCACAGGTGCGCCCGCCGGCTCCGGGCTGACCGGCGCTGGGGCGGCCCGCACCCGCGTCAGTGCGTCAGCGCGACCGCTTCCTGCCAGCGGCCGCCGTCGAGCTCGACCGCAGCAGGTGCGGGCACCAGGGCGCGGCACTGGGCGATGGCCCCCTCGAGCATCGTCCGGAGCAGCTCGTCCTGCGCAGGGGTGGCCGCCTCCGCGATGCCCCGGGCCGCCACGCTGACGATGCTCGGGGCCGAGGTGCGGCGGAAGTGCCGGGCCGAGCCGTCGCGGTCGAGCCCGGACCGGCCGAGGAAGGCCGTGGCCCAGGCCGCCGCCTCGGGCACGTCAGCCAGCGCCTGGGCACTGGCCGCGAGCGCGTCGACGTCGCCGAGCGCGGTGAGCTGACGCTCGCACGCGTGCACGCCGACGGCGAGCGCGCGCTGTCGCTGGAAGGGCGCCACCGGCAGCGCGACGAGCGCGCAGTGCAGAGCGATCCTCGCGTCGGCGCGCGGGTCGTCGGTCGTCAGTCCGACCACCGACGGGATCAGCGGCGCCAGCAGCGGGCGTCCGGCGTCGGACGTGCGGTCGTTGGCGGTGCGGGCGACCTCGGCCAGCAGCGGGTGCGTGCACGACGGGTGGTCGCTCCAGCGCTCGCCGGCGAGGAACGAGGCCAGCTCCATGAAGCAGGCCCCGCGGCGCGGGTTGCGGTGCTTGCCCCTCGACAGCACCGGAAGGCCGTCGGGGACCGAGATCGAGTGGGACACGTACGCCTCCCGGGACGCAGGGACCGTCCAGGCAGTGTGCGTCCCCGAGCCCGCGAGGGCCAGTGCCGCCGGGGTCAGGACGGCGGAACCGGCCCCCGCGGCGCCCCGCGGGACCGGCCGTGCGGCGCGGGCTGGACCGTCAGCTGGCCAGCGGGACGGCGGCGCGCACCCACGACAGGTCCGCCGTCTCGTCCTCGTACACCTCGGAGGAGCGCACGCCGAAGGCGAGGTCGAGCAGCAGCGTCAGCGGCAGGTGCGCCTGCAGCATCCCCATGACCGGGGACGCGGCAGCAGCGGGCGAGGCGGACGGGGACGGGACGAGGGCCGAGATGGCTTCCATGATGACCTCCTAGGTCGTAGGAGGTGCTTCGGTCAGGACTAGTCCTTCGGCGCAGGGCCGTTCGGGTGACACCCGCGGGTGCGCCCCTCGCCGCCGGCGCTCAGGGCAGGGTCAGGACCGCTTCCTGCTCGACCGGGTGGGCCCGCGTCAGCATCGAGCGCGCTGCCTCCCCCACCTCGTGGGCGTCGGTCGTCCGGCGGGCGGTCCAGGACCCGTCCGGCCCTCGCCGGGCGTGGAAGGCCAGGGCGCGCTCGGGGGACAGCAGCACGACGGCGGCGTCCGAGCGCAGCGGGTCGACGTCGTCGAGCACGGTCGTGCGCACCACGGCCGCGCGCTCCGCCTGCGGCGCACCGGTGAGCAGGACGACGAGGGCGCAGACGTCGCGCAGGCGCTCGAGCAGCTCGGCCAGTCCGGGCGGGTGCAGCGCGGTGCGGCCGAGCACCACGACCACCAGCGATCCGCGACTGACCTCGAGGGCCGCCCGGCAGGCCTCGGCCACCATCACCGCGACCTGCGCCTCGTCGGACCGGGTCGGCGCCTGCCCTCGCCGGTCCTGGGCCAGGGCGAGCAGCCGGAACGGGTCGGTGCGCACCCGCGGGTCGGCCCCGGGGCCCGGACCGACCCGGGTCGGCTTGCCCGCGCTGGTCGCGCCCACGGGCACGAGCGGTCCCGGGCGGCCGAGCAGCCAGCCCTGCCCCCAGTCGGCTCCCAGCTCGGTCGCCCGGCGGCGGTGCTGCTCGGTCTCGACGCCCTCGGCGACGACGCGTGCGCCGCTGCGGGCGACGTACGCCTCGACCGCAGACAGGACCTGCCGCTGCGCCCTGCTCAACCGGGGGGCCAGCAGCGCCATGTCCAGCTTGACGATGTCGGGCCGCAGGACGGGCAGCAGGGCGACGCCGGCGTCGTTGGCGCCCACGTCGTCGAGCGCGACCTCCCAGCCGAGCTCGTGCAGCGTGGCGGCCACCCGCAGCAGGTCCCCCGGGGCAGCGCACAGGTGCCGCTCGGTGACCTCTATGACGACGGACAGCCGGCGGTGCGCCGCCACCCAGTCACGCAGCAGGTGGTCGGGGCAGGCCGTGTCCAGCACCTGCGGCTCGGCGTTGACGAACAGCCGGTGGGGCGGGCGCAGCTGCGCCGACGCGGCGGTCCGGAACGCCTGGCAGCGGCAGGCCCAGTCGAGCTCGGCCAGGCGCCGGCAGCTGCGGGCGGCGGCGAACAGCGCGTCCGGGCTCTCGACGCCGGCGGTGGCCGGACCACGGGTCAGGGCCTCGTAGCCGACGACCTCGTCGGTGCGCAGGTCGACGATGGGCTGGAAGACCGTGCGCAGCGCCCCTTCGACCAGCGCGAGCTCGACCGCCCGTGCCGGCGCGACCTGCAGCGCGCCGCGCTGGCAGTCATCCACCGTCATACGGTCGTCACGCTATGAAGTTAGCGTGACCGCTCACGGGCACGCGTGCCCACCCGGCACCAACGCGCCCGTTCTGCTGCGGCCCGGGCCTGCGGGCGGCACGCTCACCCCGTGGAGGACGAGGAGCGCGACGCGCTGAGACGTCTGGCGCTGTGGCTCTCGCGCCGGCGCGCCGTCGACGAGGCGCTCGATCTGCTCACCGCCTCCGGACCGGCCGCCTGCCAGCAGGTGCACGGCCACCTCGACGCCCTGCGCACGCTCCTGGCCGCCGAGCACGCCGCCTTCGCCGCCGTCGAGCGCAACGCGCCGGTCGTCCCCCAGTACCCGCTGCCGACGCTGCTCGAGGCGCCGGTCCGCCCCGCCGCGACGGTGCACGTCCTCGGCGCCGCCCGGGACCGGCACTCCGGCTGACGGCCGCGACGTGCGGGGAGCGCGCGTACCGGGCAGAGCAGGGTCATGGCAGACGCGGTCGGGACACAGCAGCTCGGGTTCGGGGTCGATGTCGGGGGCAGCGGCATCAAGGGCGCACCGGTCGACCTCGGCCGGGGGGCGCTCGCCGCGGAGCGCGTGCGCATCGAGACGCCGCAGCCGGCCACGCCCGAGGCGGTCGTCGACACGGTGGCCCGGGTGCTGGAGGAGTCCGGCGCGCCCGAGGGCCCCTTCGGCCTGACGCTGCCGTCGGTGGTCACCGACGGCACCGCCCGCACGGCCGCCAACATCGACCCGTCGTGGGTCGGCACCGACGTGCGTGCGCTGGTGCGCGAGCGGACGGGCCGCGAGGCCCTGGTCGTGAACGACGCCGACGCCGCCGGGCTGGCAGAGGTGCGCTTCGGCGCGGCGCGCGACGTCCGGGGGACCGTCCTGGTGCTCACGCTCGGCACCGGCATCGGCAGCGCCCTGGTCCGCGACGGCGCGTTGGTGCCCAACACCGAGCTCGGGCACCTCGAGCTGGACGGCCACGACGCCGAGACGCGGGCCTCCGACGCCGCCCGCAAGCGGGACGACCTGTCCTGGGAGGCGTGGACCCAGCGGCTGACCCGCTACCTGCGGCACGTCGACGCGCTGCTGTGGCCCGACCTGGTCGTGCTCGGCGGCGGGGTCAGCAAGAAGAGCGAGAAGTGGCTGCACCTGCTCGACGTGCGGCCGCCCGTGCGACCCGCCGAGCTCCTCAACGACGCGGGGATCGTCGGGGCGGCGCTGCTCGCCGTCGAGTCGACACCGCGGGTCGGGACGCCGCCGGCCTAGCCAGCTGCCGGATCCGGGCGGGAGACCCACGCGCGGTGTCGCTCGTCAGCGGAGGTCACCAGGGCACGGGTTGCCGGTCCTCCCACAGCAGACCCGTCGGGCCGGCGGCCCGCTGCGCCAGCCACAGCACGGTGTCCGCGCCGTCGGCGGCGCTGCGCGGGGCGTCGGGCCCGCCCATGTCGGTGCGGCAGTGGCCGGGGCAGACCGCGTCGACGAGGACCCCGCGCCGCCCGTCGCCCAGCTCGGCCGACAGGTTCTTGGTGAGCGCGTTGACGGCCGCCTTCGAGACGCGGTAGGGCGCCAGGCCGCCGGCCGTCCCCGGCCCGCTCATCCGGCCCAGGCAGGCGCTGAGGTTCACCACCCGACCGCTGCGGCGCTCGACCATCCCCGGGACGAACGCCGCCGTCGTGGCGAAGACGCCGTCGAGGTTGGTCCCGAGCACGTGCCGCCAGTGCTCGTACGGCGTCCGCAGCGTCTTGGCGCTGCGCTCGCTCATCACGGCGGCGGCGTTGACGAGCACGTCGACGGCGGCCAGGGGCCCCAACCCGACGACGAGCTCGTCCACCCCCGCCGGATCGGCGACGTCGACGGCCCGACCCGTCACGTCGAGGTCCTCCGCCAGCAGGTCGGTGACCGTGGCCTCCAGGCGCGCCGGGTCGCGCGCCACGAGGACGACGGTGGCGCCGGCCCTCGCCAGACCACGGGCGACCTCCCGGCCGATGCCGCGGCTGCCGCCGGTCACCAGGGCCACCCGTCCGTCGAGGCCGAAGCCGTCCTGCGCCATGCCGCCACCCTGCTGCGCCCGGCACCGGGCCGCCACCGGACGGCGTGGAGGCCCGCGGCCTGTGCGGCGTGCGGCTCTGGTGCGGGGTGCGGCTCTGTTCCGCGGTGCGGCTTGGTGCGCGGTGCGGCTCTGTTCCGGGGTGCGGCCCTGGTGCGGGGTGCGGCCCCGTGCGGGGTACGGCCCCGCCATGACCGCACCGGATCCCGCCCCGCCCGCCGCCACCCCGACCGGACCGCCCGAGGACGGCGCCGCAGTCGTCGACGACCGGCGCCTGGACCCGCCCCCGCCGGCCGCCGCGCAGGTCGCCGAGCGCAACGCAGCCGACAGCGAGTCGCAACGGGAGACCGCCGAGACGGTGGCCTCGATCAGCCGCCTGGAGGAGTCGAACTAGTCGCCGGCGCTGCGCACCTCGGCCCTGCCCGCCGAGTAGCCTCGACCCCCGGGCAGGAAGCGGACCCCACGGGAAGAGGCGCGCAGCGTGTCGACGCAGCCGGGACAGCAGACGGACTTCGGGGCCAACGAGTGGTTGGTCTACGAGATCCACCAGCAGTACCTCAAGGACCCCGACAGCGTGTCGGACGCCTGGCGCGAGTTCCTGTCCGACTACTCCCCCGGCGAGGGCGCTGCCGGGGGCACGGCGACGGCCACCCCCGCGCCTCCGGCCGCTCCGAACGGTCGGGCACCTCAGGCCGACGCGCCCGCCCCCGCCCC
>CADCUB010000019.1 GCA_902805775.1 uncultured Frankineae bacterium | reverse complement strand
TCAACACCCGCGGCTGCCTGTGGAGCATCTACGGCGGTCTGATCATCACGCTGGTGCTGATCCTGTTCTCGCCGGCCGTGTCGGGCCTGCCGACGTCGATGTTCCCCGACTCCGACTTCGCGTGGTTCCCGCTGGCCAACCCGGGCCTGGTCTCGATCCCGGCGTCGTTCCTGCTGGGCTACCTCGGCGCGGTCACCAGCAAGGAGTACAACGCGGCCAAGTACGCCGAGATGGAGGTCCGCTCCCTCACCGGTGCCGGCTCCAGCAACGAGATCGCGCACCACTAGGCGCACCTGCTCGTCCGACGGGCCGTCGTCCTCCGGGGCGGCGGCCCGTCCGCGTGCTCAGGACAGCAGCCGCAGGCTGACCGGGTAGCGGTGCCAGGCGCCCCGCCGGGCCGCCACGGCGGCACGTCCCGCCAGGACCGTCGCGGTGAGCAGCACCAGCGGGAGCGCGACGATCCCGCCGGCCACGACCGCCAGCAGCGAGCAGCCGAGCATCGCCAGCACGACGGTGATGTGGAAGTTGAGCGCCTCCACGGCCTGGTGGCAGACGTACGGCGAGAGGTGCCCGCGGAACAGCACCACCGCGAGGGGCACCGCGATCGGCAGCGGCACCAGGCCGACGTGCGCCGCCACCGCCCAGGCCCGGTCGCCGCTGCTGCCGTGCCCGGGCGGCGGACGGTCGAGCGACCACGGCGGGTCGCCGGTGCTCACGCGGCCGGGAGCCCGTCGAGCAGCACGGGGAGCGCGCCGGGGCCCTGCCGTCCGAGGCGGTGGCCGGCGAGCAGGAACCACCCGGCGGTCCGCGCCCAGTCCTCGCGCATCGCCGGCAGCTCGCGCCGCGCCTGCCACAGCGCCCCGGCGACCGCGCGGTCGAGCACGTCCGAGCCGGGCGCGGCCTGCTCGCGGTCGACCAGGCCGATGCCGGTGCCGACCCGGGCCGCGACGACGAAGACCTTCACGAGGTAGGGCTCGTCGTCGGGGCCGGCGCCGGTGCGGATCCGCTCCAGGGCGGCGGGCACCAGCGTGTCGGCGACCGCGTGGGCCTCCGGCTCGTACGCCCGTCGGGTGCCCATCTCGTGGTAGGCGGCGGCGTCGAAGGTGGGCCGGCCGACGACGGCCCGGTCCGGCCAGCCCGTGCCGTCCAGGCGGGGCACCACCAGCCGCAGCGGCGCGGGCTCGGGGCGCGCCCTGCGTGCGAACAGCGGCACGGCACACCTCCTCGTGGCCCGGAGGCCGAGGGTAGACCGCGCCCGCTGGGACGGCAGCCCGGCGGACCGGCTCGGGCACCGGACCGCCCGTCCGACCGGATCGACCGCTGACCGGACCCGTAGCGGGACCCGGTCTTGTGAGCCGGGTCACGGTGCGACAACGTGGAGCCCCCCGACCCCCTGGAGGAGCGCCACCGTGACGCAGCAGACCGGCCTCGAGGCCCTGTCGACCGAGAGCCGCCGCTTCGACCCGCCGACGGAGCTGGCGGCCGCCGCCAACGTCAAGGCCGAGGCGTACGAGCGCGCCGCGCAGGACCGGCTGGGCTTCTGGGCCGAGCAGGCCGGGCGCCTGCAGTGGGAGACGCCCTGGGACGAGGTCCTCGACTGGCAGCCGCCGTTCGCCAAGTGGTTCGTCGGCGGCCGGCTCAACGTGGCCGTCAACTGCGTCGACCGCCACGTCGACGCCGGGAACGGCGACCGCATCGCGCTGCACTGGGTCGGGGAGCCGGAGGACGACACCCGCGACCTCACCTACACCGAGCTGAAGCGCCAGGTCTGCATGACCGCCAACGCCCTGGAGTCGCTCGGCGTCTCGGCCGGCGACCGCGTGTGCATCTACCTGCCGATGGTGCCGGAGGCGGTCATCTCGATGCTGGCCTGCGCCCGCATCGGCGCCGCCCACACGGTCGTCTTCGGCGGCTTCTCCTCGCAGGCGCTCGTCGACCGGATCACCGCCGCCGAGGCCAAGGTCGTCATCACCGCCGACGGCGGCTACCGCCGCGGCGCGCCGAGCGCTCTCAAGCCCGCCGTCGACGAGGCGCTCGAGCGCTGTCCGTCCGTGACGAACGTGCTCGTCGTCAAGCGCACCAGGCAGGACGTCGACTGGGTCGAGGGCCGTGACCTGTGGTGGAGCGACGCCGTCGACAGCCAGCCGGAGGAGCACGAGGCGCAGGCGTTCGACGCCGAGCAGCCGCTGTTCCTGCTCTACACCTCCGGCTCGACCGGCAAGCCCAAGGGCATCCTGCACACCTCCGGCGGCTACCTCACGCAGGCCGCGTGGACCCACTGGGCGGTGTTCGACCTCAAGCCCGAGACCGACGTCTACTGGTGCACCGCCGACGTCGGCTGGGTGACCGGCCACAGCTACCTGACGTACGGCCCGCTGGCCAACGGCGTGACGCAGGTGATGTACGAGGGGACGCCCGACGCCGGTGGCCGCGACCGCTGGTGGTCGATCATCGCGAAGTACGGCGTGACCATCCTGTACACCGCCCCGACCGCCATCCGCACCTTCATGAAGTGGGGCGAGGACCTGCCGGCCAAGCACGACATGAGCAGCCTGCGGGTGCTCGGGTCGGTCGGTGAGCCGATCAACCCGGAGGCCTGGATGTGGTACCGCCGGGTCATCGGCGGCGACCGCTGCCCGATCGTCGACACCTGGTGGCAGACCGAGACCGGCGCGATCATGGTCAGCCCGCTCCCGGGCGTCACCTCCACCAAGCCGGGCTCGGCGATGGGACCGCTGCCGGGGATCGCCGTGGACGTGGTCGACGGCGAGGGCGTGTCGGTCGGCGAGACCGGCGGCGGGTTCCTGACGCTCTCCGAGCCGTGGCCGTCGATGCTGCGCGGCATCTGGGGCGACGACGAGCGCTACAAGGACACCTACTGGTCGCGCTTCGAGGGGCAGTACTTCGCCGGCGACGGCGCGAAGTGGGACGAGGACCACGTGCTGTGGCTGCTCGGGCGCGTCGACGACGTGATGAACATCAGCGGGCACCGCATCTCGACCACCGAGGTCGAGTCGGCGCTGGTGTCGCACCCGAAGGTCGCCGAGGCCGCCGTCGTGGGTGCGGCCGACCCGACGACGGGGCAGGCCATCGTGGCGTTCGTGACCGTGAAGGGCGACGTCACCGACGACGAGTCGGGCGCCGAGGGCTTCGTGACCGAGCTGCGCAACCACGTGGCCAAGGAGATCGGCGCGATCGCCAAGCCGCGGCAGATCGTGCTGTCGCCCGAGCTGCCCAAGACCCGCAGCGGCAAGATCATGCGCCGGCTGCTGGTCGACATCGCCGAGCGGCGCGAGCTGGGTGACGTCACCACGCTGGCCGACCCGACGGTCGTCACCCAGATCGACGAGACGATGGGAAAGCTGGCCTCCAAGAGCTGAGCCTCAGTTCGCCGATCATGGAGTTCTGGCTCACCCGCCGAGCGTGCGGGCGCCTCCGGAACGTGCAACAACTCCATGATCGGCGCTCGAGGGGCGGCGCACATCCGGTCGAGACCCGCCCCGGCGCCCCTACATCGCCCGGCCGGCGGCGCGGCGAGACAGCGCCTGGCCGAGCAGCACCAGGCTCCCGACCGCCAGCAGCAGCAGCGCGGCGGGCAGCAGCAGGTGCGGCGCGGCGGCCAGCCGGTTCTGGGCCTGCAGGAGCAGCAGCCCCCACGACAGCGTCGGCTGCTGCAGCCCGACGCCGACGTAGGTCAGCGTCGCCTCGATCCCGATGACCCGCCCGGCGTACGCGCTGGCGTAGCCGAGCAGCGGCCGCAGCGCGCTCGGCAGCACGTGGCGCACCAGCACCCGGGCCGGTGAGGCGCCGAGCGCGCGCGCCGCGGTGACGTGGTCGCGGGAGGCGATCTGCAGCACGCTGGCCCGCTGCAGGCGCACCATCGCCGGCCAGCCGAACAGCACCAGCACCAGCGACACCGACAGCACGCCCCTGACCTGCAGCGCGCTGAGCACGACGATGCCGCCGAGCAGCAGCGGCATCGCGGCCCACACGTCGGTCGCCCGGCTGACCAGGACGTCGACCCAGCCGCGCAGGAAGCCGGCCAGCGAGCCCAGCACCACCGCGATCAGGGCGGTCCCGACGACCGTCAGCGCGGCGATCGCCATCGAGGTGCGCGCGGCGTAGACCGTGTCGGTCCAGTAGTCGCACCCGAACAGGCTGAAGCCGAACGGGTGGCCCCAGCTGGGTCCCTCGAGCGCGCGCGACAGCGAGCACCGCTCGGGGTCGCCGCGCGTGAAGGCGCCCGGCACCAGCGCCATCGCCACGACCAGGGCGAGGACGGCCCCGGGCACGGCGACGTCCGCGCGCGGCCGGCGCAGGCCGCGCACTCCGCGGACGGCGGACGGGACTGCGTTCATGGTGCGATCCTCGCCGACGGGCCGAGGCGAGGAGGGCACGTGGTCCGGTTCGCGGTGGCGCGCCTGCTGCAGATGCTGCTGACGCTGCTCGTGGTGCTGACGCTGCTGTGGTTCGCCATCACGGTGCTCCCCGGCGACCCGGTGCGCGCGCTGTTCGGCTTCCGTCAGCCGACCCCCGAGGCGTACGCCCGCGTGCAGGAGCAGCTGCGGCTCGACCGGCCGGTGCTCGAGCAGTACCTGCTCTACCTGCGCGACGTGCTGACGCTCGACCTCGGCCGGACCTTCCCGCGCGACCCGTTCGGACGGCCCGAGCCCGGGGTCGAGGTGTGGACGCTCATCCGCGCCGCCGGCCCCACGAGCGCGGTCGTGCTGGGCGGCGCGCTGGTCGTGCAGGCGGTCGCGGGAGTGGTGGCCGGGGCGGTCTCGGCGGCCCGTACCGGCACCCGGCTGGGCCGCTGGGTCGACGCGGCGGCGCTGCTCGCCGTCGCCACCCCGGTGCTGGTCGCGGCGTACGTGTCCCGGACGGTCTTCGGCGTGCAGCTGGGGGTGCTGCCGGCGGCCGGCACCGGCGCCGGCTGGCAGGGCTACGTCCTGCCGGTGCTGTCGCTGGCCGCCGTGTCGGCGGGCTACCTGGCGCTGCTGCTGCGCGAGGAGCTGCTCGTCGCCCTGCGCGCGCCCTACAGCGCGGCGGCGCGGGCCCGCGGCCTGACCCCGTGGCGCGTCACGACCGTGCACGCCATGCGCCCGTCGCTGATCCCCGTCGCGACCTTCCTCGCGGCCGACCTGGGGCAGCTGGTCACCGGCCTGGTCGTCGTGGAGGGCGTCTTCCGGGTGCCCGGCGTCGGAGGGCTGCTGTTCTCCGCCATCGCCGCCCGCGACCGCAGCCTGGTCGTCGGCGTGGTCACGTTCGTCGCGGTGCTGGTCATCGTCGCGAACGCCGTGGCCGACGTCGTGGTCGCCGCCCTCGACCCCCGGCTCAGGCAGGCGGAGCGCTGACGTCGGCGAGCTCGTCGACGACCAGCCCGGCCTGCGCGCCGGCGCCGGAGCGGTAGGCCGCTCGACCGATCATGTGGGCGGCCACGGGCCCGGTGACGAACTGGAAGGCCGCGACGAGCAGCAGCGCGACGGCGTCGCCGCCCTCCCGCATCCGCACGGCCGCCCCGACGGTGATGAGCAGCAGGCCCAGCGTCGACGGCTTGGTGGCGGCGTGCATGCGGCTGAAGACGTCCGGGAAGCGGACGAGCCCCAGGGCGGCCACCAGGGCCAGCGCCACACCGGTCAGCATGAGGACGGCGCTCAGGACGTCGCGCACGGCTAGGCCCCCCGCCGCTCGACGAAGCGCGCGACGACGACGGTGCCGAGGAACCCCAGCAGCGACACGGCGAGCAGCACGGCCAGGAACTCGCCGCTGCGCGTGCGGGCCGCGGCGATCGCGACCCCCGCGACGACGACCTGCAGCAGGGTGTCGAGCGAGACGATGCGGTCGGGCACGGACGGCCCGAGCAGCAGGCGCACCAGCACGAGCAGGGCGGCCACGGCCAGTCCTGCGAAGCAGACGGCGAACACGGCGGTCACGGCTGTCCCTCCCGTCGACGGTCCCCGGTGCGGCCGAGCGGGGTCGGGTGCGAGCGCGCCTCGGCCGTGCCCATCGCCCGCACGACCGCCCGCGCCTGCTCGCGCAGGCTCGCCCGCAGCCGCTGCACCCCCTCGGGCCCCTCCCCGACGTCGAGCGCGTGGACGTACAGCGTCGCGGTGCTCGCGTCGACCTCGACCGTCAGGGTGCCGGGGGTCAGGGTGATGGCGTCGGCGAGCACGGTGAGCAGCGTGTCGGAGGCGCCCGGCACCTGCACCGACACGATCCCCGAGCGCAGCTCGACGCGGCGGCCCACCGCGAGCCGGGCCACCTGCAGGCTGGAGACCACCAGGTCGACGAGGAAGCGCAGGACGAAGCGCAGCAGGGCGGGCGGCGACACGACGGCGGGCGCCCCCGCGGGCGACGGGCGCAGCACCCGCACGAGGACGAGGGCCACGGCCAGGCCCCCCAGCACGTTGGCCGCGGTGACCGAGCCCCACAGTCCCACCCAGACCAGCGTCAGCCAGGCGACGAGCACGGCGGTCCCGCTGCGCCGCGTCACCGGCCGTCCCCGAGCACGGCGGAGACGTACGCGTCGCGGGCGACGAGGTCCTCGGCGGCGCGCTCGCTCAGCGCGTACAGCGGCCCGGCCAGGACGGGGATCGCCAGGCCGGCGACCACCGCGGCCGCCGCGGCGACGAGCATGAGCCGCGGGGTCCGGGCGGTGCCCACCACGACGCTGTCGGTGCGGTCGGCGTCGGGGACGACGTCGGCGACCGGGCCCCAGAACACCTCGCTCCACAGCAGGCCGACGGCGTACAGCGTCAGCAGGCTGGTCAGGACCGCCGCCGCCACCGCCGTGAGCGCCAGCGCGCCGCCGTCGGCGAGGCCGGCCTGCAGCAGGGGGAGCTTGGCGACGAAGCCCGACAGCGGCGGGATGCCGGCGAGGGACAGCGCCGGCAGCAGGTAGAGCACCGCCAGCACCGGGGCCACCTGCTGCATCCCGCCCGACCTGCGCAGCGAGCCGGTCCCCGAGCGCCGCTCGACGAGCCCCGCGACGAGGAACAGCGTCGTCTGCACGACGATGTGGTGGACGGTGTAGAGCACCGCGCCGGCCAGGCCGGCGGTCGAGGCCAGCCCGAGGCCGAGCAGCATGTAGCCGATGTGGCTGACGATCGTGAACGACAGCAGCCGCTTGAGGTCGTCCTGCACGAGCGCGCCGAGGATGCCCACGACCATGGTCAGCACGGCGAGCACCAGCAGCACCCGCGACAGGACCGGCGAGCCGGGGAACAGCAGGGTCTGCGTCCGCAGGATGGCGTAGACGCCGACCTTGGTGAGCAGGCCGGCGAACACCGCCGTCACCGGCGAGGGCGCGGTGGGGTAGCTGTCGGGCAGCCAGGAGAACAGCGGGAAGACGGCGGCCTTGATGCCGAAGACGACCAGCAGCGTCAGGCCGAGGGCCAGCCGCACGCCCTCGGGCACGTCCTGCAGCCGTACGGCGGCGTCCGCAAGGTTGACGGTGCCCGTCGCGGCGTAGACCAGCCCGACGGCGGTGACGAACAGGACCGACGCGACCAGGCTGGTCACGACGTACGTCATGCCGGCGCGCACCTGCGGGCCGTTGCCGTCGAGGGTGATCAGGACGTAGGACGCGACGAGCATGACCTCGAAGGCGACGAACAGGTTGAACAGGTCGCCGGTCAGGAACGCCATCGCGATGCCGGCCGACAGGACCAGGTAGCAGGGGTGGAACACCGCCGGCGTGGTGCGGCGCCCGTCGGTGATCCCCTGCCCGACGGCGTAGAGGAGCACGGCCAGCAGGACACCGGACGACACCGCCAGCAGCAGCGTCGACAGCCGGTCGGCGACCAGGGAGATGCCGGCGGGCGCCGCCCAGCCGCCGAGCTGCACGACCGTGGCGCCGGAGCGGTCGGCCTCCCGCAGCAGGAGCACCGCGGTCGCGAGCACACCGCCGAGCGCCAGGACCGACACCACGCGCTGCAGGGACTGCCGGCGCACCAGCAGGACGTTCAGGGCGGCCGCCAGCAGCGGCAGCACCACCGGCAGCGGCACCAGGACGCGCGTCACGCCTCGTCCTCCGGCCGCGCGGCGTGCGGGTGCTCCTCGGGCTCGAGCGCGGCGATCCGGCGGTCCTCCACGTCGTCCTGCACCGCGTCCTCGCCGGTCAGCAGCCAGCTGCGGAACGCCAGCGCGAGCAGGAAGGCCGTCACGCCGAAGGTGATGACGATGGCGGTCAGGACCATCGCCTGCGGCAGCGGGTCGGCCGTGCCGGCGCCGGCGCCCCCGTCGGTGCTGCCTGCGAACGGCACCGCTCCGGCCGAGCCGCCCGCAGCGAGCAGCAGCAGGTTGGCGCCGTGGCTCATCAGCCCCAGCCCGATGACCACCCGGGTGAGGGTGCGCTGCAGGAGCAGGTAGGTGCCGACGCCGTACAGCACGCCGATGAGCAGGGCCAGGGTCAGGTTGCCGGTCACTGCTCGGCCTCCGCCCCGAGCGTGCGCAGGACGAGCAGCACCAGGCCGACGACGACCAGGAACACGCCGGTGTCGAAGGGCAGGGCGCTGGTCGCCTTGACCACGCCGAGCACCGGCAGGTCGAGCTCGACCTTGCCGCTCTCCAGGAACTGCCCGTCGAGCAGCCACGCCGCCGCGCCCGTCACGCCCGCGAGCAGGAGCCCGGCGCCGAGCGGCAGGACCGGGTCGACGGGGACGGCCCGGCCGATGCCCTCCCGTCCGGTGACGGCGTAGCGCAGGACGAACGCGCAGCCGGCCACCAGCCCGCCGACGAAGCCCCCGCCGGGCTGGTTGTGGCCGGCGAACAGCAGGTAGACGCCGAAGACCAGCACCGTGTGGAAGACCAGCCGCACGGCCGTCTCCAGGACCACCGACCGGCTGGGGTCGGCCCGCTCGGAGGTGGTCATCGCGACTGCTCCTGCGGGCGGCGGCGGCCGGCCGGGACCAGGGTCGCGATCCCCAGCGCGGCCACCACGAGCACGGTGATCTCGCCGAGCGTGTCGAAGCCGCGGAAGTCGACGAGCACGACGTTGACGACGTTGCTGCCGCCGCCCTCCGGCAGCGCCCGGTCGAGGTAGTCCTGGGAGGCCGGCGGAGCGGTGCGCGCCTGCCCGGCGACGAGGACCCCGGCGGCCACGACGGCCCCGACGGCCGTCGCGACGCCCGCCCGGACGAGCTGCGACCGGCGCGGCGTGGACCGCGGGAAGCTGCTCGGCAGCCGGCGCAGGACGAAGACGAACAGCACCAGCGTCAGCGTCTCGACGAGGAACTGCGTCAGCGCGAGGTCCGGCCCGCCCTGCAGGACGAACAGCACGGCGACGCCGTAGCCGACGGCGCCCACCAGCAGGACGGCCGTGAACCGGCGGTGCGCACGCGCGGTGGCGACCGCCGCGGCGGCGACGACCACCGCGACCACGGCCTGCAGCGGCCGGTCCCACAGCTGCAGGTCACCGCTGATCGAGGTGCCGCCGACGAGCGCCCCGCCGGTGAGCACGACCAGCGTCAGCAGCACGGTGCCGAGGTAGACCGGCAGCGACCCGCTCTGCACCACCGCGGTGCTGCGCTGCGCCGCCCGGTCGAGCCAGGACAGGCTCAGGTCGTAGGCCCGGTCGGCGTCCACCGCGCTCAGGACGCGGCTCGCGCCGCGCTGCCCGCGTCGCACCGGCTCGCGCAGCAGGAACAGCCCTGCTCCGGCGGCCAGGGTCAGGGCCGACCACCCCAGGGCGGCGGTGAGCCCGTGCCAGAGGGCGAGGTGCTCGAGCTCCCGACCCGCCTCGAGGGGGTACGACGCCGCGTAGGCCTGCACGAGCGGGTCGGCCAGCCCGGGGAGCAGCCCGAGGACGAGCCCGGACGCGCCCAGCACCACCACCGGGGCGACGAAGCCCGGCGACGGCGTGTGGGCCGGCGTCGCGACGCAGCTGGGCTTGCTCGCGAACGCGCCCCACACGAAGCGGGCGCTGTAGGCGGCGGTGAGCACCGACCCCAGGAACAGGCCGGCGAAGACCACCGCGCCGCCGGGGCCGCCGTGCAGGAAGGCCTCGTACGCCGCCTCCTTGGCGACGAAGCCGAGCAGCGGCGGGACACCGGCCATGGACAGCGCGGCCAGCGTCGCCACGGCGGCGAGGACCGGCAGGCGCCGCCCGAGGCCGGACAGCTCGCGCAGGTCGCGGGTGCCGGTCTCGTGGTCGATGACACCGACGGCGAGGAACAGCGTCGACTTGAACAGCCCGTGCGCCAGCAGCAGCGTCGCGCCGGCGAGGGCCGCCTCCGGCGTGCCTGCCCCCAGCAGCACCATGAGGAAGCCGAGCTGGCTCACGGTCCCGAAGGCCAGCAGCCGCTTGAGGTCGGACTGCCGCAGCGCGCGCCAGCCGCCCACGAGCATCGTGGCCAGCCCGACGGTGAGCACCAGCGGCCGCCACGGCGCCACGACGGCGAAGGCCGGGGCGAGCCGGGCCACGAGGTAGACCCCGGCCTTCACCATGGCGGCGGCGTGCAGGTAGGCCGACACCGGCGTCGGGGCGGCCATGGCCGCGGGCAGCCACGGGTGGAACGGCACCTGGGCGCTCTTGGTGAAGGCGCCGACCAGGACGAGCACCAGCGCGATCGCCACCGTCGGACCGCGAGGGGGGTCGGCGAGGATGCCCGACAGCGACGCCGTCCCGGCCTCCTGCGCCAGCAGCAGCAGGCCGAGCAGCATGACCAGGCCGCCCAGCGTCGTGACCAGCAGCGCCTGCTGGGCCGCCCGCCGGCTCTGCGGCGACTCGTCGTCGAAGCCGATGAGCAGCCAGGAGGTGACGCTGGTCAGCTCCCAGAAGACGTACAGCAGCAGCAGGTCGTCCGCCAGCACCAGGCCGAGCATCGCGCCCGAGAAGCCGGTCAGGACCCCGGCGAAGCGGCCGAGGCCGCGCTGCCCGGCCGAGAAGTAGCCCGCGCAGTACAGGAAGACCAGGGTGCCGACCCCCGAGACCAGCGTGACCATGAGCAGGCCGAGGGGGTCGAGCCGCAGGTCGAGCGTCAGCCCGAGCCCGGGCACCCAGGCCGTGCTCGAGGTGACCGGCCGGCCGTCGAGGACGTCGCCGGCCCGGGTGGCCGCCCATCCCGCGGTCGCGGCGGGGGCTGCGGCCGCGAGCAGGAACACGCGCGGACCCAGGCGCGGCGCCGCGAACGGCACGGCGAGGGCCAGGCCCAGGTGCAGGGCGAGCAGCGCGAGCACGGGACCTCCGGGGACGGCGGGGACGCAGACCTCAGCGCGCGGGCGCTCCTCGAGGCCGCCGACCAGACTTCCCGGCTCACCGTGACCCAGCGTACGGGCAGCCGTCGTGTCAGCCGCGCGCACCCCGGGTAGTGCCCGGGATGCCCCGGGCAGTCGGGGGCATCCACTCGTGCCAGGACCCACGCCGGCCCTGCTCCGGCGGCCTCAGGAGGACGTGCAGTGACCACCACCAGCGTGAAGAGCACAGGGACCGGCCAGAGCGGCTCGAGCAACGGCGAGAAGAGCCTCGGCGAGCTGGTCGCCACGGCCACCAAGGACCTGTCGGTGCTGGTGCAGCAGGAGGTCGCGCTCGCCAAGACCGAGATCAAGAAGGAGGTCGCCGCCGCGGGCAAGGGCGCCGGCATGCTCGGCGGCGCCGGTGTCACCGGCCTGTTCGCCCTGATCTTCCTGTCGATCTCCCTCGCCTACGCCATCAGCTGGTTCGGCATCGGCCTGGGCTGGGGCTTCTTCATCGTCGGGATGCTCTACCTGATCGTGGCCGGCGTGCTCGCCCTGCTGGGCAAGAAGCAGATCAGCAAGGTCGGGCCGCCCGAGAAGACCATCGCGACGGTGAAGGACGACGTGGCCTGGGCGAAGCACCCGACCCGCCCCTGACGGAGCCGTCCGCCGCGCGCGCTCTGCGGGCGGGCGCGGCTCACTACCCTCGCCGCATGCCGGTCGAGGAGTCGTCCGTCCTGGTCGACGGCCCGTGGCGGCACCGCGACGTCACCGCGAACGGCGCGAGGTTCCACGTCGCCGAGTGCGGGCCGGTGGACGGCCCGCTGGTGCTGCTCCTGCACGGCTTCCCGCAGTTCTGGTGGGCCTGGCGCGCGCAGCTGGTCGCGCTCGGAGCGGCCGGGCTGCGTGCCGTCGCGCCGGACCTGCGCGGCTACGGCGCGTCCGACAAGCCGCCGCGCGGCTACGACCCGTACACGCTGTCCTCCGACGTGGCGGGCATGGTGCGTGCGCTGGGCGCCCGCGACGCGGTCGTCGTCGGGCACGACTGGGGCGGCGTGCTGGCCTGGACGGCGGCCACCCTGCACCCGCGGGTCGTGTCCCGGCTGGCCGTGCTCGCCATGCCCCACCCCCTGCGGCTGCGCGAGGCGGTCCTGCGCGACCGGGCGCAGCTGCGGGCCTGCGCCCCGATCGGCTTCTTCCAGCTCCCCCGCGCTCCCGAGGCGCGCCTGCGCCGGGCGGACGGGGCGTACGTCGGGCAGCTCCTGCGGACCTGGGGCGGGCCGGGGTTCCCCGACCCCGAGACCGAGGCGCGCTGCCGGGCGGCCGTGCAGGTGCCCGGTGTCGCCCACTGCTCGATGGAGTGGTTCCGCTGGGCGGTCCGCTCCCGCACCCGGCCGAGCGGCTGGCGCTTCCTGCGCCAGCTCGAGCGCGGCGTCGGCGTGCCGACGCTGCACGTGCACGGGGCCGACGACCCGTACATGCTCGCCACGACCGCACACGGCTCCGGCGCCTGGGTGGAGGCCCCCTACGCGCTGCAGGTGCTCGAGGGGGTCGGGCACTACCCCCACGAGGAGGCGCCCCAGCAGGTGAGCGCGCTGCTCGTCGCGCACGCGCTCGGGCGGCTGCTGTGAGCGCGCCCCGCGGCCGCGACGCCGCCGGCCGGCCGGTGCCCGCAGACTCCCCCGAGGCGGTGGAGCCGGTGCCGGAGGAGGCGCTGCCGCCGGACCAGGCGCTGGCGCTGGCCCGCGACCTGCTGGCGCGGGGCCGGCCCTTCTTCGCCCACGACGTGCTCGAGGCGGCCTGGAAGGCCGCGCCCCCGCCCGAGCGCGCGTTCTGGCAGGGGCTCGCGCAGGTCTGCGTGGGGCTGACGCACCTGCAGCGGGGCAACCCGGTCGGCGGCGCGCGCCTGCTGCGCCGGGGCGCCGACCGCCTCGACGAGCACCGGGCCCGTCCCTCGCACCGCTCGCACGGCGTCGACCTCGCGCGGGTGGCCGGTGCAGCCCGGGCGCGCGCCCGAGCCGTCGACGCCGGCGAGCGGGGCGAGCCGGTCGAGCTCTGAGCGCGCCGTCCTCAGCCGCAGGGGCCGGTGTCGACGCGCCGCGAGCTGCGCGAGGCGGTGGCCGCCGGTCCGTCGACCTCGTCCCACGTGAGGGCGTAGCCGACGCTGCGGTCGTCGGCAGCCGCGGCGAACACGACCCCCAGCACCCGCCCGTCGCGGTCGACCAGGGGACCTCCGGAGTTGCCCTGGCGCACCACCCCGCGCAACGAGTAGATCTCGCGCACCACCGTGTCGGACTGGTAGATGTCCTGGCCGCGGGCCTCCTGCACCCGGATGACCCGGGCGGGGTCGGCCCGGAACGGCCCGTCGTTCGGGTAGCCGACGACGACCGCGTCCGCGTCGGCGGCAGCCGGCGCGGGCGCGATCGGCAGCTGCGGTCGGGTCAGGCCGTCGACGGCCAGCACCGCGACGTCGCGCGCGGGGTCGAACAGCACCACCCGGGCAGGCAGCTGCTCCTGCCCGACGTGCACCTCGGGCTCGTCGACCCCGGCCACCACGTGGGCGTTGGTCATCACGCGCTCGGGCGCGTAGACGAAGCCGCTGCCCTCGATGCGCTTGCCGCACTCCCCGGCGACGCCGGTCACCTTCAGCACGCTGCGCTCCAGCTGCCGCACGCCGAGGGCGGCGGCGAGCTGCGGGTCGGGGGGCCGCACGTCCCCCGCGTCGACGGGCCGCAGCTCGGTGAAGACCTCGGGGAAGCCGCGCTCGTCGACGAGCGCACGGAACTCGGCCAGGAAGCGCAGGCCAGCGGTGGGCACGAGGCCGTCGACGGTGGTGATGACCACGGAGCGGCGGACCTGCGAGGCGAGCGAGGGGTAGGGCGAGGAGGCGACGGCGCGGCCGACGAGCCAGGCGACGAGCAGCAGGCTGACGACGCTGACGACGGCGCCGCCGAGCGCGTCGAGCTGGCGCGCCGGCCGCCACACCAGGCGGCGGCGCACCGCCGCGGCCAGCAGGGTGGCGAGCACCTGACCGAGCGTCGCGGCAGCGAAGACGACCCCCAGCCCGACGACCGCACGGGGGAACGAGGCCAGCGGGTCGAGGGCGGCGACCTCGGGAGCGACCTGCGCGCCGAGCAGGCCGCCGCCCAGGAAGCCGACGAACGACAGGGCCCCGACGACGAAGCCCTGGCGGTAGCCCGACAGCGCGAACAGCACGCCGAGGGCGACCAGCGCCACGTCGAGCACGTTGCCGGGCACCTGCGCAACCTAGGTGATGCAGGGCACGGCGCTCATCCCGACGCAGGCGTGGTCCCGCGCCGGGCCAGGCGCAGGGTGCGCTCGTCCAGCGGCCGGGAGCGGGTGCGGTCCCACGGGCGCTCCCAGCCGCCGAGGGCCAGCAGGCGGTCCAGCAGGCCCGCCGTGAAGCCCCACACCAGCAGGTCGCGCACCTCGAAGGCCGGCCCCACCCACCCGCTGGGATGGGTGACCTGCAGGCGCGCCGCCGGGTCGGCCAGCTCGGTCAGCGGCACCCGCGCCACCGCCGCGACCTCCCGGGCGTCGACGACGTGCACCGCGTGCGGGTCGCGCCACCAGGCGACCACCGGGTGCACCACGAAGCCGGACGGCGGCAGCCACAGCGCCGGCAGCACGCCGAGCACGTCGACGCTGCCCGGCTCGACGCCCACCTCCTCCGCGGCCTCCCGCAGCGCCGCCCGCACCGGCCCGTCACCCTCCGGGTCGCCGTCCGCCGGGTCGAGCGCGCCGCCGGGGAAGGCCGGTTGGCCGGCGTGCGAGCGCATGGTGTGCGCCCGCTCGATCAGCAGGACGTCCGGTCCGAGCTCGCCCTCGCCGAACAGCACCAGCACCGCCGAGGAGCGCCCGCCGGTCTCCGGCGGCAGGAAGCGGCTGAGCTGCTCGCCGGTGACGTGCGGCAGCGCCGCCGCGAGCTGCCCGAGCCAGGCCGGCACGTCGGCGCCCACGGTCCCGGTCACGCCGGCTGCACCCGCACGCCGAGGTGCTCGGCGACCAGCCGCTCCACCTCGGCGAGGTCGCGGAACGCCCCGCTGCGGGTGTGCACCACCCGGCCCCGGGCGTCCAGGAACAGGGTCACCGGCGGACCGGGCGGGAACGCGCGCAGCACCTCACCGTCGTCGTCGACCAGGCTCGGCCAGCGCATCCCGAAGTCGGCGCTGAAGGCCAGGCCGCGCTCGACGACGTCGGTGGTGAGCACGCCCACCAGACCGACGCGGTCGCCCGCGCGCGCGGAGAACGCGACCAGCTCCGGCACCTCGTCGGCGCACGGGGCGCACCACGAGGCCCAGACGTTGACCAGGGTCGGGCGGCCGGGCGGGGCCGACCGCAGCTCGACGTCGGGCCCGCCGCCGAGGCAGGGCAGCGACAGGTCCGGCAGCTCGGGGCCGAGGCCGGCCGGGCAGGGCGCGAGCGCAGCGCTGGCCCGCAGCGCCTGCAGGTCGGGCGCCGGCGCACGCGGCGCCGCCCCGGGTCCCCCGCCGTCCTCCCGCACGGCGACGGCGGCCAGGAGCAGGACGACCACGCCCAGGAGCGCCCACCACTGCGAGGGGCGCAGCCCGGCCCGCCCCCGGACCGCCGTCACGCGACCTCCGGTCCCGTGCCCGGCGCGGCGGCCGGCCCCTTGACCAGGGCCCGCGCGACGTCGGGGTCGGTGGGGCCGCTGCCGTACGACGGGCACAGCCGCGCGACGCCGCAGGCCCCGCAGGCGGGCGTGCGGGCGTGGCAGACCCGCCGGCCGTGGAAGATCACCCGGTGGCTGAACATCGTCCACTCGCTGCGCGGCAGCAGGGCCGCCACCGCCGCCTCGACCTTGACCGGGTCCTCGAGCGCCGTCCAGCCGAAGCGGCGCACGAGCCGCCCGAAGTGCGTGTCGACCGTCAGCCCGGGCACCCCGAAGGCGTTGCCCAGCACGACGTTCGCCGTCTTGCGGCCGATCCCCGGCAGCTGCACCAGCTCCTCGAGCCGGTCGGGCACCTGCCCCGCGTGGCGCTCCACCAGCGCGGCACCCAGGCCGATGAGGCTGGTCGCCTTGTTGCGGAAGAAGCCCGTCGGCCGGATCAGCGCCTCGAGCTCCTCGCGGTCGGCCGCCGCCAGGGCAGCCGCGGTCGGGTAGCGGCGGAACAGCGCGGGAGTCACCTCGTTGACCCGGCGGTCGGTGCACTGCGCCGACAGGACGGTCGCGACGGCGAGCTCGAGGGGCGTCGTGAAGTCGAGCTCGCAGTGGGCGTCGGGGTGCAGGACCGCCAGCTCCCGGGCGATCCGCCGGGCCCGGCGGGTGAGCGCCAGCGGGCTGGGCGGACCGGCGGGCGACACGCCGTCGACCCTACGTCGCTGGGCCGAACGCCGCGCCCCGCTGCGCCGCCCGTGTGACCTGCCTCCAGTCCGCGACGACGGAGCCGATCACTGTGGAGCACATCTCCCCGCTGCTCCGGAGGCACCCCATGACGTCCCCTGCGACCCGCCACGACCTCGGCGGCCTGCGGACGGTCCCGACCCAGCCCTTCCGGCGCAGGGGCGGCTCCCGTCCCGCGCCGGTGCGGTCCCCCGCGTACGCCCACCTCTCGCTCGAGCAGCTCCGGGAGCTGCGGGCGCGGCTCGCCGACGAGCAGGAGAAGGTGTCGTACTGGCGCCGCATGCTGCAGGCCCGCATCGACGACGTCCTGAGCGGCGCGAGTCCGGCGGGCGACGACGGGCAGCGCCTCGCGACGGTGCTGGCTCCGGAGCGCCTGGCTGCCGGGCGCACGGCGCTGCTGCGCCTGCTGCCCGGCTCCGGGCTGCCGCCGCTGCCGGGACTGGCCCAGCTGTGGGACCGCCGGGTCGACCCCGCCGACGCGCAGGCGACCACCGCCCTGGCGCTGCAGCTCCAGGTCGCGCAGGACGCGCTGTTCACCTACCGCGGCGCGCTGCACGAGCGCAGCGCCGGCGCCACCGCCGAGCTGGTCGCGCGCTACCGCGAGCAGCCCTCGCTGTGCCTGTCGGCGCTGCCCCTGCCGCGCACCGCCGCCTGACCGCGGCCGGTCCTCACCCGTCCGGGAGGCGTGGCCGCTCCCTCCCAGGGGACTCCTCAGGCATGTCCCTGCTGCTGCTCGCGCTGCTGCTGCCCCTCGGGCTGCTCGCGCTCATGCTCGGGATGGAGCGGGTGGAGCGCTCCCTGCGCGTCGAGTCGGTCGGCGACCAGCTCGAGAGCTTCCTGGAGCACGCCCGGCCGGAAGAGGTCGAGACCTACGTCAGCCAGGGGTACGCCGCGGCGCTCGAGCGCTACTGGCGCCGCCGGCGGCTCTCCCGCCTGCTCCCCGGCCGCCCCCGCTCGTCGGCCTGAGCGCCCCTCGCCACGCGGCGCCGTGCTCCGGCCGCGGGGCTGTCCGGGGTGACGTGGAACACTGGCCGCACACCGCGCCTCGACGGAGGCCAGGACAGCAGGGGAGACCCGGTCGTGCAGACGACGAGCGACGACGCACTGGCCCGTGCGGGCCTGTTCCAGGGCGTCGCCCCGGAGGCACGTGAGGCCCTGGCGTCGGCGCTCAAGCACGGCGACTACAGCCGCGGCGAGACGGTCTTCTCCGAGGGCGAGCAGGGCGACAGCCTCTACATCGTGCTGACCGGCAAGGTGAAGGTCGGCCGCCGCGCCGCCGACGGCCGCGAGAACATGCTGTCGGTGATGGGCCCGGCCGACATGTTCGGCGAGCTGTCGCTGTTCGACCCCGGGCCCCGGACGGCGACGGCCACGGTGCTGACCGACGCCCGCCTGGCCTCCCTGGCCCACTCCGACCTGCGGCCGTGGATCAAGGACCGCCCCGAGATCGCCGAGCAGCTGCTGCGCGTGCTGGCCCGCCGGCTGCGGCGCACCAACGACGCCCTCGCCGACCTGATCTTCACCGACGTGCCCGGCCGGGTGGCCAAGGCGCTGCTCGGGCTCGC
>CADCUB010000018.1 GCA_902805775.1 uncultured Frankineae bacterium | reverse complement strand
GGACCGCCGCGGCGCGGCCAGCCGCGGGCTGGGCAGCCGTGCTCCTTCCCGGTCCTCTCGCCTGCGTGACGGGCACACCCGTCCGGCCGACGACGGCGGGAGCAGCCGCGCCCCTGCCGGACGTCGGCGCGACCGCCCGCCCTGGTGCTGTCCGGTCACGGGCCGCCGGTGGAACGCTCGTCCGCGCCGCCGCGCTGTCCCGGCCCACCGCCTCCCGGTCGTGCTGCACGTGACCGAGCGCCGCCGAGGCACCGTCGACCGCGACGACGTCGCGGGTCGCGGGGTCGTGCAGCCACCCGGCCGTCCGCCGTCGGCTGCGGGCGGTCCAGGAGACCTGCACGAGCCAGGCGCCACCGCCCTGCCGCCGGGCGGTCCACTGGACGCTGCCCGGCGTGACCCCGGCCGCCTCGGCCAGCCGCTGCTCGACGGCCTCGCCCAGCGGCAGGTCGGAGGGCCCGAGCCGGGCGCGCTGCACGAACCTGCTGCGCGCACCGCTGACCACACGGTCGATCTCCGCCAGCACCGGCCAGGCGAAGCGCTCGACGCGGGCGACCGGCGCCCCGGCGGCCGACGCGATCTGCTCCACCGTCTCGCCGTCCCGCAGGCGGGCCTGGATCTCACGAGGTGAGATGCCGGTCGACGACGAGGCCGCCGGCGTCGCTGGCTCACCCCGCACCGACGCCGCCAGCTCACCGCCCACCGGCACCAGCCCGCCCCGGACCGGCGCCGGCTCACCCCGGACCGGCGGCGCCGGTTCACCGCCTGCCGGCGCCGGCTCACCCCGGACCGGCGGGGCCAGTTCGCCGCGGACCGCCCGCAGCAGGCGCTCGTCGAGCGCTACCCGGAAGTGCTCGCGCGCGTCGCCGTCCTGCGGGGCGAGCACGACATGGCGGCCGTCCTCGCTGAGGGCGACGACGTGCAGGTCGCGCACCGTTCCTCCGTCCGCGCCGGAGGGTCCGGGGCCCCAGCAGTCTCCCGGCTCGACCGCCGTCTCACAAGCGACCGGCCCCGGTACCCACCGTGACGTGAGGCCCGGTCCTCAGCGGGCCGCGGCCGCGGGGGGTCCGTCGGCCACGGGCGGCCCGAGCGGGACGAGGCGCAGCCGGGGCACCAGGCCGCTGTCCGCCAGCACCTCGAGTGCCCGCTGCTCGCCCTCGTCGACGTCCACCACCCCCGGTGGCCCCCCCAGCAGCACGCTCACCACGCACTCGCCGCACGCGAGGTCACGCACGGCGCACCCGTCGCAGTCGATCAGCACAGGACCCTCCAGAACGCTCGGTGCCGGTACAGCACCGGCCCGGCGGACGCTAGGGGCGGGGTCTGACAACGCGTCCGATCGCCTGTGGACCTAGCGCGCCCCTCGTTCCAGCAGCCCGAGCAGGGCCCGGCTGGGGACCGGTCGTGCACCGTCGCGCCGCACGTCGTCTGCCACCTCCCGGTCACTGGAGACGACCACGACCGGCCGTCCCCGGGGCTCGCGGCGCACGAGCGCCCGGAGGACGTCGTCCGCCGTCTCGCCGGCCCGGCTGAAGAGCAGCCGCACCCCGCGCGGCGCCGCCGCCGCCGGAGGGCGTCCGGCCTCGAGACCGGCACCGTCGAAGACCACCGTGAGCTCGACCCCCGTACGCGCGGCCAGCGCACCCAGCATCGTCAACAGGCGCCCGCGCTGCACCTCGAGCGACTGCTCGCCGTACCCGCTCTTGGTGACGTTGTAGCCGTCGACCAGCAGGTGGGTGGACGGCACGGCGAGCAGGGCGTCGAGCAGGGCCGGATCGTCGTCCGAGCGGCCCTGCACGGCGACGGACGGCGACGCCGTGGCTGCCAGGGCCTCGGCGAGGGCGTCGGCCGGCCGCTCCTCGACCGGCGGCAGGCCCAGCTCCCGCTGCAGGCCCGCGGCGGCGCCGACCACCGAGTCGAGCAGCACGCGCAGGCGCACCTGCTCCTCGCGCCGCTCGCCCCGGGCCGCGGCGCGGCAGGCGGCCAGCGCCTCCTCCGCCGCGCGCAGCTTGGCGCGCAGCCTGCGCAGCTCGACGCTGTCGTCCCTCGACGACTCGACGGCAGGCGGCTGCTCCGCCGGTCCGGCGACTGCGGACGCGGCAAGCGCGCGCTCGGCTGCTGCTGCCCGCGCACCCAGCTCACGGCTGCGTCGCAGCGCCGCCGCCGCCTCAGCCCGGGCCACGTCGCGCTCACGGGTGAGCCGCCCGGCCTCGAGGCGGCCGTGTGCACGCAGCGCCTCCAGCTGCTCGGTCAGGCGCTGCACCTCGTCGACCGTCGCTGCCCCCGCGGCGACCCGGTCGCGGGCTGCCAGCTCCGCGGCCGCCGCGTCGACCACCGCTTCCCAGCCCTCGGTCCGGAGCAGGTACGCCGCGGCGGCGACCTCGTCGGGCGGCGCCGCTGCGGGTGCCTCGCCGCTGCGCAGGGCCTCGGCGAGGGGCGCGGGCACCGCTTCGGAGACGAGCTGGCGGAAGACGGGGTCCTGCTCCAGCACAGCCGCCAGCGGGACGGCCGCCGCCGCTGCCCTCCGCTTGGGCGTGAAGCGGCGGAACGGTCGTACGGCCGGCGGCACCTGCTCCTCCGACAGGCTCGCCAGACGGTCGGCCGCCAGCGCGAGCACCCGCGTGCGGACCGCTGCCGGCAGCGGCCGGCTCACCCCGCCCCGGCCGCGGGACGCGGCACGACCTCCACCTGGTCGACCGCCTTGCACCACCGGCAGACGACGCGCTCCACCGTGTCGACGAGCAGCTCGCGCTCCTCCACCACCTGCTGACCGGCGAGGTCGACGTGCACGTACTCCTGCGCCCGGGTCGTACGGGTGACGTCGAAGCGCGTCAGGTTGCCGCACAGGGTGCAGCGCCAGCGCGAGTCGGGGCCGGGCTGCGCTACGGGCCGGGAGACGGAGATCGGATGCGCCGTTCGTCCGGAGGGGCGGGGCGTCGAGCCTACCGAGGCGAGCGGCGGCGGCCCCGTCCGCTACTGCTCGGAGGTGCAGGCCGACAGCGCTTCGTCGAACGACGCCTGCAGGTCCTTGCCGAGCTGGGCCTCGTAGGTGTTGCCGACGGCACGGATCCGCACGGCGCCGATGCGCTCCACGAGCGTCGACAGGACAGGCGCGAGCTCCGGCTCGGCCGTCTGCGCCACGAAGTCGAGGCGCTCCTGAGTCTCCTGCAGCCGGGCCTGCAGCTTCGGGTCCACGCTGCCGTCGCCGCCCAGACGCGGGATCGTCCGGCCGAGGTCCAGCAGGTCGGGCGCGGCCGAGCGGCAGGTGCCCTCCGCGAAGGCACTCTCGGCCGGCAGCTCGGGTTCCTCCCGCTGGGAGGAGGAGGAGGAGGAGCAGCCGGCGAGCAGGAGGGGCAGGACGAGCAGGGGGACGAGGCGACGCACGAGGACTCCAGGCGATCGGGGTGTGACGGCGCGACGCCGGGGCGGCCCGGGAAGGACCGCCCCGGCGTCGGGCAGGACTGCTACGCCAGCCGAGTGCGGCTAGCGCACCGTGATGGTCGTCTGCACACCGGTGTTGGGACCGGCCGCGGAGCCCCTCAGGGGGGTGACGCGCCACACCAGCGTGAGGTCCCGACCGACCGGGTGGCGGACCTGGAGGCTGCTGGTGGCGGTGCCTGCGGCGTTGAGCCGCGCGGTGCCGACCAGCACCTGGCGACCGTCCGACAGGACCTTGAACAGCTGCGCCCTGCCGCCCTTGGCGCCGGGGCTGATGCCGTACGCCGAGGCCGTGACCACGCCTCCGCTGCTGCGGAACCGCTGGCGGAACTGCACCGGGTCCTGCCCACGCCGCGGGTCAGAGCCGGCGTGCGGGAGGGCGACGTACGGGAACGTCCCCGACAGGGCGCGGTCGCTCCTGTTGACGGCGTCGCCGAGCCCCGCCACTGCGTTCCTGGTGGCCCCGGCGGGACGCACGAGCACGCCCTCGAGGACCTGCAGCGCGATGTCGACCACGTCGTCCTGGAGTCGACGGCCGTTGGGGAAGCCGGAGAGGTCGCCCCCGACCGCACCGAGGCGGCTGTAGCCGGCCTGGCCCGGCTTCTTCGGCGGCACGTTGACGTTGAGCCGCAGGTACTCGGCCGGGACCGGGTTCGGGCTGACCCGGTTGATGTCCAGCGAGTTGAGGTCGGCGTCGAGCACGCCCCTGCCGAGGCCACCGAAGGTGCGCCCGGCGAAGACGTCCCTCGAGAAGCCGGTGAGGAAGGCCGCCGACAGGTCGTTGCGCTTGGCCGCCACCCCCCCGAGCTTGTTCGGGTTGGGGATCCGGTAGATCTGCTCGACCAGGATCGGGACCTCCGGGTCCTGCACCTTGGCCAGGAACTTGGCGTCGGTGTCCGGCGTGGAGCGGTTGAAGAAGTCCTTGAGGTTGGCCGGGACGACCGCCTCGTTGACGAGCGGGTTGCCCAGGCGGGACACCTGCACGAACGGCCCGGAGTCCTGAGCCGTGTCGCTGTCCTCGTTCACCGACGTCGCCGGGGCGGCGTTGTTCGCGAGCAGGACGCGGTTCTGCCGGCGCGAGGTCGTCGACCACACGCCGATGACCGGGTTCGCGCTGGCGTCGCCGGCTGCGACCAGAAGGCGCTTGGGGACCTGCAGGCTGACGTTGTTGACGTTGTAGCCGGACAGCCCGTCGTAGCCGACCTCGGAGAAGTCGCCACCGTAGAGCAGGTCGAAGATCCGCAGGTCGAGGAAGAAGGGGTCGTCCGCCGGACCGGCGAACGCCTTGCCACTCGGTCCGGCGCTGTCACCGGGCAGGGTGACCGCGCGGACGGCCTCGTTGCGCAGCGCCGCGTAGTTCGGCGTGGACGCCTTGCCGACGTTGGGCGGAGCGACCTTGCCGTCGACGACCAGGTTGATGGGCGCCTGCTCGGTGCGGTCGGCGTTGTACCGGATCCCCTGCAGCGTGTAGCTCTGCTTGAACTTCAGCGTCGCATCGTTGTACGACCGGACGGGGCCGTCGTTCAGCAGGAAGGTGCCGTCCGTCGCGCCGCGCTCGGCGGTCCCGCGCCTGTCGATGTCCTTGAAGGTCCACCGGTAGGTGATGTCGGGCCTGGCGTCGCCGTTGTTGTCGATGTGGATCTCGTAGCGGGCCTTGTTGTCGAAGGGGTAGAAGTTCGGCCCCTGCGCCGGCTCCTGGAAGCCGTTGAAGTTCGCGGACAGCGTGACGGTGTCCGGCCTGTCCGGGGAGACGAAGGCGTAGGTGTCCGTGTTGTCCACGAGCGGGTCGGACAGCGTGTACGGCGCCTCGCGGTGGCTGGACGCCGTCGAGGTGCCGGGTGCCAGGAGGACAGCGCTGGTGGCTGCTGTCGCACCGGCGGCGAGGATGGCGATGACGCGTCGTCGCGTCGTCGTCCTCATCGGTAGATCCATGTTGCTCCTACGAGGTCATGGGGACGGGGGGAGGTTCGCTAGCGGGATGAGTGTTCACCCCGCGAGGTCTTCGCGCAGGGTGGAACATCGGTTCAAAGGGGTGAACCTCGAGGCGCTGTCTGCCGAAGCACTGGCCAGCACCCCACCCGTCTGAGAGGACGCCGATGCACCGCTGGACCCGCTGGACGCTCTCGGGAGCGGCCGTGGTCGCGCTCGCCGCCGGCCTGCTGGCCATCGGCACGGCGGCCGGCTCGCCCCCGCTCGAGCCGACAGGTCCCGCGGCCACCGGACCGTCCTCCCCAGGAACTGGGAGCATCGCCGACCTGCAGCGCGACGTCGGCCGTCGGCCCGGTGACCACACGGCGTGGTCGGATCTCGGTCTGGCGTACGTCGAGCAGGCCCGGGTCAGTGCCGACCCGACCCTGTACGACAAGGCCGCAGGGGCGTTCGAGCGCTCGCTCGAGGTCCGGCCGCGCGACAACGACGCGGCGCTGACCGGCCGGGCGACGCTCGCGGCGGCGCGGCACGACTTCGCCGGGGCCCTCGCCCTGACCGACGCCTCCCTCGCCGTCAACGCCTACAGCCCGACGACGTGGGCCGTCCGCTCCGACGCCCTGACCGAGCTGGGCCGCTACGACGAGGCCCGCGACGCGGTGCAGCGGCTGCTCGACCTGTCCCCCGACGGTGTCGACGCCCTGACCCGCGCGTCCTACGTCCTCGAGCTGCGTGGCGACGTCCCTCGGGCCCGAGAGCTGCTCGTGCAGGCGGCCGAGGCCGCCGGACGGCCCGCGGACCGAGCCTTCGCGCACTTCTACCTGGGCGAGCTGGCGTGGAACGAGGGAGACCTCGACGCCGCGGCTGCTGCCTTCGAGCAGGGCCTGGTCGAGGACCCCGACTCAGCGCAGCTGGCCGCCGGGCGGGCGAAGGTGCTCGCTGCGGGCGGCGACGTGCAGGCCGCGCTCGAGGAGTACGGCCGCGTCGTCGAGCGCCTGCCCGCGCCCGAGCACCTCGTGGCCTTCGGAGAGCTGCTCGAGTCGACGGGCAGGACCGCCGACGCCGAGGAGCAGTACGCCGTCGTGCGCGCCGTCCAGCAGCTCTACGCCGCCAACGGCCAGGACGTCGACACCGAGCTGGCGCTGTTCGAGGCCGACCACGGGGATCCCCAGGCGGCCCTCGACAGTGCGGCCAAGGCGTACGCCAAGCGCGGCCAGGCCGTGCTGACGCAGGACGCCTACGCGTGGGCCCTCCACGCCGCCGGACGCTCGAAGGAGGCCCTGCCGGTGGCCCGGGCCGCCTCCCGCCTCGGGCTGCGGTCGCCGGTGCTGGCCTACCACCTCGGCGTCATCGAGGCCGCTGCCGGCGACCGCGAGGCCGCCCGAGCGGCGCTGCAGCGGGCCCTCGACCTCAACCCCGCCTTCAACCCCCTGCAGGCGCCTGCCGCCCGGACCCTGCTCGACAGCCTCAGCCGGTGAGGCGCGCACTCGCGGTGGCCCTCGCGGCCGCGGCTCTGACGGTCGTGCCCGCCGGGGCGGCGTCGGCCCACCCGCTCGGCAACTTCACTGTCAACACCGCGGACCGCCTCGTCGTCACCGCGGACGGCCTGTCGCTCACGCACGTCGTCGACCTCGCCGAGATCCCCACCGTGCAGCTGACGCAGGGCCGCGCCGGCGTCGACACCGATGCCGACGGACGGCTGTCCCCCGGCGAGCTGACGGCGCACGCGGAACGCGAGTGCGGGCGGACCCTCCCCCTGCTGGAGCTGGTGGTCGACGGGCAGAGGGCTCGCCTGTCCCTCCGGCAGGCCACCGCCGCCGCGCAGGCGGGCGCGGCCGGCCTGCCCACGACGAGGCTCCTGTGCTCCTACACGACGGACTCACGTCCGAGGTCGACCGTCAGCTTCACCGACGCCGCCGCCGGCGAGCGCAACGGATGGCGGGAGGTGACGGCGACCTCCTCGTGCGGCTCCCTGCGCAGCTCGACGGTGCCGGAGCGCAGCCCCTCGGACCTGCTGACCGCCTACCCCGAGGACCTGCTGCAGTCGCCCGTCGACGTGACCGCTGCGCGCTTCGAGGTCCGGGCGGGCGCCGTCTGCACGGCAACAGGAGCATCGGCCGTCGAGACGGTCCCTGGCGATGCCGTTGCGCCACGAGGCCTCGACCGGCTCTCCAGCGTCTTCACCGACTTCCTCAGCCGGCCCGAGCTCACACTGCCCTTCGCGGTGCTGTCCCTGGCCGCCGCCGTGCTGTTCGGCGTCCTGCACGCCCTGGCCCCGGGCCACGGCAAGACGGTCATGGCTGCCTACCTCGTGGGACAGCGCGGGACCCGCCGTCAGGCGCTGCAGCTCGGCGCCGTCGTGACGTTCACCCACACGGCCAGCGTGCTGCTGCTCGGCGCGGTCCTCGCTCTCGGGGCCGTGGCCGCACCCGAGCTCGTCGTCCCGTTCACCGAGGTGCTGTCGGGAGTGCTGCTGGTCGGCGTCGGCGCGTACCTGCTGGTCCTGGCCCTGCGTCGATGGCGCACGACGGAGCAGGACCACGCTCATCCTCACCTCGAGGGTGAGTCCGACCACGACCACCACGACCACGACCACGATCACGGGCACGACCACGGGCACGACCACGGGCACGACCACAGCGCCGGCGGGCACGATCACGATCACGGCGTTGAGCACGACCACGACCACGGGCACGACCACAACCACGGGCACGACCACGATCACGGCATCGGGCATGACCACCACCAGCACGGCGGCGGGCACGACCACCACGACCACCACGAACACCACGACCACCACCACGACCACGACCACCGCGCCGGCGGCCACGACCACGCCGACGAGCACGGGCACACGGACGAGCGGACGACCCCTGCGCCTCTTGCGCCGACCGGCGCCGTCGAGCCCGAGTCGGTCGGCGGTGTGGCCATCGCCCCCCGCCCGCTCACCCGTCCCACCGCCCTGGTCCACTCCCACGGCGGCCGCACCCACACCCATGCGCCGTTGCCGGACGGACCGCTGACGTGGCGGTCCCTGACCGCCATGGGCGTCGCCGGGGGCCTCGTCCCCAGCCCGTCCGCGCTGCTCGTGCTGCTGGCCGCCACTGCGCTGGGGCGTGCCTGGTTCGGCGTGCTGCTCGTCATCGCCTACGGGTTCGGGATGGCCGTGACCCTCACCGCGGCGGGGCTCCTCCTGCTGCGGGCACGAGCTGCCCTCGACCGACGCGGGTGGTCGCTCGGCCGCGGTCGGTCGCTCACCCGGCTCCTGCCGCTGGGCACCGCCGGGATCGTCGTCCTCGTGGGCCTGGGCCTGGTGCTGCGCGGCCTGGCCACCGGACGCGGCCTGCTCTGACCTGCGGAGCCGACGGCCCTCCCGTCGGCTCTCCGCCATCGCGCTGCAGCCCCGCCGGCCTCCGGCCTGCTGCCCTCGGCAGTCCCGCGAGGTGACCCTCCACAGCCCCGGCGCGGCGAACCACAGTCATGTCGTACGCCGCACCTAGCGTCCGCACCATGCCCGGCGCACCGCTGCAGCTGCCGCTGCAGACCTCCCCATGTCCCCCGGCCGACCACGTCCGGGTGCCCAGCCTGCTGCCCACCCGACCTCGCACGGCGCCGACCGGGCCGGTGCAGACGAGCTTCGACGAGCTGGGCAGCCCGCTGCGGGAGGTGACCTTCGTCGTGGTCGACCTCGAGACCACCGGCGGCTCGCCCCACACGTGCGAGATCACCGAGATCGGTGCGGTCAAGGTGCGCGGCGGCGAGGTGCTCGGCGAGTTCCAGACGCTGGTCGACCCCGTCACGGCCATCCCGGCCTTCATCGCGGTGCTGACCGGCATCACCGATGCCATGGTCGCCGGCAGCCCACGGCTCGAGCAGGCGCTGCCGGCCTTCCTCGAGTTCAGCCGCGGCAGCGTCCTGGTGGCCCACAACGCGCCCTTCGACCTCGGCTTCCTCAAGGCCGGCTGCGCGCGGACGGGCCTGCCGTGGCCCGCTCCGGACGCGGTCGACACGGCGCGGCTCGCCCGCCGGGTGCTCACCCGCGACGAGGCGCCCGACTGCAAGCTCGCGAGCCTGGCACGCCTGTTCCGGGCCGGCACGACTCCCAGCCACCGGGCTCTGGCCGACGCTCGGGCCACCGTCGACGTCCTGCACGGCCTGCTCGCCCGGCTCGGTGGGCTGGGCGTGCACAGCCTGGAGGAGCTGCGGACCTTCAGCAGCCAGGTCAGCCCGGCGCAGCGGCGCAAGCGCCACCTCGCCGACGGGCTGCCGTCGCTGCCCGGCGTCTACCTGTTCCGCGACGGCCGCGGTCGGGTGCTCTACGTCGGCAAGAGCACCGACCTGCGCACCCGCGTCCGGCAGTACTTCACCGCCAGCGAGAACCGCACCCGCATGGCGGAGATGGTGGCCGTCGCCGAGCGGGTCGACCCGGTCGTCTGCAGCACGGCCCTCGAGGCGGAGGTCCGCGAGCTGCGACTGATCGCCGAGCACGACCCGCGCTACAACCGCCGCAGCAGGCGACCCGACAAGGCGCTGTGGGTCAAGCTCACGGTCGAGGCCTTCCCGCGACTGTCCCTGGTCCGCTCCGTGCTCGACGACGGGGCGGTCTACCTGGGTCCCTTCGGCCGCACGGCCACCGCGGAGCTCGCCGTGGCCGCGGTCCACGAGGCGCTGCCCCTTCGCCAGTGCACGCAGCGCCTGTCGCCACGACGCCCGTCGTCCGCCTGCGTGCTGGCGGAGATGCGCCGCTGCGGAGCGCCGTGCCTGGGTCCGGACGCCGGGGAGTCCGTCGACGCCTACGCCGAGCACACCGCCGCCTACCGTGCGGCGGTGAGCGCCGATCCCGCCCGCGTCGTCGAGGCGCTGACGGCGCGCATCGCCGCCCTGGCCGCCGACGAGCGCTACGAGGACGCGGCCGCGCAGCGGGACCGGCTGACGGCGTTCGTTCGAGCCACCGCCCGGCTGCAGCGCATCACCGCGCTGACCGCCGTGCCCGAGCTGGTGGCCGCTCGCCCGACCGCTGACCTCGGGTGGGAGGTGGCTGTCGTGCGGCGTGGGCGGCTGGTCGCCGCCGGCACGATCCCGCGGGGAGCGCATCCGGCGCCCTACGTCGACGCTCTGCTGGCCACCGCCGAGACGCCGCTGACCGGGCCCGGACCGCTGCCCGCCGCCCGCGCGGAGGAGGTGGAGTGCGTCCTGCGCTGGCTCGAGACGCCCGGGACCCGCCTGGTCCGGCTGGAGGGCACCTACGCCTCGCCCGCCTACGGTGCCGGTGGGCGCCGGGCGTGGCTGGAGGCGGCGCAGGACGCCCGCGCCGCAGCCCGTCCGTTCGACGACCGTCGCGGGCTGCGCCCGGTCGCCCGGCCCGCCCGGGCGTCGGCATGACGGGCGGCCGGGCACGGCGCGCCCGTCAGCGGCGGCAGACCCGACCCGTCATGCGGACGGAGCACGGGCATGCGGACGCGCCCGCCCACCACGGCGGGCAGGCCCGGCGGTTCACCGCGGGCAGGCACTCAGCACCCGGTCGAGGGAGACCTGCCGCACGGTGCCGGCCTCCCGGTCGTGGGTCACCGTCAGGCCGACCTCCTGCCGCACGCCCGCCTGCTCGACGACCAGCACCAGCCGGCCGGTCCGGCGCAGCCACGTGCAGTCGGCGATGGAGAAGCCCAGCTCGACCTCGACCCGCTCCTGCGGACCGAGCTCCGCCCCGTCCGGACGCACCACAGGGGTGAACCGGACGCCGGGCACCTCAGCGGTCGCCGACAGCAGCCGCAGCGGCGCGGCCTCGTTGCCGACCTCCAGCCGCGGCGGCGCTGCGTCGTTGCGGACCTCGAGCCGCACCGTGCCGCGCGCCCCCACGTGCGTGCGCAGCGTCTGGCCACCCAGCGGGCGCGCCGACACCCCCGCCCGCAGAGCAGGACCGGCCGCAGGCGCCGCGGGCGAAGACGGCCCGCCGGCGGTAGCAGGGCCCGGTCCCTGGAGCGGCCCCAAGGCCCCCCGGACGGGCTCGGAGGCCCGGTCCCGGCGGCGGTCGTCGCCCGACGACAGGTCCGCGCGCGACCTCCCCACCGGCGCCGGACCGCCGCTCACCAGGAGGACGGCCACCGCCGTGCCGGCCAGCGCGAGGGCAACAAGGCCCCGCACCCAGCCCGGGCGGGTCCCCGACAGGTTCCGTCGACCCGAGGGCGCGGGCTCCTCCAGCTCCGCCGAGCCGATGACGTCGCGCACCGCCCGAGTGTGGCGCAGCGCTACGACGGCTACCGTCGAGACGTGATCACCGCGATCGTCATGATCAATGCAGCCGTCGACCAGATCCCGGAGGTGGCGCAGCGCATCGCCGACCTCGACGGGGTCAGCGAGGTCTACTCGGTGGCCGGGGAGGTCGACCTGGTCGCGCTCGTGCGCGTGCGCCGCCACGAGCAGCTGCACGAGGTCATCGCCGGGCGGCTCAACAAGGTGGCCGGGGTGCAGGCCACCGAGACCCTGATCGCGTTCCAGGCCTACAGCCGGCACGACCTCGAGGCCACCTTCTCGCTCGGGCTCGCGCCGTGACCGCGCAGTTCGCCGAGGTGAAGGACGGGTCCTTCGTCCGGCAGCCCAACCGCTTCCGCACCCGGATCACCGCCGACGGCAGCAGCGGCTTCCCGGTCGAGGCCGGCCGCTACGTGCTCTACGTCAGTCTCGCCTGCCCGTGGGCGCACCGTGCGGTGATCGTGCGGAGCGTGCTCGGTCTCGAGGACGCGCTGGCGCTGCGGGTCGTCGACCCGCTCCGGGACGAGCGGGGCTGGCGGTTCACGCTCGACGAGGGCGGCACCGACCCGGTCACCGGAGCCGCGTTCGCGATGGAGCTGTACCGGCGCAGCGACCCCGGGTTCGAGGGCCGGGCCACCGTGCCGTTCCTGTGGGACACCCGCACCGAGCAGATCGTGAGCAACGACTACCCAGAGATCACGCTCGACCTGTCGACGCAGTGGACCGCGCTGCACCGGGACGGCGCGCCCGATCTCTACCCCGAGCACGCCCGAGCGGCCATCGACGACATGTCCCAGCAGAACTTCGAGGCGATCAACAACGGCGTCTACAAGGCCGGCTTCGCGACCAGCCAGTCGGCCTACGAGCAGGCGTACGACGCGCTGTTCGCCCGGATGCACCAGCTCGACGAGCACCTCGCGTCGGAGCGCTACCTGGTCGGGCGCCAGCTGTCCGAGGCCGACATCCGCCTCTACACGACGCTGGTCCGCTTCGACGCCGTCTACCACGGCCACTTCAAGTGCAACGAGCGCAAGCTCACCGAGTTCGCCCACCTGTGGCCGTACGCCCGCGACCTGTTCCAGACCCCCGGCTTCGGCGACACGACCGACGTCGACCACATCAAGCGCCACTACTACGCGACCCACGACAAGATCAACCCGACGCTCGTCGTCCCGAAGGGCCCGGACCTGTCCGGATGGCAGGAGCCGCACGGACGCGACCACCTCGGCGACCACTGAGCCGCCACCACTGAGCGGCGACCACTGAGCGGCGACCACTGAGCGGCCACTGCTGAGCCCCTGGCTCAGCGCAAGGCGGTGCTCACCTGCACCCAGCGGTCGAGCACCCGGCCGGCGCTGCCGTCCTCGAGAGCCGCCGCAGCCCGGCCCCACCCCTCGCGCAGGCGGTCCTCCAGCGGCGCCGACCCTCCGGCGTGAGCGGCCAGCGCCGCGGCGGCGTTGAGCAGCACGGCATCGCGCACCGGACCGCGCTCGCCGGCGAGCAGCGCCTCCGCCACCCGGGCGTTCTCCGTCGCGTCGCCGCCGCGCAGCTGCTCGAGCGACGCCCGCTCGACGCCGAGGACGGCCGGGTCGAAGGACTGCTCGGAGACGGCGCCGTCCGCCACGACCCAGACCGTCGACGGCCCCGTCGTGGTCAGCTCGTCGAGCCCGTCGTCGCCACGGAACACGAGCGCCGAGGTGCCCCGCGCGGCCAGCACGCCCGCCATGACGGGGGCGAGCCGGCGGTCGGAGACACCGACCGCCTGCGCCGCGGGCCGGGACGGGTTCGTCAGCGGCCCCAGGATGTTGAAGACGGTCGCCACCCCGAGGTCGCGCCGGGCCACCGCGGCGTGGCGCATGCCGGGGTGGAACACCGGGGCGAAGCAGAACGCGATGCCCGCCTCGGCGAGGCACGGCCCGACGGCCGCGGGCGGCAGGTCGACGACGACACCGACCGCCTCCAGCAGGTCGGCGGACCCGCAGGCCGAGGAGGCGGCGCGGTTGCCGTGCTTCACGACCGGCACGCCGGCGCCGGCCACGACCAGCGCCGCCATGGTCGACAGGTTGACCGTGTTGGAGCGGTCGCCGCCGGTGCCGCAGGTGTCGACGACCCGTCCGGGCACCTGGACGGGCGCAGCCTCGTCGAGCATGACCTCGACGAGCCCTGCGACCTCCTCGGCCGTCTCGCCCTTCGCGCGCAGGGCGACCGCGAAGCCTGCGACCTGCACCGGGCTGGCGTCGCCGGCCATCAGCTCACCCATGACCCAGCCGGTGTCGGCGGCGGTCAGGTCCTCCCCGCGCAGCAGCTGCGCCAGCAGCGACGGCCACCCGACCGCACGTCCCTGGCGGTCCGGGCTCCCGGTCGCGCCCGCCACGGCGGCCCTCAGTGCAGCGCGCGGCGGACGGGCTCGCCGGCCTCGCGCCGGCGCAGCAGTCCGGTGGCGACGGAGACCAGCTCGGGCGCGTCGATCGGGTGCGCGACGACTCCGTCGGCCTGCGACCACGTGGCGAGCCACGCGTCCGGCCGCCGCGCGATCAGGAGCAGCACGGGCGGGCAGTCGCGCAGCTCGTCCTTCATCTGCTTGGCGAGCCCGATCCCGCCGGTGGGCCAGGCCTCGCCGTCGAGGATCGCGAGGTCGACGTCGCCGGCGTCCACGGCGCGCACCACCTGCTCACCGGTCGAGCACTCCACCCACTCCACGCGCCCCAGGTCGGGTGCCGGGCGCCGGCCGAGGGCGGTGCGGACCTGGTCGCGGACGGCCGCGTCGTCGCTGTAGACGATCACCGAGCAGGTGCGGACCTCGACCTCGGTGGTCGCAGCGCCGTGGGAGTCGCTCATGCGCGAGATCGTACGGGCTGCCGCGCAGCGGCTCCGGACGTGCCGCGGCGCGGGTGCCCACCGGGCACCCGCGCCGCGTTCGTGCAGGTCGGACCTAGGCGGACAGGCGACGACCGTCGGCCGGGTCGAAGACGTGCATCTGGTGGCTGGCCTGCGGCGCCAGCCAGATCTTGTCGCCCTTCTCCGGCGGCGACTTGGGGTTGACGCGCGCGACGAGCAGCACCTCGTCGTGACCGTCCTGCTCGACGCTGGCGTGCACGAAGGCGTCCGACCCGAGCTCCTCGACCAGCTCGACGGTGGCGGCGATGCCCTCGCCGGTGCCGACGACGTGCAGGTCCTCCGGCCGCACGCCGAGCGCCACCGTGTTGCCCGACAGGGTCGACAGCGTGGAGCGCTCGACCGGGACGTCGTGCCCGCCGAGGCGGGGACCGCGGTCGCCGGTGACCGGGAGCTGGAACAGGTTCATGGCCGGCGAGCCGATGAAGCCGGCGACGAACATGTTGGCGGGGCGGTCGTACATGTGCCGCGGCCGGTCGACCTGCTGCAGGATGCCGTCCTTGAGCACCGCGACCCGGTCGCCCATGGTCATGGCCTCGACCTGGTCGTGCGTCACGTAGACGGTCGTGACGCCGAGCCGGCGCTGCAGGGAGGCGATCTGGGTGCGCGTCGCCACGCGCAGCTTGGCGTCGAGGTTGGACAGCGGCTCGTCCATGCAGAACACCTGCGGGTTGCGGACGATCGCGCGGCCCATGGCGACGCGCTGGCGCTGACCGCCGGACAGCGCCTTCGGCTTGCGCTCGAGGTACTGGGTGAGGTCGAGGACGGCCGCCGCCTCCTTCACCCGCTGGTCGATCTCCTGCTTCGACTTGCCGGCGATCTTGAGGGCGAAGCCCATGTTGGCCGCGACGCTCATGTGCGGGTAGAGCGCGTAGTTCTGGAACACCATCGCGATGTCGCGGTCGGACGGGTCGACGTGGGACACGTCGCGGTCGCCGATGCGGATCGCGCCGCCGTCGACCGGCTCGAGGCCGGCGAGCATGCGCAGGGAGGTGGACTTGCCGCAGCCCGACGGGCCGACGAGGACGAGGAACTCGCCGTCGCCGATGTCGAGGTTGAGCGCGTCGACAGCGGGGCGCTCGGCCCCGGGGTAGTGCCGGGTCGCGTTGTCGAACGTGACGGTCGCCATGTGTTCTCCTCCACCGGCAGGTACGTGCCGGACGATCCGAGTGGGGTGGTGAGCTCCGGAGGGAGCGCTCCTGCATATCACGGGTGTGGCAGCGCTCACACGTTGCCCCGCCCGACGAGGGTGGTCCACACTCCCCGGCAGGTGCAAGCGCTTGCAGGGAGGTCGGGCGATGGCGGTCACCATCGACGACGTCGCCCGGACCGCGGGCGTCAGCACGGCCACCGTGTCGCGCGCCCTGCGCGGCCTCCCCCACGTCCACGAGCGCACGCGGGCGGTGGTGCACAGGACGGCCTCCGACCTCGGTTACGTCCCGAGCAAGAGCGCGGCGACCCTCGCCACCGGGCGCACCCGCACGGTGGGCGTGCTGACCCCGCACGTCGCGAAGTGGTGGTTCGCCCAGGCGATCGAGGCGCTCGAGGACGAGCTGCGGGCGAGCGGCTACGACCTGCTGCTGCTCGCCGTGCCGCGGGCTGCGGCGGGCAGGCGGCCGGCGTTCGACCCGGAGCAGCTGCGCCAGCGGGTCGACGCGGTCGCCGTCCTCTCCGTGCCGCTGACCGGCGGGGAGCTCGACGGGCTGCGGCGACTCCACCTGCCGCTGGCCTTCCTCGGCGCGTCGGTCTCTGGCGCGATGAGCGTGCGGGTCGACGACGTCGGCGTCGGACGCACCGCCACCGAGCACCTGCTCGCCCTGGGACACATCCGGATCGGTCACATCGGCGGCGACCCCGAGGAGGCCTGGAACGTCCACGCCTTCGTCGACCGCCGCGCCGGCTGGATGTCGGCGCTGCGCGCGGCCGGCCTGTCCCCGGACCACGACCTGGACGTCTCGGGTGCGCTGACGGTGGCCGGCGGGCGGGCGGCGATGAGCGGGCTGCTCGCCCTCGAGCAGCCGCCGACGGCCGTCTTCGTCGCCTCGGACGAGATGGCCTTCGGAGCACTGACCGCCGTGCGCGACGCGGGACTGCGGACTCCCCAGGACGTCTCCGTCGTCGGGGTCGACGACCACGAGCTGGCGGAGCTGTTCGGGCTGACGACCGTGCGGCAGTCCGTCGAGGAGCAGGGTCGGGCGGCCGCCCGGATGCTGCTCAGCACGCTGGCAGGCACCCCTGCGCACAGCAACGAGCATCTGCTCCTGCCGACGACGCTCCTACAGCGCGTGACGACAGGCCCCGGAGCAAGGGCCGTGTTACCGGATCGTTAGAGGACGCGTCCCCCAGAAGTTGCGCCCGGGGCCTGCAATCGCTTGCAATGACCGGCCGGAGGACGACAGCCGTGCCCCGCCCCCAGGAGGTTCCACACATGACCGCTCGCCCCTTGAACCGTCGTCGCCGCGCGGCGGCGGGGATCGTCGGCCTGGCGCTCGCCGCAACGGCGTGCGGCACCGGCGGTTCGACGGCCTCGGAAGGGGAGGCCGACGCCGACGCCTCGCTCCCCGCGGGCTGCGAGGACTACGCCGACTACGCCGGGAGCTCCGGCACCGAGGTCAGCATGTACACCTCCATCCGCGACATCGAGGCCGACCGCTACGTGCAGTCCTTCGAGGAGTTCGAGAAGTGCACGGGCATCACGATCAACTACGAGGGCTCCGGTGAGTTCGAGGCCCAGCTGAACGTCAAGGTGCAGGGTGGCAACGCCCCCGACATCGCGTTCATCCCCCAGCCGGGCCTCCTGCAGCGCTTCGTGCAGGCCGGCAAGGTCATGGAGGTGCCCGAGGGCACCGCGGAGAACGTCGAGGAGTTCTGGTCCGAGGCGTGGAAGGAGTACGGCTCGGTCGACGGCAAGCTCTACGCCGCGCCGATGGGCGCCAACGTCAAGTCGTACGTGTGGTACTCCCCCTCGCAGTTCGAGGAGGCGGGCTACGAGGTGCCCACCACGCTCGACGAGCTGATGGCGCTGTCCGACGAGATCGCAGGGTCCGGCAAGAAGCCCTGGTGCGCCGGCATCGAGTCCGGTGACGCCACCGGCTGGCCCGCGACCGACTGGGTCGAGGACATGATGCTGCGCACCGCCGGCGCGGAGACCTACGACCAGTGGGTCAACCACGAGATCCCGTTCAACGACGACGCGGTCGTCGAGGCGGTCGACGCCGTCGGCGCCATCCTGAAGAACGAGAAGTACGTCAACGCCGGCTTCGGCGACGTGCGCAGCATCGCCACCACGTCCTTCCAGGACGCGGGCACGCCGATCCTCGAGGGCGAGTGCTTCCTGCACCGCCAGGCGTCCTTCTACGCCAACCAGTGGCCCGAGGGCACGACGGTCGCCGAGGACGGCGACGTCTTCGCCTTCTACCTGCCGTCGGAGAGCGAGGACAGCAAGCCCGTCCTCGGCGGTGGCGAGTTCGTGGCGGCCTTCGCCGACCGTCCCGAGGTGCAGAAGGTGCAGACCTACCTGTCGAGCGACGAGTACGCCAACACCAAGGCCGAGATCGGCGACTGGATCAGCGCCAACACCGGCCTGGACGTCGCCAACGTGAAGAACCCGATCGACCAGCTGTCGGTCGAGACGCTGCAGGACGAGAGCGCGGAGTTCCGCTTCGACGGCTCCGACCTGATGCCCGCCGCCGTCGGCGCCGGCTCCTTCTGGAACGGCATGACCGAGTGGATCAACGGGGCCGAGACCAAGCAGGTGCTGGACGGCATCGAGGAGTCCTGGCCGTCCTCCTAGTGCCTCCCGGCCGGGTTCCGGCGTCCTCGCTCCGCCTCCGCGGGACGTGGACGTCCGGGACCCGGCCCCTCGCCCGCCGTCCGACGGTCCGCGGTCGCGGGCCTGAGCACCTCCCGGCCCGGCAGCAGCGTGCTGCTGCCGGGCCGGCGCCGTCCTCCCCGCCCCGCCTCGCCCTCCCCGCCCCCGGAGCCGTCCGTTGAACGAGACCCAACCCAAGCTGCTGATGCTGATGTACGGCATCATCGCCTTCTTCGCCGTCGTCGGGATCCTGCTGCTGGTCGTCGACCGGGCCCCCAAGCGCGGTCGCGAGAAGGTGCAGCTCGTCGCCTTCCTCGCCCCCGCGCTCCTCCTGCTGGCGGTCGGTCTGCTGATCCCGGCGATCCGCACCGTGATCCTGTCGTTCAAGGGCCCGTTCTCCGACACCTGGGTCGGCCTGGACAACTACGCCTGGATGTTCACCAACGGCGACAGCCGGCGCATCCTGCTCAACACCGCCGCGTGGGTCGTCCTGGTCCCGACGCTGGCCACCACGGTCGGCCTGCTGTACGCCATCGTGATCGACAAGGCGCGAGGAGAGGCCTTCGCCAAGGCGCTGGTCTTCATGCCGATGGCGATCTCGCTGGTCGGCGCCAGCATCATCTGGAAGTTCGTCTACACGGTCCGGCCGGCCGACGACAACCAGATCGGCCTGGCCAACCAGCTGCTGGTCCTCGTGGGCCTCGAGCCCTACCGCTTCCTGCAGGACCCGCCCTGGAACACGCTGTTCCTCATCGTGATCCTCATCTGGATCCAGGCCGGCTTCGCGATGGTGATCCTGTCGGCGGCCATCAAGGCCGTCTCGGCGGACGTCATCGAGGCCGCGCGGCTCGACGGGGTCAACGCCTGGCAGATGTTCCGCAACGTGACGCTGCCCAGCATCCGGCCCGCGGTCGTCGTCGTCATGGTCACCATCACGATCACGACGCTCAAGGCCTTCGACATCGTGCGCACGACCACCGGGGGTCAGTTCGAGACCGGCGTCGTGGCCACCGCGCTGTACGACCAGGCCTTCGTCTTCGGCGAGGTCGGCAAGGGCTCTGCGCTCGCGGTCCTGCTCTTCGTCCTCGTCCTGCCCATCGTCGTCTACCAGGTCGGCGTCCTGCGCTCCCAGAGGGAGATCCGATGACCACCGCCGCCGCTCCGGTCTCGTCCCAGTCCGGCGCCGCCGTCGCGCCCCCCGCAGCCGTGCCCATGAGCGGCCGGGTGAAGAAGAAGCTGACGTCCCGGTTCGCGACCGTGACGGCCGTCGTCATCGCAGTGCTCTGGACCGTCCCGACCGCCGGCCTGTTCATCTCCTCGTTCCGCCCGGCCAACGACATCCGGGCCAACGGCTGGTGGAACTTCTTCACCGACCCCGCGGTCACCTTGGACAACTACAGCGAGGTGCTGTTCAGCACCTCCGCCGGATCCGGCCAGCTGGCCGGCTACTTCCTGAACTCCGTCGTCATCACGGTCCCGACCGTGCTGTTCGCCCTCGCCCTGGCCGCGTTCGCGGCGTACGCCATCGCGTGGATCCCCTTCCGCGGAGCGAGCTGGGTCTTCATCGGCATCTTCGCCCTGCAGATCGTCCCGCTGCAGATGGCGCTCGTCCCACTGCTGCGCCTGTTCTCCGAGGGCGTCAGCATCGGCGAGACGAACATCATCCCGGCGCCGGAGCTCATCGGTGCTCAGCGCTTCGCGACCGTGTGGTTCGCGCACGTCTGCTTCTCGCTGCCGATCGGCATCTTCCTGCTGCACAACTTCATCTCCGAGCTGCCGGGCGAGCTCATGGAGGCGGCGCGGATGGACGGCGCCAGCCACTCGCGGATCTTCCGCCAGATCGTCCTGCCGCTGATCGGCCCGGCGCTCGCATCCTTCGCGATCTTCCAGTTCCTGTGGGTGTGGAACGACCTGCTCGTCGCGCTGATCTTCGCGGGCGGCAATCCCCAGGTGGCACCGCTGACCGTGCGCCTGGCCGAGCTGGCCGGGACCCGGGGCGAGGAGTTCCAGCGCCTGACGTCGGGGGCCTTCATCTCGATCGTCGTCCCGGTGATCATCTTCCTCGCGCTGCAGCGCTACTTCGTCCGGGGCCTGCTCGCGGGCGGCCTCAAGGGCTGAGCACTCCCGGCACGGCGAAGGGGCGGGAGGTCCGCGGCGGACCTCCCGCCCCTGCTGCGTGCGGGACCGTCAGGACGGGCCGTCCGGCGCCGCCGGGCCGGGCCCGAGGGCGTCCCAGCCGGTGACGTCACCGCCCAGCCGCTGGGCCAGCCCCGCCATCCGCGAGCGCTCCTGGCTGGCCGACAGCGCCGTGAGCACCTGGGTGCGCGTGGCCAGCACGCTCAGGCCGCGCGGACCGGTCTGCGGCGTCGACACGGCGTAGCCGTCGAAGGCCAGCAGCTCGGCGGCCCGGGCGACCGCCGGGGCGTCCGGCAGCGCCACGAGGTGGTGGCGCACGAGCAGTGGCTGCTCGAGCTCGACGCCCCGCGCCGCGGCCTCCGCCAGGACGGCCGAGTCGGCGCGCGCGGCCTCGAAGGCCTCGACCAGCACGACGAGCGACGGGTCGTCAGGGTCCAGCACCACCGGCGCGGGCGTGCGGCTGCGGCGCAGGCGCGCCAGCAGTCCCATCGGCGCCGTCCGTCAGACCGTGCTGTGCGGGGCGGCGACGCCCGCCGGGCGGGAGTGCCCCGGCTCCGCGGCCTCCAGGCGGTCCAGCCGCCGGTCCTCGCGCGCGGCCTCCCGCTCGCTGGCCCGCATCCACTGCACGAGCAGCACGGCCAGGAACAGCAGCCCCACGAGGTCGCCGGAGGCCCACAGCAGCCCGCCCCCGAGCTGCTGCTGGTAGACCGACTGGGCCAGCCCGTGCAGCGGCAGGTAGTGGTCGGCGGCGAGCAGGCCGCGGCCGTCCGGCTCGACGCTCATGATGGCCACGCCCAGGAAGGCGTGGAAGGGCAGCGTCGCGGCCACGAGCAGCATCCGGAACGGGTGGCCCGAGCGCCCGGGCACCGGGTCGATGCCCAGCAGCGGCCAGAAGAACAGCGAGCCGACGAGCAGGAAGTGCACGTGCAGCAGCTCGTGCAGCAGCCGGTCGTCCAGCGTCGCCTCGTACCAGCCGGTGAAGTACAGCGCGAACGGGCTGGCGACGAACAGCAGCCACGGGACCAGCGGGTGGCTGAGCAGCGCCGCGACCCGCGAGTGCAGCACGGCGAGCAGCACGCGCCGGGGGCGCAGCGGCAGCGTGCGCAGCGCCAGCGTGATCGGCGCCCCCAGGGCCAGGAACACCGGAGCCACCATCGCCAGCAGCATGTGCTGGACCATGTGCGCCGAGAACAGGCTGGCGTCGTAGGCCGCCAGCCCGGACATGGTCGCGACCGCGATCGTGCCGAGTCCGCCCACCAGGAACGACAGGCTGCGGCCCACGGGCCACCGGTCGCCGCGCGCGCGCAGCCGGCGCGCGCCGAGCAGGTACAGCCCGGCGGGGACCAGCACGAGCAGCAGCGGCAGCGCCTGCGGACGGGCCTGCGTGACGACGGTCCAGGCGCCGAACTCGGGCAGCCCGTCGCGGTGGGCCAGCAGGGTGGCGGAGGACGCCGGAGAGAGCGTCAGGAGGGCGGCGACCACCCCCTCAGGCTAGGCCCGTCGGGGCACCCCGGCGCGGCGGGCGCCCCCGCGTGGTAGCGGCCGCTCCTGGCTGCCATGATGCTCGCGTGACGACTGCCGCCCCTGCTCTCCAGAAGCTGCCGGCCCACGGCTCGCTGACCCGACCGAACATGGTGAGCGTCGGGACCATCGTGTGGCTGGCCTCGGAGCTCATGTTCTTCGCGGCCCTGTTCGCGATGTACTTCACGATCCGCTCGGTGACCGGGCAGGAGCGGTGGGACGAGGCCAACGAGGTCCTCAACGTCTGGTACTCGCTGTTCTTCACGGTGATCCTGGTGCTGTCCTCGATCACCTGCCAGCTCGGCGTCTTCGCCGCGGAGCGCGGCGACGTCTACGGCCTGCGCCGCTGGTTCGTCCTGACCCTGGCCATGGGCACCGTCTTCGTCGGCGGGCAGATCTACGAGTACACCGAGCTCGTCCACGAGGGCACGACGATCGCGTCCTCGCCGTACGGATCGGTCTTCTACCTCACGACGGGGTTCCACGGCCTGCACGTCATCGGCGGCCTGCTCGCCTTCGTCATCGTCCTGATGCGCTCGACGATCGGCCGCTTCTCGCCCGAGAAGGCGACCAGCGCCATCGTCGTGTCCTACTACTGGCACTTCGTCGACGTCGTGTGGATCGGGCTGTTCGCCGCGATCTACATCATCCGATGACCACTCGTCGCACCTCCGAGCAGGGGACCTCCGTGCAGAAGACCGCACTTCGCCGCCGCAAGAGGGCGAGCAGCTACGGCGTGGTGCTGATGGCCCTGGCGGCCCTCGGCGCCGTCTACGCGGTCCTGCTGGCCCCGCAGAGCCTGGCGCAGGAGCAGGAGCAGGAGCAGCAGGAGCCGGCCAACCAGTCCATGCAGGTGGAGGAGGGGCGCCAGCTCTACCTGAACGGCTGCTCGACCTGCCACGGCCTGGACCTGCAGGGCGGCGCCGGTGGCCCGTCCCTCATCGGCGTCGGCGCCTCCGCCGTCGTGTTCCAGGTGGAGAGCGGCCGCATGCCGCTGCACGCCGGGGTGCAGCAGGCGCCGCGCAAGAAGCCGCGCTACTCGATCGAGGAGATCGACGCGCTGGCCGCCTACATCCAGGCCAACGGCGGTGGCCCGCAGCTGCCCGAGGGCGACCTGACCGACGGTGACCTGCAGCTCGGGGGCGCGCTGTTCCGCACCAACTGCGCGTCCTGCCACAACTTCGCCGGCTCGGGCGGCGCCCTGACGTACGGCAAGTACGCCCCCGAGCTCACCCCGGCCAGCGCCCGCGTCGTCTACTCCGCGATGCAGCACGGTCCGGAGAGCATGCCTCGCTACAGCGACGCCCAGCTGACCGAGGAGGAGAAGAAGGCGATCACCCGCTACGTGCGCTTCCTGGCCGAGTCCGGCGACGTCGGAGGCGCCGACCTCGGCCGCTACGGCCCCATCTCCGAAGGCCTGGTGGTCTGGGTCGTCGGCATCACCGCCCTCGTCGGCCTGACCCTGTGGATCGGTGCACGCTCATGAGCACACCCGGCAACACGGGCGGCCAGCAGCCGTCCCCGCCCACCGGCCAGACCTCCGCCCAGGCCGCCGGCTCGATCCGTGACCGCCTGTCGAGCCCACGGACGAGCGACCAGGCGAGCGGGCCCGGCGACACCCGCACCAGCGACCTGCACGAGAACGGCTTCCAGCAGACCGACAGCGCCGCGGCGCTGCAGGGCCACGGACGCGGCGAGTCGCAGTACGACAGCAGCAGCCCGCCTGTCGCCACGGAGGAGCTCGCCGGGCGCAAGCACCCGCTGGGACCCGAGGACGCCAAGGCAGCCGAGCGCAAGGTCGCGGCGCTGTTCCTGCTGTCGTTCCTCGGCGTCGTGGGCTTCGTCGCGACGTTCTTCCTGGTGCCGCACGAGTACACCTCCTCGACCCGCTACCTCTACACGCCGTTGCTGGGCACCTTCATGGCGCTCGCGCTCGGCGGCGTCGGGGCCGGGGCCGTCCTGTGGGCCAAGCTGCTGATGGTCGACGAGGAGGCCGTGCAGGAGCGCCACCCGTTCGGCTCCGACAAGGACGAGCGGGGCGCCACCGCGGAGGCGCTGAAGAAGGGCCTGGAGGAGACCGGCATCGCCCGCCGCTCGCTGCTGCGCAACACGGTGCTGCTCGGGGCGGGTTCGCTGGCCCTGCTGCCGGTGCCGTTCCTGTTCGGCCTCGGGCCCTACCAGCACAAGGAGCGGGTGCTCGCGACGACCGCCTGGAAGAAGGGCGTCCGGCTGATCCGCCAGAACGGCACCCCGGTCCGGCTGGGCGACCTGTCGATCGGCTCGATCGAGAGCGTCTTCCCCGACGTCGAGCACGGGACCAAGATCGCCGACTCGCCGACGCTGCTCATCCGCATGCGCCCGGAGGAGCTGCAGGTGGTCGAGGGCCGGGAGGACTGGTCGATCGACGGCCACATCGCCTACTCGAGCGTCTGCACCCACCTGGGCTGCCCGGTCAAGCTCTACGAGCAGCAGACCCACCACCTGTTCTGCCCGTGCCACCAGTCGACGTTCGCCGCCAACGACGGCTGCAAGGTGGTCTTCGGACCGGCCGCGCGCCCGCTGCCCCAACTGGCGATCAGCCTGGACGACGAGGGATACTTCGTGGCACAGGGCGACTACTCCGAAGCCGTCGGCCCGAGCTACTGGGAGCGCGACACATGAGCCTTCTCTCGAAGGGGACCGACGCCGGCGCGGTGTGGGTCGACGACCGGCTCGGCAGCTCCAACTTCGTGCGTCGCAGCCTGAACAAGGTGTTTCCGGACCACTGGTCCTTCATGCTGGGCGAGATCGCCCTGTTCACCTTCATCATCCTGCTGCTGACCGGCACCTACCTGTCGTTCTTCTACACGCCCTCGCTGACCGAGGTCGTCTACGACGGCAGCTACGTCCCGCTCAAGGGCGTCACCATGTCGCAGGCCTACGCGTCGACGCTGGACATCAGCTTCGACGTGCGCGGCGGCCTGATCATGCGGCAGATCCACCACTGGGCCGCCCTGCTGTTCATGGCCTCCATCGTCGTGCACCTCATGCGCGTCTACTTCACCGGGGCCTTCCGCAAGCCGCGCGAGCTCAACTGGATCATCGGCGTCGCGCTGCTGGTGCTCGGCATCGCCGAGGGCTTCGCCGGCTACTCCCTCCCGGACGACCTGCTGTCCGGCACGGGAGCCCGGATCGCCTACTCCATCGCGCTGTCGATCCCGGTCGTCGGCACGTGGACGGCGTTCCTCGTCTTCGGCGGCGAGTACCCCGGCGTCGCGATCCTCGACCGCCTCTACTCGGCGCACATCCTGCTCCTGCCCGGCCTGATCCTGGGCCTGATCACCTTCCACATGATGATGATCTGGTACCAGAAGCACACCCAGTTCGCCGGTCCCGGGCGGACCGAGGACAACGTCGTCGGCTCCCGGCTGTTCCCGACCTACGCCGCCAAGGCCGGTGGCTTCTTCATGCTGGTGTTCGCCGTCCTGGCGGCGCTGGGCGGCCTGGCCCAGATCAACCCCATCTGGCTGTACGGCCCGTACGACGCCTCTCAGGTGTCGGCCGGCTCGCAGCCCGACTGGTACGTCGGCTTCCTCGACGGCTCGACCCGGCTGATGCCCAACTGGGAGATCGCCGGCTTCGGCTACACCGTGCCGCTGAACGTCATGATCCCGACGGTCGTCCTGCCGGGCATCCTGTTCACGCTGCTCGCGCTCTACCCGTTCCTCGAGGCCCGCTTCACGGGTGACCGGGACTACCACAACCTGCTCGACCGCCCGCGCGACGTCCCGGTCCGCACCGCCATCGGCGCGATGTCGATCACGTTCTACCTGGTCCTCATGATCGCCGGCGGCAACGACGTCATCGCGTCGGTCTTCCACCTCGACATCATCTCGATGTCGTGGGTGCTGCGGGTGTCGCTGTTCGTGCTGCCGCCGGTGGCCTACTTCGTCACCAAGCGGGCCTGCCTGGCGCTCCAGCGCAGCGACGACGAGCTGGTCCACCACGGCATCGAGTCGGGCACCATCCGACGCCTGCCCAACGGCGAGTTCGTCGAGGAGACCGTCCCGCTGCCGGCGGTCTACCGCATCGCCCTCACGGGGGTCGAGTCCGACCGTCCCCAGCTCGAGGGCGCGACCGCCCACGGCGAGGAGGGCAAGCCCAAGGGCCCCGGGTACGGCGATCAGCACGTGGTCGAGGGCGCTCCCGAGCGGGTGCCGGGCTTCTTCCGCGCCAAGCGGCGCAGCGGGCCGTCCGACACGTCCGCTCCCCGACCCGAGGCGGCCATGCCCGAGCTCGAGCGCAGCGGCAAGCCGGCTCCGCCGGAGCAGTAGCCCCACCCGCACCGACGAGGGCCCCGTCCAGCTCCTGGACGGGGCCCTCGTCGTGCTGCCGCCGGCGTACCCGCCGGACGCGACGGGTACGACTCCGGCATGAACAACAACCGGCGCCTCCTTGTCCCCGCCGCCGTCTTCGCAGGATGCCTGACCCTGTTCCTGGTCCTCATCGCGCTGGCCACCCGTGAGGGTGCGGCCGACGACAGCCCGGCGGTGGGCTTCCCCATCGTGCTCGTGGTCCTGGCCGTCGTCAGCGTGGTGGTCGCCCTGGTCTGGCGGGCCGTCTCCCGCAAGAAGCGGGTGGACCACCGCTAGCGGCCCGGCACAGGGCCGTCGGAACACCCCGGTGCCTCTTAGACCGCCCCCGATGAGCTGGGGCCCTGCGAGCCGCTGACCGAGGAAGTCCTTTGCGACCAGCCTTCGTCGCGGGCCCGCTCGGCGAGCCGCTGGACGCAGTCCCGCAAGGTCGGGGGCTTCAGTGCGCGAGTCAGGAACGCGACCTCGGCGGTCAGATCCCGCGTCGGCGCGGCCGCAGTCGTGGCTGTCACCACGGGACCGCCTCGTCGCGCTCGACGGCCGTGAGGCCGAAGACGGCGTCGTAGTCACTCAGACTCCCGGCTCGACGTCCTGCTCGGACGGCTTGCGCTGTCGGCGCTGCGCCGCCGGCGGCACACGCAGATGAGCGGCGGCCTGCCGATGCTGAACGTCCAGGTCGTCTCGAGGTGGCCGTTGGCCCGCTCGACCAGCCCCTTGGCCTCCGGATCGGCTGGGCGGCACTGCACGATCCGGATGCCGAGGGCTCCGCGGAAGCCCTCGAAGTCCTCGGTCAGCTTCGGTCGACCGGCGCGCCAGGACCCGACGGCCGCCTCGTTGTCCCACACCAACGCCCGTGGGACCGCCCCGAGGCGCTCCAGCAGCTGCCACTGCCCGGCAAGCAGGTCTGGCGCCTGCCGGGACGGAAGCACACCGCGCTCATCCAGCGCGAGTAGCTGGTGACCAGCACCAGCACCGGCGGCCGTCCAGCCTGCCCAGCGCCGAGCGGGACGTCGACCGGCGGGAATCACAGGTCGGACTGCGCGAGCTCGCCTGCTGCACACGTCGTCCGTGACGCCGGGTCCGGCGGGAGGTACTGCGGTCGCAGATGTCGGACGCGGTCCCTGAGCACCGTCAGCGAGCGCTGCGAGCCGATCCGCTCGGCGATCACCGTCGCCGGCATCGTCGGCCACTGAGCCAGCAACGCCCGGACCTGCAGCTCCACCGCGTCGACCGCCGAGCCCATGGCCGGCCGCACGTGCTTCGGCGGTGCGTCGGCCGCCAACGCCCGGCGCACCGCGTTCCGCCACACCCGAGCGTGCGCACGATCGCCTTGATCGGCATCTCCTCTGACCTGTGCAGCCTGCGGATCTCCGCCCAGTCCTCCACGGTCATCACTCCTCATCGTTGAGGAGGGGGTCCGTTGCGACCGTCGCCAGGGGGTCAGTTCTCAGCCGCCGACGACATCGGGCAGGCGGTGCGGATGAGGTTCCGCCCCCAGTGGGCCCGCGCCGACGGGACACCGCCGTCACCGTGCCCGCTCGGCAGGCACCCCGTCGAGTCGTGGCAAGGGATCGGCATCAGCCCGCGTCAACCTCGAGCAGCAGCAGCCCTGGCAACGGCCCTGCGTCGCCGTCTGCGGCACTCCCGAGCGGGGCCCCGACCCGACCCACCTGACCGCCTCTCAGCCCCGCTGAGGGCCGCTCAACGGCTCCCGGGACGCCGACGGCCGGCCCGCAGGAGCGGGCCGGCCGTGGGAGCGAGCTCGGGTCTCAGTCGCCCAGGAACTTGTGCGGGCTCGTGGGGCGCTCCCCGAGCGCCTGCAGCGCGCCCAGCGTCTGCCCCTGGGTGCGGTTGATGCCGACGTAGTACTCGAACAGCAGTCCCAGCACGGAGACCACGAGCGCCAGGCCGCCCATGAGCACGAGGAACGGCCCGAACACCAGGCCCACCATCGTGATGCTGAACGAGGCGGCCAGGGCGATCGGCCACCAGCTGTGCGGCGGGAAGAAGCCGACCTCCCCGGAGCCCTCGCTGACCTCCGCGTCGGGCCGGTCCTCGGGACGGGCCTCCATGCGGCGTGCCGTGAACAGCAGGTAGTAGCCGATCATGGCCGTGAGTCCGATGGACATCACCAGGCACGTCGTCCCGGTCCAGTCCTGCGACAACCAGCCGTAGATGATCGTCACCGGGACGAGGAAGACCGCGATGAAAGCGAAGACGTAGCCCTCGACCTTCACCGGGTCACCTCCGTCTCCGGCGAGGCGTGGAAGTCGGCCTTGCCGACCGTCTGCGGGTAGTGGAGGTCGAAGGCGGGACGCTCCGAGCGGATGCGCGGGAGCGTCACGAAGTTGTGGCGGGGCGGCGGGCAGGAGGTCGCCCACTCGAGCGAGTTGCCGAAGCCCCACGGGTCGTCGCCGGGCGCCCGCTCACCACGCTGGAAGCTCACCCACACGTTGTAGATGAAGGGCAGGGTCGATGCCCCGAGCACGAACGCGCCGATCGACGAGACGGTGTTGAGGGTCGTGAAGCCGTCGCTCGGCAGGTAGTCGACGTAGCGGCGCGGCATGCCCTCGGCGCCCAGCCAGTGCTGCACCAGGAAGGTGAGGTGGAAGCCGAAGAACAGCGTCCAGAAGTGCACCTTGCCGATGCGGTCGTCCATCATCCGGCCGGTGAACTTCGGGAACCAGTAGTAGGCGCCGGCGAAGAAGGCGAACACCGCCGTGCCGAACACGACGTAGTGGAAGTGCGCCACCACGAAGTAGGTGTCGTGGACGTGGAAGTCGATGGGCGGGCTGGCGAGCAGCACGCCGGTCAGACCACCGAGCAGGAAGGTGACGAGGAAGCCGATGCAGAACAGCATCGGCGTCTCGAACGTGATCTGGCCCCGCCACATGGTGCCGATCCAGTTGAAGAACTTCACCCCGGTCGGCACGGCGATCAGGAAGCTCAGGAAGGCGAAGAACGGCAGGAGGATCGCGCCCGTGGCGAACATGTGGTGCGCCCACACCGTGAGCGACAGGGCGCCGATCGCGATCGTGGCGAAGACCAGGCCCTTGTAGCCGAACAGCGGCTTGCGGCTGAAGACCGGGATGACCTCGGTGATGATCCCGAAGAACGGCAGGGCGATGATGTAGACCTCGGGGTGCCCGAAGAACCAGAACAGGTGCTGCCACAGGATGGCGCCGCCCGTCTCGGCGTTGTAGATCTGCGCGCCGAGGTGGCGGTCGGCCAGCAGCGCGAAGAACGCTGCCGTGATGACCGGGAAGGCCAGCAGCACCAGGATCGACGTGACGAGGATGTTCCAGCAGAAGATCGGCATCCGGAACATCGTCATGCCGGGAGCGCGCAGCGTGATGATCGTCGTGATGAAGTTGACGGCTCCGAGGATGGTCCCCAGGCCAGACGTCAGCAGACCGATGATCCACAGGTCGGCGCCCACCTGCGGTGAGCGGATGATGTCGTTGAGCGGCGCGTAGGCGTACCACCCGAACGACGCCGCGCCCTCGGGCGCCAGGAAGCCGGCCACGACGGTGAGCCCGCCGAACAGGTACAGCCAGTACGAGAAGGCGTTCAGGCGCGGGAAGCTCATGTCCGGCGCGCCGATCTGCAGCGGCATGATGAAGTTGGCGAACCCGTACGCCGCCGGCGGCGCGAACAGGAACATCATCACCGTGCCGTGGATCGTGAAGAGCTGGTTGTACTGCTCGGGGCTGACGATCTGCAGACCCGGCTGCGCCAGCTCGGCGCGGATGATCATGGCCATGGCGCCGGAGCCCATGAAGAACCAGAACGACGTGACGAGGTAGAGCAGGCCGATCGTCTTGTGGTCCGTCGTCGTGACGATCTTGACGATCTTGGCGCCCGGGCCGGGGCTGGGCCGGCGGACCTGGACCGGCGCCTTGGCGTCGGCGATGAGGGTCATGAGTTGCTCCCTGCGGGCTGCTCGGCGACTTCTTCGGCGGAACGGGGGGCGTCGGTGCCGGTCCCGGTCCCGATCTGGTTCTCGGGGTTGTCCTGCAGGCCGCCGATGTAGGACTCGTACTCCTCCGGCGACACGGCGAGGACGGAGAAGTTCATCGCTGCGTGCTTCTCGCCGCACAGCTCGGCGCAGCGGCCGATGTACTCCCCCTCCTTGCTGACCGTCACCTCGAAGGTGTTCGCGCGGCCCGGGATCACGTCTCGCTTGAACAGGAACGCCGGCACCCAGAACGAGTGGATGACGTCGGGCGAGGTCAGGGTGAAGCGGACCGTGGTGTCGGTCGGCAGCACGAGCTGGGCGGGCTGGCCGGGGACGCCGGTGACCGACACGTCGTCGTCGACGTAGTTGAAGGTCCAGTTCCACTGGAAGCCGATGACGCCGATGTTGACGTCGGACCCGCCGTCGTCCTCGGGCGTCAGGTCGTTGACGACGTTCTGCGTGATGGTCGTGTAGTAGAAGAGCACGGCGATGATCACGAAGGGCACGACGGTGTAGAGCACTTCGATCGGCAGGTTGTAGCGGACCTGCCGCGGCAGCTGGTCGCTGGTCTTGCGGTAGCGGACGGCCGCGAACAGGATCAGGAACGTCACCGCCGCCCCGACGACGGCAGCCGCCGCGACCGAGCCGAGCCACAGCTCGTAGATGTCGTCAGCGCGGTCGGTGACCGGGTCGGGGAAGCCGAGGGCGAAGCTGTTCTCGTACAGGTCGCGACCGCCGCCGGCACAGCCGGTGGCCAGCAGCGCCGCCGGTGCCAGCGCCAGCGCGAGGCGGGACCGGCCGCGCCGCAGCCCGACGGGGCGCGACCGGCTGGGGGGGTGGCTCAACCTCTCGGGCCTTCCTGACGAGCGGACGGGAGCGGGCGCTCGGGGACCGGACGCCGACTGCGCAGGCGGGCCCGAGATCCGCCGGCCGAGCGTAGCCCAGGGGTTCTCGCTGCTCCTGCCGGGGCTCGCCGGTCTACGGTCGCGGCGTGGACAGCGCCCCGAGCGGCTACCTCGACGCAGCGGCGGGGCTGCCGCTGCACCCCGCGGCGCGCGCCGCGCTGCTCGCTGCGCTCGACGACGGCTGGGCCGATCCCGCCAAGCTCTACGGCGCGGGCCGCCGCGCCCGCCTGCTGCTCGACGGTGCGCGCGAGGCGGTGGCGGCGGTGATCGGCGCGCGGGCCGACGAGGTGTCCTTCGCCCCGTCCGGCACGCTGGCCGCCGCGCTGGGCGTGCTCGGCGCCGCCGGCGGCCGGGCTCGCACCGGCAGCCACCTGGTCCACTCCGCCGTCGACCACTCCTGCGTGCTGCAGGCGGTCGAGTTCACCGGTGCGCCGTCGACCGCCGTGCCGGTCGACCGGCTCGGCCGTGTCGACGTCGCGGCGTACGAGCGGGCTCTGCGGCCCGACACCGCCCTGGCCTGCCTGATCAGCGCCTCGCACGAGGTCGGCACGGTGCAGCCCGTCGAGCAGGTGGCCGCGCTGTGCGCCGACGCCGGGGTGCCGCTGCTCGTCGACGCCGCGCAGACGGTCGGGCGTGCACCGGTCCCCCGCGGCTGGTCCGTCCTGACCGCCAGCGCCTGGAAGTGGGGCGGCCCGCCCGGGGTGGGAGTGCTGGCCGTGCGCACCGGCACCCGGTGGCGTGCACCGCTGCCCGGGGACGCGCCCGACGGCGGACGCGTCCCCGGCGCGCTCCCGCTCCCGGCGATCCTGTCGGCCGCCGTCGGCCTGCAGGCGGCGGCAGCCGAGGCCGCCGCGGAGGACGCCCGACTGCGCCCGCTCGTGGACCGCCTGCGCGCCGAGGTGCCCGCGCGGGTCCCCGACCTGCAGGCCGTCGGCGATCCCGACGACCGGCTGCCCCACCTGGTGGCCTTCTCCTCGCCCTACCTCGACGGCGAGACGCTGCTGCGGTCGCTCGACCGGACCGGCACGGCCGTCAGCAGCGGGTCGTCCTGCAGCACGTCGGTGCTCGAGCCCAGCCACGTGCTGGCGGCCATGGGGCTGCTCAGCTCTGGCAGCCTGCGCGTCTCGCTGCACCGGGGCAGCACGGCCGACGACGTCGAGCGGCTGCTCGCCGTGCTGCCGCAGCTGGCTGCCGAGCAGCAGGCGGGCTGACGACCCTCAGGCGGGCTGCAGGAAGGGCGCGACCTCGGACGCCGCCGCCGTGCCGTACGCGTCGGTGAAGCGGCGCAGGAACTCCGCCGGTGTGAAGGCGTACTCCTGGGTGCCGACCGTCTCGACGACGTGGGTCGCGACCAGCGCCCCGACCTGGGCGGCGCGCTCGTCGCCCAGGCCCCAGGCGGTGGCCGTCAGGAAGCCGGCGCGGAAGCCGTCGCCCACGCCGGTCGGCTCCGCGACCTCGCGGGCCGGCGCCACGGGCACCCGTACGCGCTGCTCGCCGCGGCGGTCGATGGCGATGCCGGCCGAGCCGTGCGTCGTGACCCGCGTGCCGACGCGCTCGAGGACCTGCTCGGGCGTCCAGCCGGTCTTCTCGTGCACCAGGGAGGCTTCGTACTCGTTGGTGAACAGGTAGGTGGCGCCCTCGACGAGCCCGCGGATGGCGGCGCCGTCCATGAACGCCAGCTGCTGGGAGGGGTCGGCGGCGAACGGGACGCCGCGCTCGCGGCAGCTCGCCGAGTGGCGCAGCATCGCGTCGGGGTCGTCGGGGGCGACGACGACGAGGTCGACGCCGGAGATCTGCGCGAGGTCGATCTGCGCCGCCTCGGCCATCGCCCCGGGGTAGAAGGTGGCCAGCTGCGCGTGGTCGTCGTCGGTCGTGCAGGTGAAGCGGGCGGTCGGCAGCGTGGCGCTGACCCGCACGTGGGTCGTGTCGACCCCGTGCTCGCGCAGCCAGCGCAGGTAGTCCTCGGCGTCGGGACCGACCGCCCCGACGAGCAGCGGGGACGCACCGAGCACGCCCATGCCGAAGGCGATGTTGGCGCCCGTGCCGCCGCGGCGCACCTGCAGGTCGCTGGCCAGGAAGGACAGGGAGATCCTGCTCAGCTGCTCCACGAGCAGCGAGTCGGCGAAGCGTCCCCGGAAGGTGAACAGGTGATCGGTGGCGATGGACCCGGCGACGGCGATGCGCACCGGCGGGACACTACCGGCGCCCGACACGCCGACGGCGCCGCGCCCGGGGTCGGGTGCGGCGCCGTCGCGGCGCGGGCCGGGTGCTAGTGGAAGGACTCCCCGCAGGCACAGGACCCACCGGCGTTGGGGTTGTCGATGGTGAAGCCCTGCTTCTCGATGGTGTCGACGAAGTCGATCGTCGCGCCGGCGAGGTAGGGGACGCTCATCCGGTCGACGACGACCTTGACCGCGCCGTCGGCGTAGGTCTGCACCGCGTCGCCGTCGAGCGAGCGCTCGTCGAAGAACAGCTGGTAGCGCAGGCCCGAGCAGCCGCCCGGCTGGACGGCGACGCGCAGGGCGAGGTCGTCGCGGCCCTCCTGGGCCAGCAGCGCCTTGACCTTCTCGGCGGCGGGGTCGCTCAGCACGACGCCGGTCGGCGCCGAGGTGTCGGCGGTGGGGACGGCGGTCTCCGGGGCGGTCATGTGGCCTCCGTGGGCAGTTCTCGGTGGGTGCACCAGGGGCAACGCGGTGGCCTCCCGGACTCTTCCAGGATTGCACGGACTAGTCGGAGCGCCCTGCCGCCCACTGCCCGGCGACGTGCGCCGCGAGCTCGGCCAGCGCCGGTCCGGCGTCCCCGAGGGCGCGCTCGGTCCCGACCCGCTCGACCAGCGACCATGCCTGCTCGACACCCGCGGCGGCCGCCTCCCGACGGCCGAGCTGCACCTCCCCGGCGAGCACCACGCAGGGGACGGCGTGCTCGGCCGCCACCCGCGCGACACCGCTGACGACCTTCCCGACCAGCGACGACGCGTCGAGCGTGCCCTCCCCCGTGACCACCAGGTCGGCCCGGGCCACCCGCTCGGCCAGCCCGACGACCTCCTGCACCAGGGCGATCCCCGGCTGCTGCCGCGCGCCGACGACGAACAGGGCCGCCCCGAGCCCTCCAGCGGCGCCCGCCCCCGGCCGGTCGCGCACCGCCACGCCGAGGAAGGCCTCCAGGACGTCGGCCCAGCGGGTCAGCGCGCCGTCGAGCAGCGCCACGTCCTCGCGGGAGGCGCCCTTCTGCGGGCCGAAGACCGCCGAGGCGCCGTACAGCCCGAGCAGCGGGCTCTCGACGTCGGAGGCCGCGACCAGCTCGACGCCCGCCAGCCGCGGGTCGAGGGTGCCGGACAGGCGGTCGAGGTCGCGCAGGGCGCCTCCACCGGGCGGGAGGCGCTCCCCCGCCGCGTCGTACCGGTCCAGACCGAGCGCGGCCAGCAGCCCGGCGCCGCCGTCGTTGGTGGCGCTGCCGCCCAGGCCCACGACGATCCGCCCGGCTCCGGCATCGAGAGCCGCCCCCACCAGCTGCCCGACCCCGTAGGTCGTGGTGCGCAGCGGGTCGCGCTCGTCCGGGGCGAGCAGGTGCAGGCCGCACGCCTGGGCCGACTCGACGTACGCCGTCACCCGGCCGTCGGTGCGGTGCAGCAGGACCTCGGCGCGCACGGGGCGGGCGAGGGCGTCCTCCACCTGCAGGGCGTGCCGCTCGCTGTCGGGCAGGGCCGTCGCGAGCACGTCGACGAAGCCGGGACCGCCGTCGGACAGCGGCGCGAGGTCGACCTCGTCGGCCGGCGCGGCGCGGCGCCAGCCGTCGGCCAGGGCGGTGGCCGCCTGCGCCGGGGACAGCGTGCCGCCGAACCCGTCGGGAGCCATCAGCACGCGCACGGCGCGAGCCTGCCATCCCGGGAAGCCCAGCGGCCCGCGGCATGTTGTCGTCCGTGCGACACTATCCCCCGCCGCACCGGACGAGGAGCACCCGTGACCGTCACCCCCGTCAGCCCCGCCGAGCTCGACCTGCCGCCCGGCGTCGAGGCGACGCCGCTGGCGCTGCTCCTGCTCGGACGTCAGAGCGACCCGTCCTCCGAGCGCGGCGTGCAGTGCCCGGGAGACCTGCCGGCAGCCTCCGACCCGACGCTCGTAGCGCGTGCCCGGGCGGCCAAGGCGGCGCTGGGAGACCGGGTGTTCGTGCTCGGCCACCACTACCAGCGCGACGAGGTCATCCAGTTCGCCGACGTGACGGGCGACAGCTTCAAGCTGGCGCAGCAGGCGGCGGCGCGTCCCGAGGCCGAGCACATCGTCTTCGCCGGCGTGCACTTCATGGCCGAGTCGGCCGACATCCTCACCGGGCCGCACCAGAAGGTGCTGCTGCCCGACCTGGCGGCGGGCTGCTCCATGGCCGACATGGCCACCTTCGACCAGGTGGAGCGGTGCTGGGAGGACCTGCAGGCGGCCGGAGTCGCCGACGTCACCGTGCCGGTCAGCTACATGAACTCCAGCGCCGCGATCAAGGCCTTCACCGGCGAGCACGGCGGCACGATCTGCACCTCCTCGAACGCGAAGCGGGCGCTGACGTGGGCCTACGAGCAGGGGTCGAAGGTGCTGTTCCTGCCCGACCAGCACCTGGGGCGCAACACTGCCGTGCGCGAGCTGGGCCTCTCGCTGGACGACTGCGTCGTCTACGACCCGCGCAAGCCCGGCGGCGGCCTGAGCGTGCAGCAGCTCCGGGAGGCGCCGATGGTCCTGTGGAAGGGCCACTGCTCGGTGCACGGGCGCTTCACGGCGGAGTCGGTGGCTGATGTGCGCGAGCGGGTCCCGGGCGTGACCGTGCTGGTCCACCCCGAGTGCCGGCACGAGGTCGTCGAGGCCGCCGACCTGGTCGGCTCGACCGAGCTCATCATCTCGACGCTCGAGCAGGCCCCCGCCGGCAGCGCCTGGGCCATCGGCACCGAGCTCAACCTCGTCCGCCGCCTGGCCGCGGCGCACCCGGACAAGACGGTCGTGTTCCTCGACAAGACGGTGTGCTTCTGCTCGACGATGAACCGCATCGACCTGCCGCACCTGGTGTGGACGCTCGAGTCGCTCGTCGCCGGCCGGGTCGTCAACCAGATCAGCGTCGAGCCGCGCACCGCCGCCTCCGCGCGGACCGCCCTCGACCGCATGCTGGCCCTGCCCGCAGACCTAGGCTGAGCCGGTGACCTCCCGTCCCGTGAGCGGTCCCTCCGCAGGCAAGGGGCGTCCGACGCCCAAGCGCAGCGAGGCGCAGGGTGCGCGGCGCACCCGGCCCACCGCACCGCCGCCACGCACCCGCAAGGAGGCGGCGCAGCGGGCCCGGGAGGAGGCCCGCGCGTCCCGCGCCCGCGTGCGGGACGGCCGCGAGCTGCTGCCGCGCGACGCCGGTCCGGTGCGCGCGCTCGTCCGCGACGTCGTCGACGCCCGACGCAGCATCGGCACGCTGATGCTGCCGCTGGCCTTCGTGTTGGTCGTCGCGCAGATCTCCGGCAACCGCGAGGTGCTCGTCGTCGTGACGAACATCTGGATCGTGGGTGTCCTGCTGCTGTTCGCCGACCTGATCGCCACCGCGCTCGTGCTGCGCCGCCGCCTGCGCGAGCAGTTCCCCGAGGTCGTCAAGCGCCGCGGCCACATCGCTTACGGCCTGCTGCGCACCACCGTGTTCCGGCGCTGGCGCATCCCGGCCGCCCGCGTCTCGCCGGGCCGGCGCTCGACCTGAGCACCGCGTGACGTCCGCCTGAGCACCGCCTGAGGACCCCCGTCCGGCACCTGTCGGACCCGCGCCGTACGGTCGCAGCCATGGAGTTCCGGCGCCTGGGGCGCAGCGGCATGAAGGTCTCGGAGATCAGCTACGGCAACTGGCTGACGCACGGGTCGCAGGTCGAGGCCGATCAGGCCACCGCCTGCGTCAAGGAGGCGCTCGAGGTCGGCATCACGACCTTCGACACCGCCGACGTCTACGCCGGCACGCGCGCCGAGACGGTCCTCGGCGAGGCGCTCAAGGGCGTGCGCCGCGAGTCGATCGAGCTGTTCACGAAGGTCTACTGGCCCACCGGGCGCGGGCCGAACGACCGCGGCCTGTCGCGCAAGCACATCATGGAGAGCTGCCACGCCTCCCTGCAGCGGCTGCAGACCGACTACGTCGACCTCTACCAGGCGCACCGCTTCGACTACGAGACCCCCCTCGAGGAGACGCTGCGCGCCTTCGACGACCTGGTGCGCGCCGGCAAGGTGCACTACATCGGGGTCTCGGAGTGGAAGGCCAGCGAGATCGAGGCGGCGCTGGAGATCGCCGGCCAGATGGGCCTGGACCGGATCGTGTCGTCCCAGCCGCAGTACTCCATGCTCTGGCGGGTGATCGAGGCCGAGGTCGTGCCGCTGTGCGAGCGCGAGGGCATCGGCCAGATCGTCTGGTCACCGATCGCGCAGGGCGTCCTGACCGGCAAGTACCTGCCGGGGCAGGCCCCGCCCGAGGGCTCGCGGGCCACCGACACGACCGGCGGCGACAAGATGATCGCCCGCTGGCTGCGCGACGACGTGCTGGAGAAGGTGCAGCTGCTCAAGCCCCTCGCCGCCGACGCCGGGCTCAGCCTGGCGCAGCTGGCCGTCGCCTGGGTGCTGCAGAACCCCAACGTGTCCTCGGCGATCGTCGGCGCGTCACGGCCCGAGCAGGTGCGCGACAACGTCGCTGCGGCCGGTGTGCGCCTGGAGGCCGACCTGATGGCGCGCGTCGACGAGGTGCTGCAGGGCGTCGTCGAGACCGACCCGGCCCAGACCGAGAGCCCCGCGACGCGGCCCTGAGCCGCGTCGCGGGGCGTCCGCGGGTTCAGGCGGGCGACAGGCCCATCGGCCCGTAGACCTCCCGCTCGCCCTCGAGCAGCGTCACCTGCGCCACGCCGGCGCTGAGCAGCTCGCGCCAGTGCTCGCCGATCCAGCTCTCGGCGTCCGCCTGGTTCGGGAAGGCCTCGGACGTCGGCGCCGTGTCCAACGGCACCACCGTGGCTCCGCTCGGGTCCTCGTAGCGCCAGGTCCAGGCCATCGACGTCCTCCGGGTCTCGGGTGGTCAGGGCAGCCGGAACGGCTTGGCGGCCAGGTTCGCAGATGCGGTTGGGTGTCGCACATGCGCGTCCGCCTGCTCGGCACCGGCACCGCTGACGGCTGGCCCAACCCGTGGTGCAGCTGCGCCTCCTGCCGGGCCGCCGCAGCCGCCGGCGTCGTGCGCACGTCCACCAGTGCGCTCGTCGACGACCGCCTGCTGCTCGAGCTCGGACCGGACGCGCCGCGGGCCGCCGTCCGCGCCGGCGCCGGCCTGACCGGCGTCGAGGCGGTGCTCGTGACCCACGCCCATCCCGACCACCTGCACGCACCGGCGTGGATGTGGCGCGGCTGGGCCTCGGGCGCCCGCCCGGTCACCCTCGTCGGGCCACCGGCCGTCCTCGCGGCGGTCGCGCCGCACCTCGATGACACGGTCACCACCGTCGAGGCGGTCCCGGGGGCTCGCCTGGCGGTCGCCGGCTTCGACGTGCGCGTCCTGCCCGCGAGCCACGCGGGCGCCGAGGTCGGGCCGGCGGTCCTGTACGACCTCACCTGCGCGCAGGGCCGGTCGCTGCTGTGGGCGACGGACACCGGCGTGCTGTCGCACGCTGCGCTCGCCCTGGCGAGCGGCCGGGCGTACGACGCGGTGCTGCTCGACCTGACCAGCGCCCACCTGCCCGACCACCACGACCTGAGGACCTGGCCCGAGCAGGTCGCCGAGCTGCGCCGACGAGGCGCCGTCGTCGACACGACCGCCGTCCACGCGGTGCACCTCGGGCACGACAACCCGCCGCCGGCCGAGCTCGACGCGCTGCTGCGCGGGTGGGGGGCCAGCGCTCCGCGGGACGGCGAGGTGCTGGAGGTGGGCCGGCCGTCCGCGACCGCGACCGCGCCGGGGCCGCGGGCCGGCCGGGTGCTGGTGCTCGGCGGCGCACGGTCGGGCAAGTCGGCGTACGCCGAGCAGCGGCTGGCCGCCGAGCCCGCCGTCACCTACGTCGCCACCGCCCCCGCCAGACAGGGGGACGCGGAGTGGGCGCAGCGGGTGCAGGCCCACGTCAGCCGCCGTCCGCGGGCCTGGTCGACGCTGGAGACGGGCGACGTGGCGCAGGTCCTGCGCACGGCCGCCACGCCGCTGCTCGTCGACGACCTGGGACTGTGGCTGGTCCGCGTCGTCGACGCGGCAGGCGCCTGGGAGGGACCGCTCGGGGACGTGGAGGCAGCCTGCGACGAGCTGGTGGCGGCCTGGCAGGCGTGCCGGGTGCCGGTCGTGCTCGTCGCGCCCGAGGTCGGCTCCGGCGTGGTGCCGGGCACCGCGTCCGGGCGCAGGTTCCGCGACCTGCTCGGCGCCCTGACCGCCCGCCTGGCGGCGGCCTCGGACGAGGTCGTCCAGGTCGTCGCGGGGCTCCCCCGGCCACTGCGCTAGGCAACACGGGGCGCGGCGGGCGCGGATCGGTGCCGGTGCGGCGGGGGTCGGCGCGCGACCACTAGCGTGCCGGCGTGCCCGCCGACGCCCCCGACGCGCGCCGGGTGCGGGTCGACGGGTTCCGGCTGGCCCTGACGACCCTGACCGTCCTGCCCGTCCGGGGTCCGGCAGGGGTGGACCGGGCGACGGCCGGCTGGGCGATGCGGCTCGCCCCGCTGGTGGGCCTGCTGCTGAGCCTGCCGTTGGCCGGTGTCCTGCTGGGCGTCGAGCGGCTCACGTCCGGACCGCCCCTGCTCGCCTGCGTGCTCGTGGTCGCGCTGCACGCCCTGCTCACCCGCGGGCTGCACCTCGACGGACTGGCCGACCTCACCGACGGCCTGGGCAGCTACCGCACCCCCGAGCAGGCTCGCGCGGTGATGAAGGCGCCCGACGTCGGCGCGCTGGGAGCGGCGGCGCTGGTGCTCGTCCCGGCGGTGCAGGTGGCCGCGCTGCTGGCCTGCACGCTGGCGGGCAGCGGAGGGCCGGCCGTCCTGGTCGCGGTGACCACGGCCCGCGTCGCCGTGACCGCGGCCTGCACCGCCGGGGTGCCGGCAGCCACGACGAGCGGGCTGGGGGCGACCGTGGCCGGGACGGTCCCCCGCGGCTGGACGTCGGCCGCCGCGCTGCTGACCGCCGCGCTCGGGACGGCGCTGGCGGCGGCCGAGGACCTCCCGCTGGCCCTGCCCGCCGCGGCCGTCGGGGCGGGGCTGCTCGTCGCGCGGCTGCTGCGGGCGCACGCGGTGCGGCGGATCGGCGGCATCACCGGTGACGTCCTCGGCGCGCTCGTCGAGGTCACGACGGCGACCGTCCTCGTGGTCCTGTCCGTCAGCCTCTGACGGTCAGCCGCGCAGGAGCGCCCGCTGCACCGCTCAGCGCACCCGGGAGGGGACGAAGGGCGGACGGACGACCCGCATCCGCGAGCTGCGTCCCCGGACGTCCACCGTCACCTCGTCGCCCTCGCCCACCGACCGGTCGAGCAGAGCCAGCCCGATGCCGACCCGGCGGGTCGGCGAGAAGGTGCCGCTCGTGACCTCGCCGATCGGCGCGCCGTCGTGCAGCACCGCCATGTGCGAGCGCGGGATGCCGCGGTCGAGCGACTCCAGGCCCCACAGCAGCCGCCGGGCGCCCTGCTCCTTCTCCCGCAGCAGCGCCTCCCGTCCCCAGAAGCGCGGCTTGGCCCAGCCGACGGCCCACGTGGCCCGGGCCTGCACCGGCGTGATCTCGAGCGAGAGGTCCTGCCCGTGCAGCGGGTAGCCCATCTCGGTGCGCAGGGTGTCGCGGGCGCCGAGCCCGCAGGGGCGACCGCCGAGCGCCTGGCCGTGCTCGACCAGCGCGTCCCAGACGGCACCGGCGTCCTCCCACCGCGGCAGCAGCTCGAAGCCCAGCTCCCCCGTGTAGCCGGTGCGGCAGACGACCACCGAGCGGCCCTGCCACTGCGCACCGGCGAAGGACATGTAGTCGTGGTCGGTCGGCAGCCCGAGCGCGGCCACGAGCTCGCGGCTGCGCGGCCCCTGCACCGCGAGCACCGCGAGCGTCCTGTGCAGGTCCTGGACCTCGATGCCCTCCGGCGCGTCGGCCTGCAGCCGGCCGACCACCTGGCTGCTGTTGGCGGCGTTCGGGACGAGGAAGACCTCGTCCTCGCTGCGGACGTACGCGATGAGGTCGTCGACGACGCCGCCGCTGTCCTCGTCGCAGCACAGGGTGTACTGCGCCTGACCGACCCCGACCTTGCGCAGGTCGTTGGTGAGCCGGTCGTTGACGAAGTCGACGGCGCCGGCCCCCCGTACGACGCCCTTGCCCAGGTGGCTGACGTCGAAGACGCCGACCGCCTCGCGGACCGCCAGGTGCTCCTTGAGAACGCCGCCGCCGGGGTACTCGATCGGCATCAGCCAGCCGCCGAAGTCGGCGAGCTTGGCGCCCAGGGCCACGTGGCGGTCGTGCAGCGGTCCCTGCAGGAGTCCGGCGTCCGGCGGCGATGTCGTCACGGTGCGCGAACCTAGCCCGTACGGCGCCCGTCGCCCAGACGACCGCGGCGGGCCGCGGAGGTCTCACGGTGACGGCGGCCGCCGGTAGCCTCGCAGCCCGTGACCACGCTCTCGCTGTCCACCGCCACGGCTGCCACCGTCCCGGCCGACGCCGTCGTCGTCGGCTTGGCCCAGGGACCGGCCGGACCGGTCCTGGTGCCCGGTGCGCAGGACCTCGACGACGCCCTCGGTCAGGGGCTGCTGCCCGCCCTGGTGGGGCTCGGAGCGACCGGCAAGGCCGAGGAGGTCACCCGGCTGGCGACCCTGGGAGCGACCTCGGCCCCCGTCGTCGCCGCGGTCGGGCTCGGCCCCGTGGTCGATGACGGGCAGGGGTACGACGCGGAGGTGCTGCGCCGCGCGGCCGGTGCCGCCGTACGCGCCCTGGCCGGGCAGTCGACGGTCGCGCTCGCGCTGGCGTCCTCGGGCGGGGACGTCGCGGACGCCGTGCGGGCGGTCGGCGAGGGCGCCCTGCTCGGCGCCTACTCCTTCGACCGCTACCGCACCGCCTCCGCCGGCGACTCCCGCCCGCCGGTGCGCGACCTCCTGCTGGTCGTGGCCGACGACACCGACCCGGCGCTGACCCGGGCGGTCCGCCGGGCGCAGGTCGTCGTGCAGGCGGTCCACGTCGCCCGCGACCTCGTCAACACGCCGCCCAGCGACCTGCACCCCCGCGAGCTGGCCGGCGTGGCGGGCGAGCTGGCCGCGGCGGCCGGCGTCGAGGTGGAGGTGCTCGAGGGCGACGCGCTGGTCGACGGCGGCTTCGGCGGCATCGTCGGGGTCGGGCAGGGCTCGGCGAACCCGCCTCGGCTGGTGCACATGTCCTACCGCGGGGCGGACGGGTCGGGCCCGAAGGTGGCGCTGATCGGCAAGGGCATCACCTTCGACTCCGGTGGCCTGTCGCTCAAGCCGGCCGCGTCGATGGAGGAGATGAAGAGCGACATGGGCGGCGCGGCGGCGGTCATCGCCACGGTCGCGGCCGCGGCCGAGCTCGGGATCGCGGTGGACGTCGAGGCCTGGGTGCCGATGGCGGAGAACATGCCGAGCGGCACGGCGATCCGCCCGTCCGACGTGCTCGTCCTGCGCGGCGGCAAGACGGTCGAGGTCAACAACACCGATGCCGAGGGCCGGCTCATCCTCGCCGACGCGATCGCGCGGGCCTGCGAGGACGGGCCGGACGTGGTGGTCGACGTGGCGACCCTCACCGGCGCCCAGCTCGTCGCCCTGGGCGCGCGGACCACTGCGGTCATGTCCAACGACGACGCCCTGCGCGGGCAGGTCGTCGACGCCGCGGGCCGGGCCGGTGAGCCGTCCTGGCCGATGCCGTTGCCCGCCGAGCTCAGGAAGGGCCTGGACTCCGAGGTCGCTGACCTCGTCAACACCGGCCCGCGCGAGGGCGGGATGCTCACTGCGGGGCTGTTCCTGCAGGAGTTCGTCGCGGACGGCGTGAAGTGGGCCCACCTCGACATCGCCGGACCGGCGTACAACTCGGCGGACCCGTACGGCTACACGCCGCACGGCGGGACGGGTGCAGCCGTGCGCACCTTCGTGCAGCTGCTCGAGGACCTCGGCACCTCGAACGAGTGACGTCCGGCTGACCGCCTGCGCCCGGGGGCGCTGCGCGGCAGCATGAGCGGCCCCGACCGTCGGAGCCGCTGCCGTGACCTCCTCCGCCCGCCCTCGCCGCCGGCTCGCGCTCGTCGGTGCGCTCGTCGCTGCCGCGGTCCTCGGCAGCGGGGCGGCGGGAGCGATGGCGGCGGGCGGGGCCCAGCCCGGGCCGGCGGCGTCTGCGGCAGGGGCGGCCGGTGAGGCGGAGGCCGGGCGCGGTGCGGGGCGGGCGCAGCAGGCGGACCGCGCGTCCGAGGGCGAGGCGGAGCAGGCCGAGCTGGAGGCTCCTGGAGCAGAGCAGGCGCAGCGCAAGGCCGAGCGGACGCAGCGCCAGGCGGAGCGCAAGCAGCGGAAGGCGGAGCGCAAGGCCGAGCGGGAGCAGCGCAAGGCGGAGCGCAAGGCCGAGCGGGAGCAGCGGAAGGCGGAGCGCAAGGCCGAGCGAGCGGAGGACAGGGCCGAGCGGGAGCAGCGGAAGGCGGAGCGCAAGGTGGCAGAGGCCACGCGCGAGCCGGCCAAGGGCACCCCCGAGGCGGCCAAGGGGAAGCGCAGGGCGACCGTGCCCGGCCCGGCGTTCGTCTGCGACCCGGCGCTCAGCCACGGCCAGAACGTCTCGGCGTACGCCCGGTCCCTGCCGAAGGGACCCGGCCGCGGCCGCCTGGTGTCGCAGGCCGCCCGCAGCGACTGCGGCAAGCCGGCAGACGACGACTGACCGGCCAGCCGCCCGCTCCCCGGCGCGATCATGCACTTGTTGCTCACCTCGCGTGCGGGAGGGGTGAGCAACAACTGCATGATCCGCGCCACCACCCCGGGGCCGCCCGGCGCCACCGAGGGGCCGCCCGGTGCCGCCACGGGGCCGCCGGGAGCGCAGGCGCCACCACGAGAGCGCCGCGGGCGACCAGTCCTACCGCGAGGTCGGCGGGCCCGTCTCGCCGGCGGCCTTGCGCTTGGCCGTCCACTCGCGCATCCGCGGCGGGTAGCCGACGGCGGCGACGTCGTACACCGGGATGCCGGTCTTGCTGCCGAAGGTGAACGCCGCCCGGGGCGAGTCGACCCGGCGGCGCGTCCACTCCCCGTCGCCGGCCACCAGCACCAGCGTGGTGCTCGTGGTGGAGGTCTCCGGCTCGACGAAGCCCTCGACACCACGACGGCTGCTCGCCCACTCCTCGAGGTGGTAGACGTCGTCCGACCGGGCGCTGCGCACCGTCCCGGGCCGGTCGCCTCGGCGCAGTCGGTCGAGCAGTCCCACGTGACCCTCCTCTCGTCCCGGGCGCGGGAGGCCCGTGCAACACCAGGACGTCGTCAGTGGAAGGATGGCAGACGCACGTCCCGCGCGCAGACCCGAGCGGGTCGCCGCAGATCATCGCCACAGCGAGGGAGCAACTGCAGTGACTGAGCCATCCGGATCGCCCGTCGACCTGGTCGTCCTCGGAGGCGGTAGCGGTGGCTACGCCGCCGCGCTGCGGGCCGCTGAGCTCGGCATGACCGTCGTCATGATCGAGAAGGACAAGGTCGGCGGCACCTGCCTGCACCGCGGCTGCATCCCGACCAAGGCGCTGCTGCACTCGGCCGAGACCGTCGAGGTGATCAAGGAGTCCGCGCAGTTCGGCGTCAACGGGACCTTCGAGTCCGTCGACATGGGCGGGGTCAACAAGTACAAGGACAAGGTCGTCGAGGGGCTGTTCAAGGGCCTCACCGGGCTGGTCAAGAGCCGCAAGATCGAGGTCGTCCAGGGCCACGGCCGCCTGGTCTCCCCCACCGCCGTGGAGGTGGAGGGCCGCACCATCGAGGCGCGGCACGTCCTGCTGGCCACCGGCTCGGTCCCGCGCTCGATCCCGGGTCTCGAGATCGACCATGCGCGCGTCATCAACAGCGACGACGCCCTCGGGATGGACACCATCCCCGGCTCGGTCGTCATCCTCGGCGCGGGCGCGATCGGCTGCGAGTTCGCGTCGGTCTGGCGCTCGTTCGGGGCGGAGGTGACGATCGTCGAGGCGCTCCCCCACCTGGTCCCGGCCGAGGAGGAGAGCAGCAGCAAGCTGCTCGAGCGCGCGTTCCGCAAGCGCGGCATCAAGCAGGAGCTCGGTGCGCGCTTCGAGAAGGTCGAGCACACCGACGAGGGCGTGCGCGTGCACCTCGAGGGCGGCAAGACGATCGACGCCGACCTGCTGCTCGTCGCGATCGGCCGCGGCCCGGTCTCCAAGGACCTCGGCTACGAGCAGGTCGGCGTGGAGATGCAGCGCGGCTTCGTCATGGTCGACGCCTACTGCCAGACCAACATCCCGACCATCAGCGCCGTCGGCGACCTGATCCCGACCCTGCAGCTCGCGCACGTCGGCTTCGGCGAGGGCATCCTCGTGGCCGAGCGCCTCGCCGGCCTGGCCGTGACCCCGATCGACTACGACGGGGTCCCCCGCGTCACCTACTCCTCCCCCGAGGTGGCGTCGGTCGGGCTGACCCGCAAGGCCGCCGAGGAGCGCGGCTACGAGGTCGTCGAGGCGACGTACGACCTCGCCGGCAACGGCAAGGCCCGGATCCTGGGCACGGCCGGCGCGGTCAAGGTCCTGGCTTCCAAGGACGGCCCCGTCATCGGCGTGCACATGGTGGGCGAGCGCGTCGGCGAACTCATCGCCGAGGCCCAGCTCATCACCAACTGGGAGGCGCTGCCCGGCGAGGTCGCGCAGCTCATCCACCCGCACCCGACCATGTCGGAGGCCGTCGGCGAGGCCCACCTCGCCCTGGCCGGCAAGCCGCTGCACAGCCACGCCTGACCGCCTGACGGCGGCAGTCCGCACGACCCCTCGCACCCCACCCCTGAGGAGCTCTTCGCACCCATGGCCGTCTCCGTCACCATGCCCCGCCTCGGCGAGAGCGTCTCCGAGGGCACCGTCACCCGCTGGCTGAAGCAGGAGGGCGACTCCGTCGAGGCCGACGAGCCGCTGCTCGAGGTGTCGACCGACAAGGTCGACACCGAGATCCCCTCGCCGGCGAGCGGCACCCTGTCGTCGATCAAGGTGCAGGAGGACGAGACGGTCGAGGTCGGCGTCGAGCTGGCCACGATCGACGACGGCAGCGGCGGCGGGGCGGAGGCGGCGCCTGCCGCCGAGCAGGCGACGCCCGACCCGGCCCCGGAGCCCGAGGCGCAGCCGGAGCCGGCACCCGAGCCCGAGCCCGAGCCGGAGCCGGCGCCGCAGGCCTCGGCGCAGCCCGAGCCGGAGCCGCAGGCACCCGCTGCCGAGCCGGCAGCCGAGCAGCCGGCCCAGCAGCAGCCGCAGGCCCAGCAGCAGGCCCCGCAGCAGCAGGCGCCCTCGGGCGGCGGTGGGGAGGGCGCGTACGTCACTCCTCTGGTCCGCAAGCTGGCGACCGAGCACGGTGTCGACCTGTCGAGCCTGCAGGGCACCGGCGTCGGTGGGCGCATCCGCAAGCAGGACGTCCTGGACGCGGCCAGCCAGAGCGGGCAGGACGCCGCCCCGGCAGCCTCCGCCGACGCGGGCGGCGACTCCGGAGCCCCTGCGAGCAGCAAGGACACGGCGGCGACCGGCCGGGCCGAGATCCCGCAGCCGGCGCAGGGCGCGTCGTCGCCGGCGCCCGCCTTCGTGGACCAGGCCGTCAAGGCCGCGCCGACCACGACGGTGCGTGGCAGGACCGAGCCGATGAGCCGGCTGCGCAAGGTCATCGCCCAGCGCATGGCCGAGTCGCTGCAGGTGAGCGCGCAGCTGACCACCGTCGTCGAGGCCGACGTCACGAAGATCGCCAAGCTGCGGGCCAAGGCCAAGGCGAGCTTCGAGGCCCGCGAGGGGACCAAGCTGTCGTTCCTGCCGTTCTTCGCACTGGCGACGGTCGAGGCGCTGAAGGCGCACCCGGTGGTCAACGCCAGCATCGACCAGGACGCCGGCACGATCACCTACCACGAGGCCGAGCACCTCGGGATCGCGGTCGACTCCGAGCGTGGCCTGCTGGTGCCGGTGATCCACGGCGCCGGAGACCTCAACCTCGGCGGCATGGCCCGCAAGATCGCCGACCTGGCCGAGCGCACGCGCACCAACCGCGTCACCCCCGACGAGCTGGGCGGCGGCACCTTCACGCTGACCAACACGGGTTCGCGGGGTGCGCTGTTCGACACCCCGATCATCAACCAGCCGCAGGTCGGCATCCTCGGCACCGGCGCCGTCGTCAAGCGGCCCGTCGTGGTGGACGACCCCGAGCTCGGTGAGGTCGTGGCGGTGCGCTCGATGGTCTACCTCGCGCTGACCTACGACCACCGGATCGTCGACGGCGCCGACGCCGCCCGCTTCCTGGTCACCGTCAAGAACCGCCTCGAAGAGGGCGAGTTCGCGGCGGAGCTCGGCCTGTAGCTCAGCAGCGCGCAGCCGCGGCCCGTGCCCCTCCGCCGAGGGGTACGGGCCGCGCTCGCGCTCACGGACGCGCTGCGGCCCGCCGCAACACCGCACCGGCAAGCTCGCACCCGCAACACCGCGCCGCGCGACCTCCGCACCGGCATGCTCGCACCGGCAAGCTCGCACCGGCGTGGCGCCCCGGTGCGGTGCTCCCGCCAGGGTCAGCGGGCGGCACCCCGGCTCGCGTCGCAGGGGCCGCTCCGGCAGGATCGGCGCATGAAGATCGGCGTCACCGGCGCGTCCGGGCTCATCGGCACCCCCCTCGTCCGGTCCCTGCGCGCACAGGGCCATGAGGTCGTGCGGTTCGTCCGCTCCGGCGCTGCCGGCGCAGACGCCCGCGCCTGGGACCCCTCCACCCGTCGGCTGGCGCCCGAGTCGCTCACCGATCTCGACGCGGTGGTGCACCTGGCCGGCGCGGGCGTCGGGGACAAGCGGTGGACCGCGGCCCGCAAGCGCGTCGTGCTCGACAGCCGGGTCGACGGGACGACCGCCGTGGCGGAGGCCATGGCCGCCGCCCAGGGACCTCGCGTGCTGCTGTCGGCGAGCGCCATCGGCTGGTACGGCGACACCGGGGACCGGGTGACCGATGAGACCGGCCCGCCCGGGCAGGGCTTCCTGGCCGAGGTCTGCCGCCAGTGGGAGGCGGCCACGGCGCCGGCGCAGACGGCCGGCGTGCGCGTCGCCCACCTGCGCACCGGACTGGTGCTGTCCGGAGAGGGCGGCCTCGTCGGCAAGCAGCTGCTGCTGTTCAAGGCCGGCCTCGGCGCGCCGCTGGGCAGCGGTCGCCAGTGGATGAGCTGGATCAGCCTGGACGACGAGGTGGCTGCTATCGGCCACCTGCTGACCGCCGACGTCGAGGGGCCGGTCAACCTCGTGGGGCCGGCTCCGGTCACCAACCGCGAGTTCACCAAGGCGCTGGGCCGGGCGGTACGACGGCCGACGCTGCCGATCCCCGTACCCGGCGCGGCTCTGGGGCTCGCGGTCGGCGAGTTCGCCCGCGAGGGGATCCTCGTCGGTCAGCGGCTCGTCCCCGCGGTCCTCTCGCGCAGCGGCTTCCGCTTCGCCCACGCGGACGTCGACACCGCCCTGCGGGCTGCGGTGCGGCCCGCGGCGGCGGCCTGACGGGACGTGGGCCGGGCCTGCGCGCTCTGGCGGGTCGAGGCTCGGGTGTCGGACCACGGAAGGCCGCCGTCTCCGCCGCCCGCACCGACGAACCCCCGTGCGCAGCCCGTCAGTCCGGCGTCAGGCTGACCAGCCGCCATCCTCCAGGGGTGAGCGCGAGCTCCACGACCTGGGACCGCTCACCCCGCCCGGCCGCCCGCGCCACGACCGCACCCTCGGCGTCACGGACGTCGTACGCCGGCAGCGTGTCCACCATCCGCAGCCGGGTGCGGTCGGCGCCGGCCGTCAGCACCTCGACCTCGCCCAGGACGTGGCGGACGCCGGCCGCCGTGCGCCCCGACGCCGAGAGCTGCCCCAGCAGGCGCAGGTCGGCGACCAGGCCGTCCGAGCCGGGGACGTAGACCCGGCGCAGCACGTCCGCGTCGCCCGAGGCGAAGGCCTGCGCGCGCACGGCGTTGAGGCCGTCGAGGACCGCCGCCCAGTCCGCGGGCTCCTGCGCGCCGGCGGATCCGGCAGCCGTCGGGACCTCGCCCGCCGACGCCCCACCCTCCGACGCCGCGCCGGCCGACGGCGCAGCCTGCGCCGCCGCGACCGGCGCCGGCTGCTCCCCGCCGCGGCCCGACCACCAGCCGGCGGCGGCTCCCGCCAGGACCAGCAGCACCAGCGCCGACGCCACGAGCTGCCCCGGGGACGGGCGTCGACGACGCAGCGCAGGCTCCGCAGCTCGTGCCTGCTGCCCCTCGTAGGTCCCGGCCTGCAAGCGCACCGGACCCGGCGGGTGGGCCCGCCGCAGCAGGGCGGCGAGCCGCGCCGCGTCCGGCCGCTCGGCGGGGTCCGGCGAGCGGCCGAGCTCGAGCGCCTCGACCAGCGCCGCGACGTCGGGACCCGGATCGGCCACCGGACGCAGCAGACCCAGGCACAGCGTGGCGAGCGCCGCCACGTCGTCGGCCGGGTCGGCCGGTGCCCGGGACAGCCCCAGGCCGGCGAGCAGCGGTCGGCCGTCGGCTCCGAACCACACCGACGAGGCCGAGAGCTCGCCGTGCACGAGCCCGCGCTCGGCGCCGGCCGCCAGGGCGAGGGCGAGGGGCACGCCGATCGTCACGACCTCGCCCGGCTCGAGCGATCCCCGCCGGGACAGGACCGCCTCCAGGGCGCCGCCCTCGGCGTGGTCGAGGACGAGGACGAGGACCTGACCGTCGTCGACCACGTCGCGCAGCCGCACGGCGTAGGGCAGGTCGGCCTGCAGCGGGACGGTCCGTCGCAGCGCCTCGACGTCCGGGCTGCCGTGCGGCCCGCCGCCCACCCGCCGCAGCGCCACCAGCTCACCGCCGGCCTGCTCCCGCGCGCACCACAGGTCGCCGGCGCTGCCGCCCTCGACCAGGTGCAGCACGTCGTAGCCGGACAGGGACCACCGCTCGCTCACCCCCGTACGCTCGCACCGCGCCGGGCCGTCCGGGCACTTGTCCACACCCTGGAGTCCGACGCATGGCAGACGTCGTGGTGGTCGGTGCGGGGCTGGCCGGACTCGCGTGCGCCCGGCGGCTGCAGGCGGCTGGCGTCGCGGTGACCGTCGTCGAGGCGGGCGACGCCGTCGGCGGCCGCATCCGCACCGACGTCGTCGACGGGATGCTGCTCGACCGCGGCTTCCAGGTGCACAACACCGGCTATCCCGAGGCGCAGCGGGTCCTCGACCACGCCGCGCTCGACCTGCGGCGGTTCTCGTCGGGCGCCCTGGTGCGCGTCGGCGACCGGTTGCACCGCGTCGGCGACCCGCGGCGGGTGCCGACCTGGGCGCCCGCGACGACGCTCGCCCCGATCGGCTCGCTCAAGGACAAGGTGCTCGTCGCCGCGCTCTCGGCGCAGGCGGGACTGCAGTCCCCCGATGCGCTGCTGAGCCGTCCGGAGTCGTCGACGTACGACGCCCTGCGGTCGCGGGGGCTCTCGCAGACCGTCGTCGACCGCTTCTTCCGGCCGTTCCTGTCAGGAGTGTTCCTCGAGGACGAGCTCGAGACCTCCAGCCGGTTCTTCGACCTGGTCTGGCGCTCGTTCGTGCGCGGCTCCCAGTGCGTCCCCGCCGCGGGGATGCGCGCGCTGCCGGCGCAGCTGGCGGCAGGTGTCGACGTCCGCCTGCACTGCCCGGCTGAGCACGTCAGGGCGCGCAGCCTGGTCGCGGACGGACAGCGGCTCCACGCCCGGGCCGTCGTCGTCGCAGCCGCCGCGCCCGATGCCGGGCGGCTGCTGCCGGGTCTCGACGTCCCGCAGCAGCGCAGCGTGACCACCCACTACCACGTGGCGCCCGAGCGGCCGGTCGACCTGCCGGCCATCGTCCTGGACGGCGAGCGCAGCGGTCCGGTCGTCAACACCGTCGTGCTGACGAACGCCGCGCCGTCCTACGCCCCCGGTCGCCACCTGGTGTCGAGCTCGGTCGTGCGTGGCGACGCCTCGGAGCCGACGGTGCGCGCCCACCTGGCGCGGCTGTACGGCGTCGACACCGCGCCGTGGCAGCACGTCGCGGCCTACGACGTGCAGGCCGCGCTGCCCTCGCAGGCTCCGCCGATGGGCCGTCTGCGCAAGACGGTGCGCCTCGAGCCGGGGCTGTACGTCTGCGGCGACCACCGCGACTCGGCGTCGATCCAGGGCGCCCTGGTGTCGGGACGCCGCGCCGCCGACGCGGTGCTCGCCGAGCTGCGCGGCGTACCCTTCGACGCATGATCTTCCGCCGGCTCGGGCTCGTGCCGTACGACGAGGCGTGGCGCCTCCAGCAGCGCGTGCACGCCGACGTCGCCGGCGGCGCCGAGGACACCGTGCTGCTGCTCGAGCACCCGCCGGTCTACACGGCCGGCAAGCGCACCGAGCTCTGGGAGCGGCCGCTGGACGGAACGCCCGTCGTCGACGTCGACCGCGGCGGCAAGATCACGTGGCACGGCCCGGGACAGCTCACCGGCTACCCGATCGTGCGCCTGGCCGACCCGGTCGACGTGGTCGCGTACGTGCGCCGGCTGGAGCAGGTGCTCATCGACGTCTGCGCCGAGCTCGGGCTGGCGACGGACCGGGTGGAGGGACGCAGCGGCGTCTGGACGCCCGACGGCGCACGCAAGGTCGCGGCGATCGGGATCCGCGTCTCCCGCGGTGTGACGATGCACGGCTTCGCCCTCAACGGTGACCCCGACCTGTCGGCGTACGACCGCATCGTCCCGTGCGGCATCTCCGACGCCACGGTCACGTCCTTGAGCCGGGAGCTCGGGCGCGACGTCCCGGTCGCGGAGCTGCTGCCGCTCGTGGAGCAGCACCTGCCCGCCCTGGTCGGTCCGGCCGTCCACGCGTAGTGCGGGTCCGCGTCGCCACGCAGCTCGACGAGCAGGGCGTGCTCGACGTCCTGCGCGGCGACGGTGAGGCCACCGGACGGCAGCCGGCCAAGGCCCGGCTCGCTGCCGTGCGCGCCACCCTGCGCTCCCCCGGCACGCTCACGCTGGTCGCGGACGACGAGGCGACGGTCGTCGGGGCGCTCGTCGCCGAGCTGGCCACGCGGCCAGCCGGCGGCGGAGCGGCCGAGGCGGGCGTGCTGCGCCTGACGCTGCTGTGCGTGGCTCCTGGTGCCCGGCGCCGAGGCGCGGGGCGGGCGCTGGTGCGCGGCCTGCTCGACCGCTTCGACCGGGTCACCACCTCGCTGTCCGACGAGGGGGTGCGGGCGCTGCTCGTGCAGGAGGGCTTCGTCGGCACCGGCCCAGGCGGTGCCGCGGACGCCGACGAGCTCCGCCACGCCCCGGGCTGACCGCTGCGGGGCGCCGTCACGGCACCGATCGCGACGTCCGAACGCCCTGCGCGCCGGCGGTGGACGCGGTAGGACGTCCGTCATGGCTCCGCTGTCGGCCGAGGCGCCGAGGTTCCACGCCGAGACACGTGCGCAGTGGCGGACCTGGCTGGAGGAGCACGCGGCGACGGCGCCCGGCGTCTGGCTCGTGACGTGGAAGAAGGCGAGCGGGCGTCCGGTCCTGTCCTACGAGGAGGCGGTCACCGAGGCGCTCGCCTTCGGCTGGGTCGACAGCAAGGGCAACAAGCTCGACGACGAGCGCACGATGCTGTGGTTCACGCGGCGCAAGCGCGGCAGCGGCTGGGCGCGCCCCAACAAGCGGCGCATCGCCGAGCTCGAGGCCGCCGGGCTGCTCACCGACGCCGGGCGGGCCGTCGTCGAGGCGGCGCAGGCCGACGGCAGCTGGACCCTGCTCGACGACGTGGAGGACCTCGTCGTGCCGCCGGACCTGGCAGCAGCCTTCGACGCGGTCCCCGGCTCCCGAGAGGAGTGGGAGGCGTTCCCGCGGTCGGCCCGGCGGGGTGTCCTGGAGTGGATCGTGCAGGCGAAGACGGCACCGACCCGCGCCAAGCGCATCGCCGAGACCGCCGAGAAGGCCGGGCGGGGCGAGCGGGCCAACCAGTGGCGGCCGAAACCGACGAGCTGAGGCGGGAGGTCCACGCCCGCCCACTTCCCCTTCGCTGCGGTACGCCACCGGGCCCCCGCGCGAACCGGACCGCAGGGGAAG
>CADCUB010000017.1 GCA_902805775.1 uncultured Frankineae bacterium | reverse complement strand
CAGGCAGAACTGGCTGACGGTGACCCCGGTGCGTCCTAGTGGGCGCTGCTCCATGGTCTGCCTCGTTCGTCGTCTGAGGTGTGTGGCACGGACGATCGCATGCGCATGCAACGCCGCCTCGGCCGGGCGAGTGGCAGGGTCCTGCCGTCAGCCGACGCAGTGGCTCTGCCCCCGTCGGGTGCGAAGATCCTGGTCGTGCCCGAAGACTTCGACCCTCCGCCCCCGGCGACCCTGGCCGAACACAAACACATAAGTGGGCCGTTCTTCCACGGCACCAAGGCGATGTTCGCGCCCGGCGACCTCATCGTGCCCGGACGCCCGTCGCACTTCCGTCCTGGGCGCCCCCTCGACCACGTCTACTTCAGCACCCGCGGCGAGACCGCCGCGTGGGGCGCCGAGCTCGCCGCGGCGCTCGCCCGCGAGGACGACGGCGGGATCTCGACGACCGCTCGCGTCTACGAGGTCGAGCCGCTCGGCCCGTTCGAGGACGACCCCAACGTCACCGACCGCCGGTTCCGCGGAAACCCGACCCGCTCCTACCGCTCCCGAGAACCGCTCCGCGTCGTCGCTGAGGTCGCGGACTGGGTCAGGCACTCCCGGGAGGAGCTCGAGACGATGCTCGCGTCGCTGGCGAGGCTTCGCGCGGAAGGTCTGGACCTCGTCGAGGACTAGCTGCTGCACGACTCGACGTGGTGGGGCTCCGCCCGAGTCTCGTCCAGACGTGATGCGCTCGGCAGACAAGCCGCGAAGCGCAGGTGCCGCTGGCACGGTCTCAGTGTCCACTCGCCCATCGCGCGATGCACCTGCGCCAGCGTGTCCTTGACACCCGCTCCATGCCGGAAGCCGGCCGACCCTGGGACGGCCCTCGCCGATCAACTGACCAACGGCGCTCGTATCCGCGCCGGTGCACTCTCCCGAGGAAGTGTCCAGAAGGACAGGTCCAGCCGCCGGAGTCCGCGTGCCGACACCGCACGCAGCAAGGGGCCTGGTGTCTCACAGGTGCCAGCGACCTCACCTGGACACGGTCGACGAGTCCCGCCGCGAGCAGCGCCCGGCTGCCGTGGGAGCGCAGGGGCACGTCCGACAGCTCCTTCGGACGAGCGACGACCTCGACCGCGTCGCCGGTCCACGGTCGCGTCCGGCCACGCCAGAGGTGCCGTGAGCGTGGTCGACAGCACCGTCGTCGGCAGGTGCCTCATCCGGTGGTCGATCGGGTCCGGGTCCGCGTCCGCGACGTGGCCCAGCGGCTGGGCGAACAGCCGGTACGTGCCCGCCCCGAGGACCAGGCGCTGCTGCTCGCTGTGCTGCGCCAGACGCCGGTCGAGGTGCCTGGTCGCCGAGGCGGTCACACCCGACGGCCCCCGTCCGTCATCAGGGCGAGCACGACCACCTCACACCGACGCAGGACCGAGGAGATGACCATGAAGACCATGACCTGCCGCCAGCTGGGCGGCCCGTGCGACGTCGAGCTCAGCGGGGAGACCGCCGACGACGTCATCAACGCCCAGGACCGCCACCTGCGCGAGGCGGTCCGTGCGGGCGACGCCGCCCACGAGCCGGCGCACGAGGAGATGAAGGGCCGCTGGCGGCACCCGGTCCGGTCGATGGGCTGGTACCGCGACACCAAGCGGGCCTTCGCCGACCTCCCCGGAGCCTGAGCCGGGCGCCTGCTCTACTCGGACGTCCCTCCGCCGACGGGCAGGGCGCCCCTGCGAGCCCGCACTCGGCCGAGCAGAGCCGGTTCGGCACGGAACTCGATCCGCGCGACGACGCCGGCGACCACGGTGAAGTCGAACGCCACCCGCGTCTCGCCGCGGTGGACCCACGCCGCGCCCGGGCGGCCCCCGACGAAGACCGGCAGCGCCCCTCGTGCCGCGCCGTCGAAGAACTGGGCCACCTCCGCGTGACCGGCGATGCGCTCCGGCGTGCCCAGCGCCACGGCCGCGGCGTCGCCCGTGACGACGACGTCAGGAGCGAGCAGGTCCAGCAGCCGACCGACGTCGCCACCCCGAGCGGCAGCGAGGAAGGCGTCGACCACCTGCCAGTCAGCGAGCGCGTCCTCGGGTGCGGGCTGGACGACCTTCGCGCGGGCTCGCGAGGCCAGCTTGCGCGCAGCTGCAGGCGTCGTGTCCAGCATCGCGGCGATCGTGGTGAACTCGAAGCCGAAGCTGTCGTGGAGCACGAAGGCCACCCGTTCGGCCGGGGAGAGCCGGTCCAGGACGACCTGCAGGGCCATGCCGACGGTGTCGGCGAGGGCGACCTCCTCAGCGGGATCGCCCGCGTGCTCCGTGACCTCCAGGACCCCGTCGTCCACCGGCACGGGAACCCTCACGCGGAGCCGGTCCAGGCACAGGCGGGTCGTCACCGTGGTCAGCCACCCGGCGAGGTTCGCGATCTCCTCGGTCGTGGACTGCAGGCGCATCCACGCCTGCTGCACGATGTCCTCGGCCTCCACGTCGTCGCCGAGCAGACGTCCCGCCAGACGCACCAGCCGTGGCCGTTGCGCCTCGAAGGCGTTCGCCGAGTCCATCGCGGTCACCTCGTCCTCCCTGCCTCGTCACGAGGGTGACGGATCTCGGGGATGCCGTGTGACGCAGCAGTGCGCCGGCGGGGCGGGAGGGGGCGGAGGCTGGCGTGGTCGGAGTACCCCCGCGGCTGGTCGCGCCGACACCAGCCGCCGGTCACGCGGCCGGCAGCCTCCGGCTGCGACGAGACAGAGGGGGCAGCGGACCGGGCGGCTCAGCGGGCGTCGGGCGCCACCAGGCCGGGCAGCGCGGCGTCGAACTGCCGGGCGACGGTCATCGACGGCAGGACCTTGCCCTGCGCGCGGGCCCGGGCGGCCAGGGCCGCACCCCACTCGGAGGCGCGCCGGCGCTGCAGCGGCGTCCCGTGGTGCCCCGGGTCCTCGAAGCCGCAGTCACCGACCTCGAAGAAGGTCTGCTGCGCCTGCACCACCCGGCGGGCGTTGAGCGCGAGACCCCGCTTGTGGGTGGCGAAGTAGGTGCCGAAGGCGTCGGCCATGAGCTCGGTGCGGCGGGTGGCCTCCGCGCCCACCAGGGGCGAGGCGAACAGGTCGCGCTCGAACTGCACGTGGTGGCCGAACTCGTGCCCGAGCACCGCCCGCGCGCCGACGTCGCCCAGACCGGCGTGCTCGAGGAAGTCGAGGATGCCGTCGCCGAAGACCAGCTTGTCGGGCAGCGCAGCGACGAACGGGTCGCTCTGGCCCTCGGCGGTGAAGGCGAAGGCGTTCAGCGTGAAGATCGGGTGGTCGCCGCCCCGCAGCTCCGGGATCTGCGCGAGCGTGTCCACCACCGCCGAGGCGTAGGGCTCGGCGTCCGCCCTGTCCAGGCCGTAGACGACCGTCAGGAGCCGGGTCAGGCGCACGCGGTCCTGCAGCACCGTGCCGTGCATGGCCAGCAGCTCGATGTCGCCCGACGGGACGTCCCAGAAGCGCTGGGCGTCGCGGAACGCCCGCGTGAGCGGGGCGCGGTGCTGCGCGGGCGGCGCGTACCGCGGGTCGCGGCTGGTGCCGAAGAACAGGGCGTCGTACGTCGGGAAGTCCAGGGCGCCGCTGGTGAGCAGGAACTGCAGGGCGGAGCCGCTCAGGCCGCCGAGCAGGCCGCCGACGTAGCCGCTGAGCTGCGTCGCGCCGCAGGTGTGGTCGGCCGGGTCGATCGCGCGCCGCACGTGTGCGGCCGCCGGCGAGCGCAGGCCCGTCCGCTCCGCGACGGCGGTCCGGCGCACCGCCCAGCCGGTCGGCAGGCGCAGGGCGTCCCCGCCGACAGCGGAGGCGCTCGTCGGAGCCGGCGGCGCCGGTGCGGCCGCGGCGGTCCCGGGGACGAGCGCCGCCGCGCAGAGGGCGAGGCCGGCGCTGACGGTGACAGCCCAGCGGGGGCACGAGGTCATGGTGGAGGTCCTGACTGCAGGGCCGGCGCCGTGCATGGCAACAGGCTGTTGGTATTCGAGTACTTACAGTAACAATAGGGGACGCCTGAGGCGCACGAGGGTGAACCGGGCTTCTGGTGCCGGCCGGGGCCGAGCGGGGGCCGGACCAGCACCCTCGCTAGGAGCCGGACGCCCCAGGGGCGGGCCGGGCGGGCAGGACTGTCCCGCGCACCTCCCCCAGCCCGACGACGGTGCCGTCCGGTCCCGGCGCGCGTCCGCGTACGACGACCTCGTCACCGTCCTCGAGGAACGTGCGCACCGACCCGTCGGGCAGCGCCACCGGCGTCCGCCCGCCCTCCGACAGCTCCATCAGCGAGCCCCGCTCGTGCTCGTGCGGACCGCTGACGGTGCCCGAGGCGAACAGGTCCCCCGTGCGCAGGCCGGCGCCGTTGACCGTCAGGTGCGCCAGCTGCTGCGCCCCGGTCCAGTAGGTGGAGCGGAACGGCGGCTGCGCCACCCGGTGACCGTTCAGCAGCACCTCCAGCCGCAGGTCCAGGCCCCACGGCTCGGCGTCGCTGTCGTCGAGGTACGGCAGCGGCCGCGGGTCGCGCGCCGGCGGCCGGACGCGTGCCGCCTGGAGCGCCGCCAGGGGGACCACCCACGGCGAGACCGCCGTCGCGAAGCTCTTGCCGAGGAACGGCCCGAGCGGGACGTACTCGAAGGCCTGCACGTCCCGGGCGGACCAGTCGTTGACCAGGCAGACGCCGAAGACGTGCTCGGCGAACGACTCCAGCGGCACGGCGGCGCCTCCCGACCAGGGTGCCCCCACGACGAAGCCGACCTCGGCCTCGAGGTCGAGCCGGCGGGTCGGGGCGAGCACCACCCGCCCGTCGTCGGTGCGGACCTGCCCGTGCGGGCGCACCAGCGGAGTGCCGGACACCACGACCGTCCCGGCGCGGCCGTGGTAGCCGACGGGCAGGTGCTTCCAGTTCGCCGGCAGCGGGTCGCTGCCCGGTCGGAGCAGCCGGCCGAGGGTGCGGGCGTGGTGCTCGGAGGCGTAGAAGTCGACGTAGTCGGCCACGGTGAAGGGCAGCTCCAAGAGCACGGAGGTCGCCGGGCGCATCGCGCTCTCGACGGTGTCCCGGGTGGCGGGGTCGCCGAACCAGCCACGGACCGCCGAGCGCACCTCGTGCCACACCGCGGGTCCGGCCGCCAGCAGCCGGTCCAGGTCACCGCCGGCGAACAGCCGCTCGTGCGAGCGCAGGAGCACGCCCGACACCGCCGTGAGGTCGAGGACGTCGTCGCCCACCGCGACGCCCACCCGCGGGGCGGCGGAGCTCCCGGTGCGGAAGGACCCGTACGGCAGCGTCTGCAGGCCGAACGGGTGCTGGGGCGGCAGGCCGAGCCAGGGCACGGAGGGTTCGTCCACGCCAGCATGCCAGCACACGGGGCGGCCCGCGGCAGCCTCCCGCCGCCGGGAGAGCCGTCGGTCGCCGACGCCGTGCCCGATGATGTGGCTGGGGGCCGGTGGCTCGACCGGGGCACCGCGGACGGAGAGGACGGCATGACCATCGCGCGCACGCTCACCGACTCGGAGCGGCTGGCCGAGCTCGACCTCGACCAGCTCACCCAGCTGGTCGGACTGGTGGAGTACGACGGCAGCACCGACCCGTTCCCGGTGACCGGCTGGGACGCCGTCGTCTGGGTGGTGGGCAACGCCCTGCAGGCCGCGCACTTCTACGTCTCGGCCTTCGGCATGGAGCTGGTGGCCTACTCGGGTCCGGAGACCGGCAACCGCGACTCCTGCGCGTACGTCCTGCGCAGCGGGGCCGTCCGCTTCGTCGTGAAAGGTGCCGTCGACCCGGACAGCCCGCTCGCGGACCACCACCGCACGCACGGCGACAGCGTCGTCGACATCGCCCTGCAGGTGCCGGACGTCGACCGGTGCATCGCCCACGCCCGGGCTTCGGGGGCGACCGTGCTGGAGGAGCCGCACGACGTGAGCGACGAGCACGGCACGGTGCGTCTGGCCGGCATCGCGACCTACGGAGACACCCGGCACACGCTCGTGCAGCGCGGCGACTACTCCGGGGCCTACCTGCCCGGCTACGTCCCGCGGACCTCGGGCTTCGTCAAGCGCGAGGGAGCGCCGCGCCGGCTCTTCCAGGCGCTCGACCACGTCGTCGGCAACGTCGGTCTCGGCGAGATGGACACGTGGGTCGACTTCTACAACCGCATCATGGGCTTCACCAACATGGCGGAGTTCATCGGCGACGACATCGCCACCGAGTACTCCGCGCTCATGAGCAAGGTCGTCGCCAGCGGCAACCACCGGGTCAAGTTCCCGCTCAACGAGCCCGCGCCCGGCAGGCGCAGGTCGCAGATCGACGAGTACCTGCAGTTCCACCGCGGGCCCGGTGCGCAGCACCTGGCGCTGGCGACCAACGACATCCTGCGCGCGGTCGACGTGCTGCGTGCCGAGGGCGTCGAGTTCCTCTCGACACCCGACTCCTACTACGAGGACCCCGAGCTGCGTGCGCGCATCGGCGAGGTGCGGGTGCCGGTCGAGCAGCTCCAGGAGCGCGGCATCCTCGTCGACCGCGACGAGGACGGCTACCTGCTGCAGATCTTCACCAGGCCGATCGGCGACCGCCCCACCGTGTTCTACGAGCTGATCGAGCGGCACGGCTCGCTCGGCTTCGGCAAGGGCAACTTCCGCGCGCTGTTCGAGGCGATCGAGCGCGAGCAGGAACGCCGGGGCAACGTCTGACGCGGCGAGTGGTGGCCCGGTGATCCCGCCGTTCCTGTCCCGGTCGGCCTGGCGCGAGCGCGCCGACGAGGTGGTCCTGGTCGACGTGCGGCGCGACGGCGCCGAGCCGGGCCGGGCGGCGTACGAGCGGGCGCACCTGCCCGGGGCGGTCTTCGTCGACCTGGAGCGCGTGCTGTCCGGGCCGCCGAGCCCCCAGGAGGGACGCCACCCGCTGCCCACGCCCGAGGCCTTCGCCGAGGGGATGTCGCGCGCCGGGATCGGCGACGACGACACGGTCGTGGCGTACGACGACGAGGGTGGGGTGCTGGCCGCCCGTCTGGTGTGGATGCTGCGGGTGACCGGCCACGCGGCGGCGCTGCTCGACCCGGGGCTGCGCGACGACGACCGCACCGACGACGGGCACGTCGCCCGGCCGGCCCGGCCGTTCTCCGCGCGCCCGTGGCCCGTCGCCGCCCTGGCGGGGCTCGCCGACGCCACGGACCCGCGTCACGTCGTGCTCGACGCCCGCAGCCGGGCCCGCTACCTCGGTGCGCCCGATCCTCTGGACCCTCGCCCCGGGCACGTGCCGGGGGCCCGGAGCCTGCCGGCCCGCGACTGGGTCGGCGACGACGGCCGGCTGCTGCCGGAGCCGCAGCTGCGGGCACGGCTGGCCGGTGCAGGGGTGGAGGACGGCGCCCCGGTCGTGTCGGGCTGCGGCTCGGGCGTCACGGCGTGCCACACCCTGCTGGTCATGGAGCACGTCGGCCTGACCGGCGGCCGGCTGTGGCCCGGCTCGTGGTCGCAGTACGCCGCCGACCCGCACCGGCCGGTGGAGCTGGCCGACCCCTACGCGGGGCCGGGCACCGGCGGACCCGGCGCCTGAGCCGGGGCGTCCTCGTCCGCGTGCACGATGTGGGACAGCTGACGCCAGACGAGCACGACGAACAGGGCCGAGCCGGCGAAGGCGAACCAGAACGGTGCGGTCACGCCCCAGGAGCGGGCGAGCAGGCCGCCGAGCGCCGACCCGACCACGATGCCGCCGTACGTGCCCAGCGTGTTGACGCTGCTGACCCGTCCCTGCAGGTGCGTCGGCACCGCGCGCTGCCGGACGGTGACGGACGTGGTGCCCCAGACGAAGGCGTGCGCACCGAACACGAAGAACACGACCATCGCCACGGCCGGCACGCTCGACACGGCGAGCAGCAGGTGCGTCAGCGTCTCGACGACGAGGCCGACCCGCATCAGGTCGCCCAGGCTGACCCGCCGGGTGAGCCAGCCGTACGACACCGTTCCCAGCAGGCCGCCGGCGGCCAGCACGCTGGTCACCAGCCCGAAGCCCACGGCGCCGAGGCCGAGGTGGTCGGTCGCGTACAGGACGAGCACCGACCAGGCGGCGCCGTAGGTCACGTTGAAGATCGTGATGGTCAGGACGAGGGTGCGCACCGCGGGCGAGCGCAGGACCCAGCGCAGCCCTTCGCGGACGTCGTCCCGCACCGTCGGGCGGGTGCCCGCCCCCCGGCCGTGCTCCGGCAGCACCAGGCGGGTCAGCAGCAGCGCACCCAGGGCCACCAGCACCGCGTGCGCGACGAACGGCCAGGCGCTGCCGGCTGCGAACAGCGCCGCACCGACGGGTGGTCCGGTCAGCTGGTTGACCGTGAGGAAGCCGGCGTGCACCCGCGCGTTGGCGACGGCCAGGTCGCCGCGCGCCACCAGCATCGGCAGCAGCGTGCCGGCCGTCGTGTCGGCGAAGACCTCGGCCGTCCCGAGCGCGAACAGCGCTGCCAGCACGACGGCCGTCGACACGGTCCCGGTCGCGACGGACAGCGACAGCACTACCAGGACTGCGGCCCGCAGCAGGTCGACGACCACGACGAGGACCCGGCGGTCGAGCCGGTCCGCCAGCACCCCGGCGAGCAGGCCGAACAGCAGCCAGGGCAGCCGCTGCAGCAGCGTCGCGAGCGCCACCAGCAGCGGGTCGTCGGTCTGCGACGCGACGAGCAGCGGCCCGGCCGCGAGGGCGATGCCGTCCCCGAGGTTCGAGGCCCAGGACGAGGCGAGCAGCCACCGGAAGCCACGGCCCAGCCGACGCGGGACGACCAGCTCGACGGCGCCCGACAGGACGCCCGGGCGAGCGCCCTCAGAAGGCGGCGACGTGCACCGCCCGGAAGCCCTCGCCCTCGCGGGTGACGTGCCACACCCGGACGTCCTTGCCGGCGACGTCGGACTTCTCGTGGAAGCGGACCTGGCCCTCGAGCTCGCTGCCGGCACCCTTCACCTCGTACGCCCTGCCGGACATGTCGAGCGTGAAGACGGTCTCCCCGAGGAAGTCGCCGAGCCCGGACGGGGCGCCGCCGGCCACGGACGTCACCGGGTAGGGGACGCCGGACACGACGCTCGTGGGGGTGTCGGTCATGTGCGCTCTCCGAACTGCAGGGCTGCCCGACCGCGGCTGCGGCAGGGGGGGTCGAGCCTCACCGGTCCCTGCCCCGTCGTCCAGCGGGCGACGCCTGGCCGGGGGCGTGGGCGCCGCAGTGCGGGACAGGTCGTACGTTGCGGGGACGACGGACGAGACGAGGAGCTGGTGTCGGTGTTCACAGAGCTCGACCCTCACGCGGAGCGGCTGCGCGGCACGACGCTGCGCGCGCTGTTCGCCGACGACCCGGAGCGCGCCGAGCGGATGTCGGTGCAGGCCGGCACCCTGCTGCTCGACTTCTCCAAGAACCTGCTCGACGCACCGGCGGTCGAGGCCCTGCTGCAGCTCGCCCGGGACCGGGGCCTCGAGCAGCGCCGGGAGGCGATGTTCACCGGTGAGCACATCAACACCACCGAGGACCGGGCCGTCCTGCACACGGCGCTGCGGCGACCGGCCGACGCGCCGCTGGAGGTCGACGGCCAGGACGTCACCGCCGCGGTGCAGGAGGTCCTGGGCCGGATGGCGGCCTTCACCGACAGCGTGCGGTCCGGCGAGCGCACGGGGGCGACCGGGCAGCGCTTCACGACCGTCGTGAACATCGGCATCGGCGGGTCCGACCTCGGGCCGCGCATGGTCGTGCGGGCGCTGCGCCGCAGCCTCGACGGGACCCTCGCCGCCCGCTTCGTGGCCAACGTCGACGGGGCCGACCTCGAGACGGCGCTCGACGGGCTGGACGCCGCCTCGACGCTGTTCGTCGTCTGCTCCAAGACCTTCACGACGGCCGAGACGCTGGCCAACGCCGCCGCCGCCCGCCGCTGGCTGGTCGACGCCCTGGGCGAGGACGCCGTCGGCCGCCACTTCGTCGCCGTGTCGACCAACGCCGAGGAGGTGCGCACGTTCGGCATCTCCGAGGACGAGATGTTCGGCTTCTGGGACTGGGTCGGCGGGCGCTACTCGCTGACGTCGGCCGTGGGCCTGTCGATCATGCTGGCCATCGGCACCGCGCAGTTCCGGGAGCTGCTCGCCGGCTTCGCCGACCTCGACGAGCACTTCCGCACGGCGCCGGTCGAGCGCAACCTGCCCGTGCTGCTCGCCCTGGTCGGGGTCTGGAACCGCAACGTGCTCGGCATGTCGACGCTCGCGGTGCTGCCGTACTCACAGGACCTCGAGCTGCTGCCGGCCTACCTGCAGCAGCTCGACATGGAGAGCAACGGCAAGAGCGTCACCCTCGACGGCGCTCCGGCCGGCACGGACACCGGCCCGATCGTGTGGGGGCAGCCGGGGACGAACGGCCAGCACGCCTTCTACCAGCTGCTGCACCAGGGGACGACGCCCGTCCCCTGCGACATGATCGCCTTCCTGGCGCCGCTGAGCGACCTGACCGACCAGCACGACGTCCTGATGGCGAACTGCCTCGCGCAGACGCAGGCCCTGGCCTTCGGGCGCACCCCGCAGGAGGTGGCGGCCGCCGGGATCGGCCCGGAGCTCGTGCCGCACCGCACGTTCCCGGGCAACCGGCCGAGCAACACGCTGGTGGTCGACGCGCTGACCCCGCGGGCGCTCGGGCAGCTGGTCGCGGCCTACGAGCACAAGGTGTTCGTGCAGGGCGTGCTGTGGGGCGTCAACTCCTTCGACCAGTGGGGCGTCGAGCTGGGCAAGACGCTGGCCACGGCCCTGGTGAAGCGCCTGCACGGGGAGCAGGGCGGGGCGGCGCTGGACAGCTCCACCGACCGGCTGCTGACGCTGTACCGGGACCGCCGCGGCTCCTCATGAGCGGTGCGGGTAGGTCCGGCGGTCCGAGGGGGGCGGGACGCTCCGGTCGCAGGTGAGAGCGGCTGCGGCCAGGGCGTCCTCGAGACGGCCGCCGTACGCCAGCGTGGCGTCGGTGACGTCGAGCGTCGCGCTGGCGGCACGACCGCTGAGCAGGCGCGCGCGCAGCTGCAGCAGGCGCGGTGGCTGCGCCGAGCACCCCGGCGGCGGCGCCAGCTCGACGACGACGCTGCGCCCTGCCCGCAGGCGCCGGCGGTCGGGGACCTCGACCCGCCAGGAGGTGGGCAGCAGCTGCGCGGACAGCAGCGCGACGTCGGCGGGCCCGTCGTTGGCGACGACCACGTGCACCCCCGGCCTGCGGGGCCCGTAGCGCGGAGCGGAGTCCTGCCCCGGGCGCAGCGACAGCCGCAGCACGTCGGGGTCGACGGGCTCGGCCCGCGACGCCGGGCCGGGTGCGAGCACCAGCGCCGTCGCGGCGGCGCCCGTCGGCAGGAGCACCGCGGCCAGTCCCACCGCGAGCGCCCGCCGCCCCGGGCCGCCGCGGCGGGGGGAGTCGTCGCCCCCCTGCACCAGCAGGTCGGGCCCGGCAGGGGTCACCGTCCGGCTCCGGCTCCCTCCGGCTCGGGCAGGGGCGCGGCGCTGCGGGCCACCGACGCCCCGACGAGCAGCGCGACGAGCACCACCAGCAGCGCCTGCAGCACGCCGAGCCGCTCGGGCTCGGCCAGGAGCCCGACCAGCGGCGGTCCGGCGAGGAAGGCGGTGTAGCCGACCGAGCTGACGACGGACACCCGTACGGCGGCGCCGCGCTCGTCGTCGGCAGCGGCGCTCATGCCGACCGGGAAGCCCAGCGCGGCCCCGGCCCCCCACAGCAGGGCGCCGACCAGGACGACCAGGACCGAGGAGGACAGGACGACCATCAGCAGCCCGACCACGGACACCAGGGCGGTCGCCCGGAGCACGGGCGTGCGCCCCCAGCGCTCGAGCAGTCCGCCGCCGACGGTGCGGGAGGCGGTCATGGCGGCGACGAAGCAGGCGAAGCCCAGAGCGCCGACGGCCTCCGAGGTGCCGTGACCGTCGACCAGCGCGATGGCCAGCCAGTCGTTGGCCGTGCCCTCGACGAAGGCGAAGCACAGCACCATGACCCCGATGAGCAGGGTCCGCGGCTCGCGCCAGGCCTGCGAGACGCGCAGCACCGCAGGGGCGTCGTCGGCCGTGGGGACCACGGGCAGGAAGGCGCGCAGGCAGACGACGACGGCCACGACGGAGAGCACCCCGGTGGCGGCGAGCTGCACGGCGACACCGAGGTCGAGAGCGGCGGCGCCGGCCCCGATCAGCGCGCCGGCGACCGTGCCGAGGCTGAAGCCGGCGTGGAAGCGCGGCATCAGCGGCCGGTCGAGCCGGCGCTCGACGTCGGCGCCCTCGACGTTCATGGCGACGTCCCAGGTGCCGACGCCCAGACCGGTGAAGGCCAGCCCGACCCCGGTGACCGGCACCTGGGCGGTGGCCACGCCCCAGGCGACCAGCAGCAGGCCGACGCCGACGGTCGTGGCGCCGCCGAGGACGGTGCGCGCCGGGCCGAAGCGCGAGACCAGGGGGCCGCTGGTGGGCAGGCCGACGACCGAGCCGACCGACAGGCACAGCAGCAGCAGGCCGAGCGAGCTGGTGCTCAGGTCGAGCGCGGCGCGCACGGCCGGCAGGCGGGACACCCACGAGGCGAACACCAGGCCGTTGAGGGCGAAGACGACCGCCACGGCCACCCGCGCCCGTTCCACCACGGCCAGGGGCGGGGCGCTCGTCGTCACCCCCTCGACGGTAGCGCCCGGGCCCCGGGACCCCCGCAGCGCAGGACGCCGGACCGCCAGCGCTCGCGCAGCAGCGCCGCCGTCACCTGCGCGTCGTCGCCGGGCTCGCGCAGGACGTGCCGGTCGTCGAGCTCGGCCCCGGCGAACTGCCGGTGCATCGAGCGCGCGGCGGCCAGGTCGGTGAACCCGTGCCCGACCCGGGCGGCGACCCGCTCGGCGCAGCGCGACTGCGAGGGCAGCAGCACCGCGTAGTGCAGCTCGGCCAGCCCGGTGTCGGCGAGGAACTGCTGCAGCGACCAGGCCCCGAGCACGCCGTCGTACACCGTCGGCCAGCCCCCCTGCACCAGGCGGCCGGTGGCGGCGGCTGCCGCGGACAGGACCACGGCGTTCTGCTCGGCCGCCGCGGGCAGCCACGGGGCCACCGCGCCCCGTACGAGGTGGGCGAAGAAGTCGTCGCCGCGCACCAGGGCCGCCCGGTCGAGCCCGGCCACCAGCGCCCGGGCCACCGTCGACTTGCCGGCGCCCGGGGGGCCGGTGAGCACCAGCAGCTCGGCCACGGCGGGGCCTCGGTCAGCCGAGGGCCGCGCCGACGATGGCGCGGGCCTCCTCCTGGATGCGCGCCAGGTGGTCGGGGCCGGAGAAGCTCTCGGCGTAGATCTTGTAGACGTCCTCGGTGCCGGACGGGCGGGCGGCGAACCAGCCGTTCTCGGTGGTCACCTTGAGCCCGCCCAGCGCGGCGCCGTTGCCCGGCGCCTCGGTGAGCGTGGCGGTGATCGGCTCGCCGGCCAGCTCGGTGGCGCTGACCTGCGACGGGGACAGCTTGCCCAGCACCGCCTTCTGCTCGCGCGTGGCCGGCGCGTCGACCCGCGCGTACGCCGGCGTGCCGTAGCTCGACGTCAGGCGGGCGTAGCGCTCGCTGGGGGTGCTGCCGGTGACGGCGAGGATCTCCGAGGCGAGCAGGCACAGCAGGATGCCGTCCTTGTCCGTCGTCCAGACCGTCCCGTCCTTGCGCAGGAACGACGCGCCGGCCGACTCCTCGCCGCCGAAGGCCACCGACCCGTCGAGCAGGCCGGGGACGAACCACTTGAAGCCCACGGGCACCTCGAGCAGCCGGCGGCCCAGTCCGGCGACGACCCGGTCGATGAGCGAGGAGCTCACCAGCGTCTTGCCGATCGCCGCGTCACCCGGCCACTGCGTGCGGGTGGCCAGCAGGTGCTCGATGGCCACCGCGAGGTAGGCGTTGGGCGCGAGCAGCCCGGCATCGGGGGTGACCACGCCGTGCCGGTCGGCGTCGGCGTCGTTGCCCGTCGCGATGGCGTAGGCGTCCTTGTTGTCGATCAGCGACGCCATGGCGAACCGCGACGAGCAGTCCATCCGGATCTTGCCGTCCCAGTCGAGCGTCATGAAGCGCCAGGTCGGGTCGACCAGCGGGTTCACGACCGTCAGGTCGAGCCGGTGCCGCTCGGCGATCTCGCCCCAGTAGTCGACGCTGGCGCCGCCGAGCGGGTCGGCGCCGATGCGCACACCGGCCTCGCGCACGGCGTCGAGGTCGAGCACCGACGGCAGGTCGTCGACGTACGCCGAGAGGAAGTCGTAGGTGGAGGTGGTCCCGGCGGTGCGGGCCCGCGAGAGCGGTACGCGGCGCACCCCGGTCAGGCCGTCGCGCAGGTGGGCGTTGGCGGCGTCCTGCACGGCGGCGGTGATGTCGCTGCCGGCCGGACCGCCGTCCGGTGGGTTGTACTTGAAGCCGCCGTCCGCCGGGGGGTTGTGCGAGGGCGTGATCACGACGCCGTCCGCGAGCCCGGTGCTGCGTCCGCGGTTGTGGGTCAGCACCGCGTGCGACAGCGCGGGCGTGGGCGTGTAGCGCTCGCGCCCGTCGACGAGGACGGTGACGTCGTTGGCGGCGAACACCTCCAGCGCGGTGGCCCAGGCCGGCTCGGACAGGGCGTGGGTGTCCTTGGCGAGGAACAGCGGCCCGTCGATGCCTGCGGCCCGGCGGTGGTCGGCGATGGCCTGGCTGGTCGCGGCGATGTGGTCGTCGTTGAAGGCGGCGTGCAGCGAGGAGCCGCGGTGCCCGCTGGTGCCGAAGGAGACCCGCTGACCGGCGTCCTCGGGGTCGGGGTGCTCGGTGTAGTAGGCGGTGACGAGCCGCGCCACGTCGACGAGGTCCTCGGGCTGCGCGGTGCTGCCGGCGCGGTCGTGCTGTGCCATCCGTCCTCCAGTGGTCGTGCCCCGCACGCTCAGGCGCGGACCGTCTGTCCCTTGCCGATGACGACGACGCCGTTGTCGGAGACCGTGTAGAGCTCGCGGTCACGGTCGAGGTCGACCCCGATCGTGGCGCGCTCGGGCACGACGACGTTCTTGTCCAGGATCGCGTTGCGGACGACGGCGTGGCGGCCGACCTGGACGCCCTGCATGAGCACGGAGGCGTCGACCTGCGCCCAGGAGTGGACGTGCGCGCCGGGCGCGAGGATCGACCGGCTCACCGAGCTGCCCGAGACCACGGAGCCCGGCGACAGCAGGCACTCCATGGCGATCCCCGCGCGGCCCGCCGACCCGTGCACCGTGCGCGCCGGCGGCAGCGGGTCCTGGGCGGTGTAGATGGGCCAGCGCGCGTTGAACAGGTTGAAGGCCGGGTCGACCGACAGCAGGTCCATGTGCGCGTCGTAGTAGCTGTCGAGCGTGCCGACGTCGCGCCAGTAGCCGCGCTCGGCCTCCGGCGTGCCGGGCACGTCGTTGTCGCGGAAGTCGTAGACCTCCGCCTCGCCCCGCTCGACGAGCATCGGGATGATGTCGCCGCCCATGTCGTGGCGGCTGTCCTCGTCCTGCGCGTCGCGGGCGACGGCCTCCACCAGCGCCTCGGTGGTGAAGACGTAGTTGCCCATGGAGGCGAAGATCTCGTCCGGCGCGTCCGGCAGCCCCTGCGCGTCGGTCGGCTTCTCGCGGAACGCCGAGATGCGCCGGCTCCCGGCCCCGACCTCGATCACGCCGAACTGGTCGGCCATCGACAGCGGCTGCCGGATCCCGGCCACCGTGACGGCGGCCCCGGACTCGACGTGCTGCGCCAGCATCTGCGACGGGTCCATGCGGTAGATGTGGTCGGCGCCGAAGACGACGACGTGACTGGGGCGCTCGTCGTCGATGAGGTTGCGGCTCTGGTGGATCGCGTCCGCCGAGCCGGCGAACCAGCGCGGTCCCAGGCGCTGCTGCGCGGGCACGGGCGCCACGTAGTTGTCGAGCAGGGTCGACAGGCGCCAGGTCTTGGTGATGTGCCGGTCGAGCGAGTGGCTCTTGTACTGGGTCAGCACGACGAGCTTGCGGTAGCCGCCGTTGACGAGGTTCGACAGCACGAAGTCGACCATGCGGTACATCCCCCCGAAGGGGACCGCGGGCTTGGCACGGTCCGCGGTCAGGGGCATCAGCCGCTTGCCCTCGCCGCCGGCGAGCACGATCCCGAGCACGGTGGGCGTCACGGTTGCGGACCGTAGACCCCCGTGACCTGCTTCACCTCACGGGGGTGGCTCGAGGTCGCCGGTGAGGTAGCGCTGCAGCGTCGGCGCGACCAGCGGCACGAGCTCGTCGGCCGGGGACGACGCCAGCGGCTCGAGGTGCAGCACGTACCGCGCGACCGCCAGGCCGAGGACCTGCGAGGCGACCAGCGACGCCCGGCGGTCGGCGTCGGCGTCCCCGGCGCCGGCGCCCCGGGCGAGCGGGTGGAACACCACGCCCAGCAGCAGGGCCCGCAGGCGGTCCGCCGAGTCGGCGTGCGAGACGGCGCTGCGGAGCATCGCCAGCATCGGCCCCTGGCCGGGCATGGCGTCCCACACCCCGACGAAGGTCCGCACGACCCGCTCCCCGAGCTGGTCGACCGGTCCGCCCGCGAGCAGGAGCGGGACGAGGCCGGAGGGGTCGAACGGCAGCTCCAGCGCCGCCTCGAACAGGCCGTCCTTGCTGCCGAAGAAGTGAAGCACCAGCGAGGGGTCGACCCCGGCCTCCCGGGCCACGGCGCGCACCGACGTCGCGCCGTAGCCCTGCTCGCCGAACGCCCGCTTGGCCGCGGCGAGCACCGCCGAGCGGGTGCCGCTGTCGCCCGTCCGCCGCCCGCCGGGGCTCACGCGCTGCGACGCGACAACGTCGCCGAGCCGAGCACGAGGCAGAGCACGCACGCTCCCGCCACCACGGCGAGGTCGCGCGCCAGGACCCCCGTCGACCAGTCCGGTGCCGACAGCTGCTGCATCCCCTCGACGGCGTACGTCAGCGGGAAGGCCGCGGACAGCCACTGCAGTGGAGCGGCCATGTCCTCGCGGGCGGTGAACAGGCCGCACAGCAGCAGCTGCGGCAGTACGAAGGCCGGCAGGAACTGCACGGCCTGGAACTCGGTGCGGGCGAAGGCCGACAGCAGCAGGCCGAGCGCCGTGCCCAGCAGCGCGTCGAGGACCGCGAGCAGGACCACCACGGCGACCGGCGCCGTCAGGTCGAGCCCGAGCAGCCCCAGGGCCACGCCGGCTGCCACGACCGTCTGCACGACGGCCACCGCGCCGAAGGCCAGGGCGTAGCCGCCGAGCAGGTCGGTCCGACCGATCGGTGTGGTGAGCAGCCTCTCCAGCGTGCCGCTGCTGCGCTCGCGCAGCATGGCCACGGAGGTCACCAGGAACATCGTGGTGAAGGGGAACAGCGCGAGCAGCGGTCCGCCGACCGCGTCGAAGGTGCGGGGCTTGCCGTCGAAGACGAACCGCAGCAGGACCAGCAGCACGACGGGCACGGCCAGCAGGAGCGCGAGCGTGCGCGGGTCGCGGTGCAGCTGGGTCAGGACCCGGCGCGAGGTGGCGAGGGTCCGCCGGGCGCTCACGGCGTCCCCGCCGGCTGGGCCTCGGCGATCGTCAGGAAGGCGTGCTCCACGTCGGAGCTGCCGGTGCTGCGCAGCAGGCCGGACGGGGAGTCGTCGGCCACCAGGCGGCCCTCGCGCAGCAGCAGGAGCCGGTCGCAGCGCACCGCCTCGTCCATCACGTGGCTGCTGACCACGACCGTGGCACCCTCGGCGGCCAGGCGGCGGAACAGCGCCCACAGGTCACGTCGCAGGACCGGGTCGAGCCCGACGGTCGGCTCGTCGAGCACCAGCAGGTCGGGCGTCAGCAGCAGTGCGGTCGCGAGGGACACCCGGGCCCGCTGCCCGCCGGACAGCGTGCGCACCAGCTGGCCCGCCCGGTCCGCGAGGGCGACCTGCTCGAGCACGACGGCCACCCGGCCGGGGCCGGCGCCGAGCACGTCGCCGAAGTAGCGCAGGTTCTCCTCGACCGACAGGTCGGGGTAGACGGCCGGCGCCTGCGTCACGTAGCCGACGCGGGTGCGCAGCGACGCGGTCCCCGCGTCCGTGCCGAGCACCCGCACGGTCCCGGTGACACCCCGCTGGACGCCGACCAGCGCCCGCATGAGCGTCGTCTTGCCGCAGCCGCTGGGCCCGAGCAGCCCCACCACCTCCCCCGGCTCGAGGGCGAAGGTCACTCCCTCGAGCACCTGCTGCCGCCCTCGCCGCACGGCCAGGTCCTCCACCACCACCGAGTGCGTCATGCGGTCCTCCCCGCCGGAACTCCCCATGTGTTGAGTTCTACGCCTGTTGAGTTCCACGCGCAAGGCCCGTTCGGCAGGACCAGGTCGCCGCCCGTCCAC
>CADCUB010000016.1 GCA_902805775.1 uncultured Frankineae bacterium | reverse complement strand
GCCAGCCGGTCCGCGCCGGCGGCCGCTCGGGACGGAGCCGCCGCCGGTCGCAGGCCCCGGGACGGGAGCTCAGGCGACGGGGACGGCGTCGGCTGCCGCCCGCAGCGCTGCCAGGTCGAGCTTCTTCATCCCGAGCATCGCCTGGACGGCGCGCTGCGCCCGCGCGGGGTCGGGGTCGGCGAAGATCTCGTCCATGCCGACCGGGACGACCTGCCAGGACAGGCCGTAGCGGTCCTTGAGCCACCCGCACTGCGACTCCTGGCCGCCCTCGGTCAGCACCTGCCAGTAGCGGTCGACCTCCTCCTGCGTCTGGCAGGTGATCGAGAACGACACCGCCTCCGTGAAGGGGAACTGCGGTCCGCCGTTGATGCCCACGAAGCGCTGGCCGTCCAGCTCGAACTCGACGGTCATGACGGTCCCGGCCGGGCCGGGCGAGCCCTCGGGGTACAGCGCCGTGCTGACGATGCGCGAGTTCGGGAACACCGAGACGTAGAACTGCGCGGCCTGCTCGGCCTCGGTGTCGAACCACAGGTTGGGGACGATGGGCTGCATGACGGTGTCCTCTCGGGGGCGGGTCCTGCGCTTCTGATGACCTCGACCGGCGCAGCGGGCGGAACTCATCGGTGCCGGCCCTGCGTTCTTCGCGGTCGTGCTGCCTTCGACGGTCGTCAGTGTCTCCGGCGGTCTGCTTCCGGGAGGCCGCCGCTACGACTCGAGCCCGTCGCGCTGGGCCCACAGGGCGGCGGAGGTGCGGTCGCTGACCCCGAGGACGGAGTCCACGGGGGTCAGGCGCGTGCTGACCGTCTTCTCGCTGATGCCCAGGCGCCGGGCGGCGCTCCTGTCGGGCAGCAGGACGCTGAGGTGACGGAGGGGGCGGAACCGGACGCCACCGACGCCCGGTCGCGCTCAGACGTTGCGGCGGTACTGGCCCCCGACCGCGAAGAAGGCGTCGCTGATCTGGCCGAGCGAGCAGACGCGGACGGCGTCCATGAGCGCGGCGAACACGTTGCCGCCGCTCGTCGCCGCCGACTGCAGGGCGGCCAGCGCCGCCGGGGCCTGCTCGCGGTGGCGTTCGTGGAAGTCGGCCAGCCGGGCGAGCTGGGACTGCTTCTCGGCGTCGGTCGCCCGGGCGAGCTCGGGCGACTTCGGGGTGCCGCCGTCGGCGTCGGGTGCCCGGAAGGTGTTCACGCCGACGATCGGCAGGCTGCCGTCGTGCTTCTTGTGCTCGTACAGCATCGACTCGTCCTGGATGCGGCCGCGCTGGTAGCCGGTCTCCATCGCGCCGAGCACCCCGCCGCGAGCGTTGATCCGGTCGAACTCCACCAGCACCGCCTCCTCGACGAGGTCGGTGAGCTCGTCGACGACGTAGGAGCCCTGCAGCGGGTTCTCGTTGTCGGCCAGGCCCCACTCCTGGTCGATGATCATCTGGATGGCCAGCGCCCGCCGTACGGACTCCGCGCTCGGCGTCGTGACGGCCTCGTCGTAGGCGTTGGTGTGCAGGCTGTTGGCGTTGTCGTAGATCGCGCACAGCGCCTGCAGCGTCGTGCGGATGTCGTTGAAGTCCATCTCCTGCGCGTGCAGCGACCGGCCGGAGGTCTGCACGTGGTACTTCAGCTTCTGCGAGCGCTCCCCGGCGCCGTAGCGGTCGCGCATCGCCACCGCCCAGATCCGCCGGGCGACCCGGCCGAGCACCGTGTACTCGGCGTCCATGCCGTTGGAGAAGAAGAACGACAGGTTCGGCGCGAAGTCGTCGATCGCCATCCCGCGGGCGAGGTAGGCCTCGACGTAGGTGAAGCCGTTGGCCAGCGTGAACGCGAGCTGGCTGATGGGGTTCGCGCCCGCCTCGGCCATGTGGTAGCCGGAGATGCTGACGGAGTAGAAGTTGCGCACGCGGTTGTCGATGAACCACGCCTGCATGTCGGCCATGCACCGCAGCGCGAACTCGGTGGAGAAGATGCAGGTGTTCTGGCCCTGGTCCTCCTTGAGGATGTCGGCCTGCACCGTCCCCCGGACGGTCTCGAGCACCTGCGCGCGGACCGCGTCGGGGTCCTCGTCGGGCCGCTGCGCGAGCTGCTGGTCGATCGCGGTGTTGAGGAACATCGCCAGCACCGCGGGTGCCGGCCCGTTGATGGTCATCGACACCGACGTCGTCGGCGAGCACAGGTCGAAGCCGTCGTACAGCGCCTGCATGTCGTCGAGGGTCGCGATGGACACCCCGGAGGTGCCGACCTTGCCGTAGATGTCGGGGCGGCGGTCGGGGTCGCGGCCGTACAGGGTCACCGAGTCGAACGCGGTCGACAGGCGGGTCGCCTCGCTGCCGGCCGACAGCAGCTGGAACCGGCGGTTGGTGCGGAAGGCGTCCCCCTCCCCCGCGAACATGCGGGCCGGCGCCTCGCCTGACCGCTTGAAGGGGAAGACGCCCGCGGTGAACGGGAAGGCGCCGGGCACGTTCTCCTCGCGCAGGAACCTGACCAGGTCGCCGTGATCGGTCGTGCGCGGCAGCGCCACCCTCGGCACCTTCGTGCCGGACAGCGACTCCGTGCGCAACGGGGTGGAGAACTCCTTCCCGCGCACGACGTAGACGTGCTCGTCGCCGGAGTAGGCCTCGACCGTCGCCGGCCACGACTCGAGGGCGGCCACGGTCGAGCGTTCGAGCCGCGCCGACGCCTCGGCGATCGCCGCGTCGAGCTGCTCCGCCGCCGCGCCGTCGACGACGCCCCGCGCGGTGGTGAGGTGCTGCACCCGCCGGGCGGCCTCGGCCTGGCGAGCCGTGGTGGCGTGGTGCGCGCGGACGGCCGCCGCCACCTCGCCCAGGTAGGTCACCGCGGCGGGCGGCAGCACGCTGGTCAACCCGGACGACGCCCGTACGTCGACGCGCGGGAGCACCCCCGCCGAGGCAGGCAGGCCCTTGCCGGCGAGCAGGTCGCGCAGCTCCTGGTACAGCGCCGTGACGCCGTCGTCGTCGAAGCGCGCGGCGGACGTGCCGAACACCGGCATGTCCTCCCACGAGGCGCCGAACGCCTCCCGGTTGCGGACGAGCTGGCGGGCCACGTCACGGCGGGCGTCCTCGGCGCCGCGCCGCTCGTACTTGTTGACCGCCACGACGTCGGCGAAGTCGAGCATGTCGATCTTCTCGAGCTGCGAGGCGGCGCCGTACTCGGGCGTCATGACGTAGAGGGACACGTCGCAGAACGGGACGATCGCCGCGTCGCCCTGCCCGATGCCGGGCGTCTCGACGACGACCAGGTCGGGACCGGCCGCCCGGCAGGCGGCGATCACGTCGGACAGGTGCTCGGGCAGCTGGCCGTTCGCGGTGCGGGTCGCCAGCGAGCGGAAGAAGACCTGGGAGGGGTCGCGGTCGTCGATCGCGTTCATCCGGATCCGGTCGCCCAGCAGCGCGCCACCGCCCTTGCGGCGGGTCGGGTCGACCGCGAGCACTGCGATGCGCAGCTTGTCCTCGGAGTCGAGCCGGAAGCGGCGGACCAGCTCGTCGGTGAGCGAGCTCTTGCCCGACCCGCCCGTGCCGGTGATGCCGAGGACCGGGACGGCGCGCTGGGTCGCCGCCCCGCGCACGGCCGCCGCGAACGCCTCGTCGCGCCCCTGCTCCAGGACCGTGAGCGCCCGGGCGAGCGCGGCCGGGTCGCCGGCGAGGACTGCGGCGAGGTCGGGCGGCGAGGCGGCCAGGTCGACGTCGCAGGAGGAGACCAGCGTGTTGATCATGCCGGCGAGGCCGAGGCGCTGGCCGTCCTCCGGCGCGAAGATCGTCACTCCCCGCTCCCGCAGGAGAGCGATCTCGTCGGCGACGATCACTCCGCCGCCCCCGCCGAACACCTGGACGTGGGCCGCGCCGACCTCGGCCAGGCGCTGCTTGAGGTAGGTGAAGTACTCGACGTGACCGCCCTGGTAGGACGACAGCGCCACTCCCTGCACGTCCTCCTGGACGGCGGCGGTCACGACGGCGTCGACGCTGCGGTCGTGGCCGAGGTGGACGACCTCGGCGCCCTGCGCCTGCAGGATCCGGCGCATGACGTTGATCGCGGCGTCGTGGCCGTCGAACAGGCTCGCCGCCGTGACGAAGCGCACCGGGTTGCGGGGCACGTGCAGCTGCGGACGTACCGGTGCGGTCATGCGGTCTCCTGGCCGGGTGGGTGAGCAGGCAGGGCGGCGGGTGGGTGAGCGAGCAGGGCGGCGGGTGGCTCGGGCCTGGCGGGGCGGGGCTGACCGGGCGGGCGCGGCTCAGCGCAGCAGCGCCCGGGCCATCACCACCCGCTGGATCTGGTTCGTGCCCTCGTAGATCTGCGTGATCTTCGCATCGCGCATGTAGCGCTCGACCGGGAAGTCCTGCGTGTAGCCGTAGCCGCCGAACAGCTGCACGGCGTCGGTCGCCACCTGCATGGCGGTGTCGGAGGCGAAGCACTTGGCCGCCGCGGAGGCGAAGGTGAGGTCGGGCGCTGTCCGGTCGGCCTTGGCCGCGGCGACGTAGACCAGCTGGCGGGCCGCCTCGGTCTTCATCGCCATGTCGGCCAGCATGAACTGCACGCCCTGGAAGTCGGCGACGGGCTTGCCGAACTGCCGGCGCTCCTTGGTGTAGGCGAGGGCGGCGTCGAGGCTGCCCTGCGCGATGCCCACGGCCTGGGCGGCGATGGTCAGCCGGGTGTGGTCGAGGGTGGCCAGCGCGGTCTTGAAGCCGGTGCCGGGCGCGCCGATCATGCGGTCGGCGGGGATGCGGCAGCTCTCGAAGTGGACCTCGCAGGTGGGCGAGCCCTTGATGCCCATCTTGTGCTCGGGCAGCCCGACCGTGAAGCCGGGGTCGTCGGCGTGCACCACGAACGCCGAGATGCCGCGTGCGCCGACGCCCGGCTCGGTCACCGCCATGACGGTGTAGTGCGTGGACACGCCGGCCTGGCTGATCCAGGCCTTGGTGCCGTCCAGGACGTACGCGTCGCCGTCGCGGACCGCGCGTGTGCGCATGGCCGCCGCGTCCGAGCCGGCCTCGCGCTCCGACAGGGCGTAGGAGAAGGTCGACTCGCCCGTCGCCACGGCCGGCAGGTAGCGCGCCTTGAGCTCCTCGCTGCCCGACAGCAGCAGGCCGGTCGTGCCGAGCTTGTTGACCGCCACGATCAGGCCGGTGCTCGCGTCGACCCGCGAGAGCTCCTCGATGACCAGGGCGGTCGAGATGGCGTCGGCTCCGGCGCCGCCGTGCTCCTCCGGGACGTGCAGGGCGAGCAGGTCGTTCCTGCGCAGCGCCTCGTGCACGTCCCACGGGTAGACGGCCGTGCGGTCGACCTCCGCCGCACGCGGCGCCACGACCGCCTCGGCGAAGGCTCGGACGCTCTCGCGCAGCGCCTCGTGCTCCTCGGTGAGGCCGTACGCCGACGACGGCTCTGCAGTGGTGGTCATGGCGCGGCTCCCCAGGACGGACGACGGACGTAGCGCATCGTTATGGCGCCAAAACGATTGCGCCTACTGTACCGCTCGTGCAGGAGACGGGGGGCCGACTCGACCTGGTCGCAGAGGCACGCCGCCAGTGGCGCGCGCACGGCTGGGTCGGACCCGACCGCGGCATGGCGGCCGTCATCAGCCTGATGCGGGCGCAGCAGATCGTGCTGGGCCGGCTCGAGGACGTCGTGAAGCCGTTCGGCCTGAGCTACGCGCGCTACGAGGTGCTGATGCTGCTGTCGTTCAGCCGGCGGGGGGTGCTGCCCCTGGCCCGCATCGGGGAGCGCCTGCAGGTCCACCCGGCGAGCGTCACCGGCGCGGTCGCCAAGCTGGAGGCGCAGGGGCTGCTCGTGCGCGAGCCGCACCCCGACGACCGCCGGGCGGTCCTGGCGCGGATCACCGACGAGGGCCGGCGGGTCGCCGAGCAGTCGACGGCGGCGCTGAACGCCGGGCCGTTCGCCGACGTCGGCCTCTCGGACGAGGCCGCGGAGCAGCTCGTCGAGGTGATCGGCGAGCTGCGGCGCAGCGCCGGCGACTTCTGAGCCGGTCGCCTGTCCGCGCGCCGCAGCGCCTCAGCTCGAGGCGAGCGCCGCCGCGTTCTTGCGCGCCTTCTTCGCCGACTTCCTGGCCGACTTGCGGGCGTTGCGGGCAGCGCCACGGGCCCCGTCGACCAGGCCGTCCATGAGCAGGGTCGTGCCGACGCCGACGAGCCAGACGTCCTTGGCGATGCCGATCCCGTCCTGGGTCGGACGGACGCTGCCCTGCTCGGTCAGCCCGGGCGTCTTGAGGTAGAGGTTGACCAGGCCCGCGCCGAACGCCGTCAGAGCCGCACCGGCGACCACCGGCGACACGAAGGGCAGGAGCAGGGCGGCCCCGAGCGCCATCTCACCCGTGGACAGCCCGGCGACGAACGTCTTCGGCGGCACGCTGCCGAACTGCGGGATCGAGCCGGCGGCCATGCCGTGGATGCCCGCCGCGGCCTCCTCCGGGAGGCCCCGCTTGCTCAGGCCGGAGTTGAGGATGAAAGCGCCGGTCGTGACGCGCAGCGGGATGTGGCTCAGACGCACAGGAACTCCTCGAGACGTGGGGGACCGGGCTGGCCCCTCCCGCCGCTACCCCGGACGACGAAGGCGACACCCGTCCCGGCGCCACCGACGGCTAGGCCGCGGCCCTCGCGCGCTGCAGGGCCGGGCGGACCGCGGTGTCGTACGCCGTCAGCGCGGAGGCGATCGCCATGTGCATGTCGAGGTACTGGTAGCTGCCGAGCCGCCCGCCGAAGTGCACGTCGTCCTCGCGGGCCATGAGCGCGCGGTAGGCCTGCAGCCGGCGCCGGTCCTCGGGCGTGTCGACGGGGTAGTACGGCTCGTCGCCCTGCTGCGCCCACCGCGAGTACTCGGTCATGACGACGGTCCGCCCGTCGGCGTTCGGGCGCTCGGGGTGGTAGTGCTGGAACTCGTGCACCCGGGTGTGCGCGACGTCCTCGTCGGCGTAGTTCATGACCGTGGTGCCCTGGTGGTCGTCGACCTCGAGCACCTCGGTCTCCAGGTCGAGGGTGCGCCAGCTCAGGGCTCCGGCGCGGAAGTCGAAGTACCGGTCGACCGGGCCGGTGTAGACGACGGGGGTGCCGGCCGGGCGGGCGTCGGCGACGTCGAACCAGTCGACACCGGTGTGCACGGTGACCCCCGGCGTGCGGGCCATCCGCGTCAGCAGCGCGCCGTACCCCTCGACAGGGATGCCCTCGTGGGTGTCGGTGAAGTAGCGGGTGCCGTACGTGAAGCGCACCGGCAGCCGGGTGATGATCCGCTCCGGCAGCTCCCGCGGGTCGGTCTGCCACTGCTTGGCGGTGTAGCCACGGATGAACGCCTCGTAGAGCGGCCGCCCGATCAGGCTGATCGCCTTCTCCTCGAGGTTGGCGGGCGTCGCCCCGCCGAGCTCGCCGGCCTGCTCCGCGACCAGCGCGCGCGCCTGCGCGGGGTTGAGGTGGCGCCCGAAGAACTGCGTCATCGTGGCCAGCCCGATCGGCATCGGGTAGACGCGACCGGCGTGCACCGTCCAGACGTGGTGCCGGTAGTCGTTGAAGGCGCCGAAGCGGGTGACGTAGTCCCAGACGCGCTCGTTGCTGGTGTGGAAGATGTGCGAGCCGTAGGTGTGCACCTCGATGCCGGTCGACGGCTCGGGCTCGCTCCAGGCGTTGCCGCCCAGGTGGCTGCGCCGCTCGAGCACGACCACGCGCGCGCCCTCGGAGGCCGCCCGCTCGGCCATCGTCAGCCCGTAGAAGCCGGAGCCCACCACGACGAGGTCCGCGTCCCTCAGTCCCAGGCGCACGAACCGCGTCCTCCCCGGCGGCGGCAGACGGAAACGGCGGCTACTCCCCTGCGACCCAGGTCACGGTGCGTACGGCCAGGACGACACCGACCAGGATGAGCGGGACGGACCACGGCAGCCGCCAGGACGGCCGCAGTCGGTAGGCCACGAACGCCACGGCGAGCAGCACCACCACCACGCGCAGCGTCATGAGGTCACGCTACGCGGCGCCCACCGGCAGTGCGGACGCGCAGCTCAGGCAGGGTCCGGGGCGTCCGTGGCGGGAGACCCGAGGACCGCCGCGGCCGGAACCGCGTCCGGCGGCGGGTCGAGCGGCTGGGAGAGCTTCTCGGGCTGCTGCGGCGGCGCGGCGACGACGGGCGGCGCCGGAGTCGTCTCGTCGGCCAGGAAGTCGAGCAGGACCGAGGCCACGACGTCGGGCGCCTCCTCGAGCACGAAGTGGCCCACGCCGGGCAGGGTCACCATGACGCAGTCGGCGCCGAGGTCGCGCACGACCGACTCGCCGGTGGAGATCGGCAGCACCGGGTCGAGCGCACCCCACAGGACCAGGGCCTGCTCCGCCGAGACCCGGGGCGTCCCGGCGCGCTGAGCGCGGGTGACCAGGGCCGCGGCCCGGGGCCGGGCGACCGCCCGGTAGTAGCCGAGCATGGCGCCGACCCCCGCGCGGGTGGTGTAGGCGGCGGCGTACTCGGCCCGGCGGTCCGCGTCGAGCGGCGTGGAGGAGCGCCAGCCGAGGTCGAGCATGGTCTCCACCACCCGCCTCCCGCCCAGGCGGAACAGCAGCTCGGGCACCACGGGCAGGGCGAAGAACGGGATGTGCAGCGCCCGCAGGGGCACGGACCGGAACGGTGCGTTGGCGACGACGATGCGCCGCACCAGGTCGGGGCGGGCACCGGCCAGGCCGAGCGCGAGCGAGCCGCCCCAGTCGTGGCCGACGACGTCGACGCGCCCGCCCGGCACCTCGGCGTCGACGAGCGCCGCCAGCTGTGCGACGAGCGAGGCGACGTCGTAGGGGCCCGAGAAGGTGGAGCCGCCGAGCCCGGGAAGGTCGGGCGCCAGGACGCGGCGGCCCGAGGCCAGGCGGGGCGCGATGTCGCGCCAGGCGGAGGACGTCTCGGGAACGCCGTGCAGCAGCAGCACCGGGGTCGGCGCCCCGTCGCCGGTGCCGGCCCCGACGGGCTGCGGGTGCTCGCGGAGCAGGAAGCTCGTGGTGCCCGCGGGAACGGTCCGGACCTGGGAGGCTTCGCTCATCCGTAGAACACCCTCTCGACGACTGCCCTGGCACGGCGGGTCGCCCGCCGGTAGTCGTCCAGGAACTCCCCCTGCGAGCTGGCAGGGTAACCGAGCGACCGGGCCACGCCGTCGAGCTCCCGGCCGCTGGACGGCAGGCTGACCGCCGACTTGCCGCGTACGAGGGTGAGGGAGTCGCGGGCGCGCGCCGCCAGGCTCCAGGCCGTCTCGAGCACGTCCGCGTCGTCCGGCTCGAGCAGGCCGGCGTCGCGCGCCGCGCGCAGGGCCGGCAGCGTCGACGGTGTGCGCAGCGCCTCGACGGCGTGGGCGTGGCGCAGCTGCAGCAGCTGCACGACCCACTCGACGTCCGCGAGCCCGCCGGGGCCCATCTTCAGCACCAGCTTGGGGTCGGCGCCGCGGGGCATCCGCTCGGCCTCCATCCGGGCCTTGATCCGGCGGATCTCGCGCACGGAGGCCTCCGGCGGTCCGCCCTGCGGCCAGCGCACCGGCGCGACCGCGTCGAGGAACCGGCCGGCCAGCTCGGCGTCGCCGACCAGCGGCGCGGCGCGCAGCAGCGCCTGGGCCTCCCACACCGACGACCACCGGTCGTAGTAGGCGGCGTAGGAGGACAGGCTCCGGCTGAGCGGCCCCTGCTTGCCCTCCGGGCGCAGGTCGGCGTCGACGACCAGCGGCGGGTCGGGCGCCGGCAGGGCGAGCAGCCGGCGCACCTCGTGGGCGACGTCGTGGGCGATGGACGCGGCCTCGGCGTCGGGCGTGCCGGCGTCGGCCTCGTGCACGAACAGCACGTCGGCGTCCGAGCCGTAGCCCTGCTCACGACCGCCCAGCCGGCCCATGGCCAGCACCGCGATCCGCACCGGCAGCGGACGGCGTCGCTCGGCGGTGACCTTGCGGGTGGCCGTCTCCAGGGCCGCGGCCAGCACGGCGGCGGCGACGTCGGACAGCGCCGCACCGACCTGCCGGTGGTCGAGCAGGCCGAGCAGGTCGGCGCAGGCGACGCGCAGCAGCTCCTCCCGGCGCATGCCACGGGCGGCCACGACGGTGGCCTCCCAGTCGTCGCGGCGGCGGGCCACGGACACGAAGGCGCTCTCGAGCGTCGCCCGGGGGCGCGGCGCGAGCTCGGCGTCGGAGGCGAGCAGCCGTACGGCCTCCGGCGCCCGGGCGAGCAGGTCGGCGACGAACCGGGAGGAGGCCAGCAGGTGGGCCAGGCGCTCGGCGGCCGAGCCCTCGTCGCGCAGCAGCCGCAGGTACCACGGCGTCCCGCCGAGCGCGTCGGACACCGAGCGGAAGGCCCGAAGGCCGGCGTCGGGGTCGGCGGCGTCGGCGAACCACCCGAGCATCGCCGGCAGCAGCGTCGACTGGATGACCGCCCGGCGCGAGACGCCGCTGGTCAGCGCCTCGAGGTGGCGCAGGGCGACGGCCGGCTCGGCGAAGCCCAGCGCCTCCAGCCGGGCCCGGGCCGCCTCCGGTGCGAGCCGGGCCTGCTCGGCCGGCAGCCGCGACACGGCGGTGAGCAGCGGCCGGTAGAAGAGCTTCTCGTGCAGCCGGCGCACCTCGTGGCCGTACCCGGCCCGCTCGCGGCCGAAGGTCCGCAGCACGTCGCCCCGGTAGCCCACCGCCCGGGCCAGCCGGCGCAGCGCGGCCTCGTCGTCGGGCGCGGGCAGCAGGTGGGTGCGCCGCAGGCGGTGCAGCTGCAGGCGGTGCTCGACCGTGCGCAGCCAGCGGTAGGCCTCGGACAGGTGCCGCGCGTCCTCGCGTCCGACGTAGCCGCCCGCCGCCAGCTGGTCGAGGGCGACCAGGGTGGTGCCGCTGCGCACGGAGGTGTCGGTGCGGCCGTGCACGAGCTGCAGCAGCTGCACGGCGAACTCGACGTCGCGCAGCCCGCCGGGCCCCAGCTTGACCTCCCGGGACGCCCGGTCGCCGGGCAGGGTCTTCTCGACGCGGCGCCGCATCGCCTGGACGTCCTCGACGAAGCCCTTGCGCTCCCCGACCCGCCACACCATCGGCTCGACCGTGTCGACGTACGCCTGCCCGAGCGCGAGGTCGCCGGCGATCGGCCGGGCCTTGAGCAGCGCCTGGAACTCCCAGGTGTGCGCCCAGCGGCGGTAGTAGGCCTCGTGCGAGACCAGCGTCCGCACGAGGGGCCCGGCGCCGCCCTCGGGACGCAGCCCGGCGTCGACCGGCCAGGCCACCGCGGCGCAGACCCGCATCGTCTCGCCGGCCAGCCGGGTCGCCGTCCTCAGCGCGGCGTCGACCCCGTCGGGTCCGGCACCCTCCGGGGGCTCGGCGACGAAGACGACGTCGACGTCGCTGACGTAGTTCAGCTCCCGTCCGCCGGCCTTGCCCATGCCGATCACGGCGAGCCGGCACGGCGCCGCCCCGTCGGACAGGGTCGTCCGGGCGACGGCCAGCGCGGCCGACAGCGTCGCGCCGGCGAGGTCGGCCATCTCCCCGCCGACCTCCTCGACCGTGACGGCGCCGGTCACGTCACGGGCGGCCAGGGCGAGCAGGCAGCGGCGGTAGGCCGCGCGCAGCGCCGCGACCGCCGTGACGCCGGTCAGCCCGGCCCGCGCTCCGCCGGTGCCGTCAGGTGGGACGTCGCCGTCGGCCTCGACCGCGGCCAGCAGCGTGCGCTGCAGGCCGTAGACGCTCGGCCGCACGGCGTCGAGCTCACCACGCAGCACCTCCCAGTCGGAGGGGAAGGCGACCAGGTGGTCGCCGAGGGCAGCGCTGCTGCCGAGCACGCCCGCCAGCCGGCGGCGCAGCGGCGGCGAGCTCGACAGCGCCTCCCGCAGGCCCGACGGGTCGGGCACCCGCTGGAGCAGGCGGACCAGGGACGCCAGCGCCAGGTCGGGGTCGGCCACGTCGGCGAGCGCGGCGACGACCTCACCGGCCGGCGCGTCGACCGGGCGCCCGTCGCACCACAGGCCCGCCTGCTCGAGCGCCGCGGCGGTCCGGGCCGGGTCCGAGAAGCCCAGGCGGACGAGCAGTCCCGTCCCCGACGACCGGGTGTCGAAGACGCTCACGGCGCCGGTCAGCCCTCGAGCAGCGGCAGGCTGACGCGCCCCCGGCCGGCGGCGAGCGCCGCGAAGCGCTCGACGACCGGCCGCCAGCAGGCCTCGACCTCGGGCAGCTCGGCCACCGCCCGCTCGGCGAGGGCGGCCGGGTCCAGGCCCGCCTCCACGACCGCGGCGGTGTACTGCGCGCCCCAGTGGCGGACCATCTCGGGCGGCGTCTCGATGTGGAACTGCACGCCCCACGCCCGCTCCCCGACCCGGAAGGCCTGGTTCGCGTAGCGGCTGCTGCTGGCGAGCAGCACCGCCCCCGGCGGCAGGTCGACGATCGCGTCCTCGTGCCACTGCACGACGGTCGGGGTGAAGGGCACCTCGCCGAACAGCTCGTCGTCCCAGGCGGCGTCGCGCTTGGCGACCAGGCGGGCGCCGGCCTCCACCCCGTCGGCTCCGGGGGCCACCCGACCACCCATCGCCTCGGCCAGCAGCTGCGCGCCCAGGCAGATGCCCAGCGTCGGCACGCCGGCGGCGACCGCCGCCCGCAGCAGGTCCTTGGTCGCGGGCAGCCACGCGGCCGAGCCGTCGTCGTAGGCCTGCTGGGGTCCGCCGAGCACGATGAGCGCGTCGTAGGCCGTCGGGTCGCTCGGCACGGGTTCGCCGTCCCACGGGTGCACGAGCACCAGCTCCAGGCCCGCCGCCGGGCACCACGAGGCCAGCGTGCCCGGTCCCTCCGTCGGTGAGTGGGTCACCACCAGGGCTCGGGTCATCACAGCACCGGCAGGTAGCGGCCGAGCTCGAACGGCGTGACCTCGGCCCGGTAGGCCTGCCACTCGGCGCGCTTGTTGCGCAGGAAGAAGTCGAAGACGTGCTCACCGAGGGTCTCGGCGACCAGCTCGCTGGTCTCCATCACCGAGATCGCCTCGGCGAGGCTGCCGGGCAGCGGCTTCATCCCCATCGCCCGGCGCTCGCCCTCGCTCAGGGTCCAGACGTCGTCCTCGGCGCCGGGCGGCATCTCGTACCCCTCCTCGATGCCCTTGAGGCCGGCGGCGAGCAGCAGGGCGAAGCACAGGTACGGGTTCGTCGCGCTGTCGGGGCTGCGGACCTCGATGCGGGCCGAGCCGCTCTTCTTCGGCTTGTACATCGGCACCCGCACCAGCGCGCTGCGGTTGTTCGAGCCCCAGCAGACGTACGGCGGCGCCTCCCCGCCGGACCACAGCCGCTTGTAGCTGTTGACGTACTGGTTGGTGACGGCGGTGATCTCGGCGGCGTGCTGCAGCAGGCCGGCGATGAAGTGCTGAGCGACCTTCGACAGGTGGTGCGGGTCGCCGCCGTCGTAGAAGGCGTTCTGGTCGCCCTCGAACAGCGACAGGTGGGTGTGCATGCCGCTGCCGGGCTGGGTGCTGAACGGCTTGGGCATGAAGGTGGCGTAGACGCCCTGAGACAGCGCCACCTCCTTGATGACGTGGCGGGTCGTGAGGACGTTGTCGGCGGTCGACAGGGCGTCGGCGTAGCGCAGGTCGATCTCCTGCTGCCCCGGCGCGACCTCGTGGTGGCTGAACTCCACCGAGATGCCCATCCGCTCGAGCATGGTGATGGCGTCGCGGCGGAAGTCCTGGCTGACGCCGTGGGGGGTCAGGTCGAAGTAGCCGGCGGCGTCGACCGGCACCGGCGCCGTGCCGTCCCGAGGGAGCTCCTTGAGCAGGAAGAACTCGATCTCGGGGTGGGTGTAGAAGGTGAAGCCGGCGTCGGCGGCCCTGCCCAGGGCCCGGCGCAGCACGTGGCGGGGGTCGGCCCACGACGGCGTCCCGTCGGGCATGGTGATGTCGCAGAACATGCGCGCCGTGCCCGGCGCGCCGTCGGACTCCCGCCAGGGCAGCACCTGGAAGGTCGCCGGGTCGGGCTTGGCGAGCATGTCGCTCTCGTGCACGCGGGCGAAGCCCTCGATGGCCGAGCCGTCGAAGCCGATGCCCTCCGCGAACGCGCCCTCCAGCTCGGCCGGGGCGATCGCCACGGACTTGAGCGTGCCGAGCACGTCGGTGAACCACAGCCGCACGAAGCGGATGTCGCGCTCCTCGAGGGTCCGGAGCACGAACTCCTGCTGCTTGTCCAAAGCGCCTGTTCTCCCAGGTCAGAGGGCTGCTGCGCCCGCTCGGTCCGCAGATGGTCCGCAGAACCGCGCCAGGCCTCGTCCAGAACAGTACGGACCCGGCGGTCCCAGCCGTCGACCCTGTGCGTGCAGGTCGACCAGGTGACCCCTCGCGGCGGCGTTTGTCGTGGTGGCGGCGCTCGGCCGCACCGCGGCTGTCGACGTCCGAGGTCGAGCGCATCTGCCGGAGGACGCCCCGCTCGACCCGCGCAGCACCCACGCGGCGACGAAGGTGGCGCAGGAGCACCTGGCGGCGTCCTGGGCCCGGCTGTCGGGAGGCACCGCCGTGGCGCTGGGGTACCCCGACGTGCCCGGCCCGGGCGCAGGAGGTGCTCGGCTTCACGGCCCGTGTGCGGCCCGAGCAGGGGCTCGCCCGGCTTCGCCTCGGACTCGCTGCGCGGCGATCCGGGCTGATCCTCAGCGGGCCAGACGGCGGAGCAGCGACGACGCGAGGTCGACCGCCCAGACCAGCAGCACGTAGGTCAGGAGCACCAGGGCCACGTCCGTCCAGCGCCGGAAGGCGAGGTCCAGCCGCAGCGCGAAGCCCAGGCCCGCCCCGGTGATGAACCCGACGACGATGCTGGCCCGCAGCACGACCTCCCAGCGGTACAGCAGGAAGGTGACGAGCTGCGGCAGCGCCTGGGGCAGGACGCCGTAGAGCAGCAGCGCGGTCCGTCCCGCCCCGGTGGCCCGCAGCGCCCGCAGCGGTCCCCGGTCGAGCGAGTCGGCGACGTCGGCGCCGAGCCGGCCCAGGACCCCGACCTCGTGCAGCGCGAGGGCGACCGCGCCCGCGAGCACCCCCGGCTGCAGCGTGAAGACCACGAGCAGCGCCCAGACCACCTCCGGGACCGAGCGGGTCACCGTGTGCAGACCCCGGCTCAGCAGGTGCACCGCCCAGCCCAGCGGGCCACCCGGCCCGAACTCGCCCACGGTGAGGCTGCGGGAGGCGCCGGCGACGGTGGCGAGCGCGCCGAGGCCGGCCAGACCGGTCGCCAGCACGCTCATGACGACCGTGTCGACGGCGAGGCCGCCGACCCGCGACCACGACCCGGCATCCCGGTAGGCGGGCGTCGGGTCCGCCACGCCCAGCAGGTCGCCCGCGAAGCCGGCCGCGCGCTCGGCGATCTCGGGCAGGGGCGGCAGCGGCGACGCCTCCGCCGACAGCACGGTCGCCCACGCCGCGACGACGAGCGCCGCCCCGACGACCGCCGCCACCCAACCGCGCCACGGCGTCCTGCGCCTGCGCCGGCCGGGCACGGGCGCCGGCGCCGGGCCGGCATGGGCCTGCTCGAGGCTGGTCGTCGTGCTCATCGGCCGGTCGTCAGACCACGAGCCGTGCGCGCGCGGCGCGCGCGGTGGCGTCCACCGCGACGACGAGCAGCAGCAGGGCGAGCAGGAGGGTGCCGACCTGGTCGAAGCGCAGGTCGGCCAGCGCCACCTCGATGCGCAGGCCGATGCCGCCGAGGCCGATGAAGGACAGGACGGCGGCAGCGCGGACGGCGCACTCGAGCCGGTAGAACAGGTAGCCGGCGAGATCCGCCCCCGCCAGCGGCAGCCGCCCGTAGAGCAGCAGCTGCTCCGGCGACGCGCCGGCCGCGGTGAGGGCGTCGAGCGGCGCGCGTGGCACGTCGAGCAGCCGGTCGCCCAGCACCCGCGCCATCGTGGCGCCGTACGGGATGCCGATCGCCAGCACGCCCGACAGCGGGTGCAGGCCGAGCACCGTGAGCAGCAGCAGCGCCCAGACGAGCTCGTGGACGGCGCGCAGCGTCGCGAGCACCCCGCGGGTCGCGACCACGGTGACGGCGCGGGACGTCCGCCGGCGGGCCAGCACGCCGCTGACGAGCAGCGCCCCCGGCACGCCGACGACGACGGCGACCGACATGCCGGCCACGGCGTAGGCGACGGTCAGGACGGCGGCCTCCGCCACCGTGGCGAGGAAGCCGGGCGACAGGTCGGGCTGCACCAGGGAGGTGAGCAGCTCACGGGCCGCTGCACCGCCGCCGCTGGCGCCCTCGACCTCGACGGCGAGCAGGCTGACGACGACGGCGCCGACGAGCAGGGCGGTCAGCAGGCTGCGGCTCCCCGGCCGGGGCCGGACGGGGACGAGGACCGCAGACGTCACCCGGCCTCCTGCCGTGGTCGGTGCTCCACCGGAGCGAGCAGCCGGTACAGCCCCTCGAGCACGTCGTCGGTGACCTGCGCCGGCGGCAGGTCGAACACGACCCGGCCGTCGCGCAGCCCGACGACCCGGTCGAAGTGGCGCCGGGCCAGCTCGGGGGCGTGCAGGCTGGCGACCAGCGTGCGCCCGTCGTCACGGGCCATCCCGCGCAGCAGGTCGAGGAGCTGGTCGGCCCGTGCCGGGTCGAGCGAGGCGACCGGCTCGTCGGCGAGCAGGACGGCCGGGTCCTGCACGAGCAGGCGGGCGATGGCGACGCGCTGCTGCTCACCGCCGGACAGGTCGGCCACCCGGGTCGCCGACCGCTCACCCAGCCCCACCCGCCGGACCGCGTCCGCGGCGGGCGGGTGCTCCAGCGGCAGCAGCAGCGCAGCCACGGAGCGCAGGAGCCCCCAGCGGCCGAGGGCCCCTGCCTGGGCGTTGTGCCGCACCGACAGCTGCGGCACGAGGTCGAACCGCTGGGGCAGCAGCCCGACCAGCCGTGGCAGCTCCCGGCGTCCGCGCAGCCGCGCGAGGTCCTGCCCGGCGAGGACCACGGCGCCCGACGCCGGCGCCACCTGGCCCGCCAGGACCCGCAGCACCGTCGTCTTGCCCGCCCCGCTCGGGCCGACCAGCGCCACCGCCTGGCCGGTGGGCACCGCCAGCGACAGCGGCCCGACGGCGGGGCGTCCGCCGTAGGCCACCGTCACCTCGTCGAGCACGCACGCGTCCGCACCGTCCACCGTCCGGCCGGTGTCCGGCGCCGGTCGCCTGCGTGCCCTGCTCATCCTCCGACGAGGCCCAGCTCCCGCGCGACCTGCTCGATGCGGCCGTAGTCCTCGTCCTGCGCCTCGACGAACGAGTCGTCCTCGAACAGGCGGAGCACCCGCTGCGCCTCCGGTCCCGCCTCGTCCATGGTGAGCAGGGCCTCGACGATCCGGTCGGTGGTCCCCGAGCCGTAGGTCTCGTCGATCTCCGGCGAGGCGAGCCAGTGGTAGTCGACGTAGTCGGGGCTCCGGGTCACCTCGCGCACCCGCGAGGTGTCGACGTCGCCCTCGGCGACGGCCCGGTCCCACACCGACTCGGCCAGCACGCCGGCCTCGAAGCTGCCGGCCTCGACCAGCGCGAAGGTCTTGTCGTGCGAGCCGGAGTAGCCCGGTGCGCCGTCGAAGTCGGCGTCGGGGTCGATCCCGGCCTCGTCGAGGAAGAAGCGCGGCATGAGGTGGCCGGAGGTCGAGCTCTCGCTGCCGAAGGTGAAGCGCGTGCCGGCGAAGTCCTCCAGGCCCTCGGCGTCCACCCCCGTCCCGGCGATGAACACCGACCGGAACTCGCGGTCGATCGGCCGCTGCGCGACGGCGTGCGCCCCCGGCGTCTCGAGCCGGGCCTGGACACCGGTGAGCCCGCCGAACCAGCCGAGCGTCACGTCGCCGTTCGCGAAGGCGGTCACGAGGGCGGCGTAGTCGGTGGACGGCTGGTAGCGGACGGGGATGTCGACCTGCTCGGACAGGTGGTCCGCCAGCCCCGAGAAGCGCTCCTCGAGCAGCGCCACCTCCTGGTCGGGGATGCCGCCGATGACGAGGGTCGGCGGCTCGCCGCCGGCCGCGCTGCCGCCCCCGTCGTCCCCACCGCCGCAGGCGGACAGGGCGAGGACGGCCGCGAGGAGCAGGGAGCGCAGGGGGCGGGTGCGGTTCAGAACGGCCACCCGCGCAGCTCTCCCGGGGAGGTGTGCTGCCGGCGCAGGAGGCGTCCGTCGAGGCCCCAGACCCGGCCGGCGGGGACGATCGCCAAGATGATCAGCGGGACGTACTCGTGCGGCGCCTCGAAGGCCCAGCGGTTGCGGGTGGCGAAGACCAGTGCCAGGAACAGCGCCTGGCCCAGGCCGATCAAGGCGGCCAGCCGTGTGGCGGCTCCGACGATGAGCAACCCGCCGACGACCAGCTCGGTGAAGGTGAGGGCCCAGCCGACGAAACCCCAGTTGTCGACCATGAGCTCCATGATCGGCCGCAGGCCGGGGATGCT
>CADCUB010000015.1 GCA_902805775.1 uncultured Frankineae bacterium | reverse complement strand
GTGCAGCTCGGCGATCTCGGGAGCGAGGACGGCGTACGGCGGGTGACCGTCGAGGTCGCAGTCAAGGCGCTGCTCGAGTCGGCCGCGAAGGCCGTGGGGATCGGCCTGTCCGAGGGCGAGCCGGCCGCGCAGGGGCTGTCGGACGCCCTGGACGGACTGACCGACGACTCCCTCCGGAGCACGCTGACGATCGAGGACGGGCACTACCGCAGGCTCGAGGTGCCGCTCGCCGGGCTGGTCGAGCTGAGCGCCGGCCGCAGCGCCGACCTGCCGGACCTCGGTGACAGCTCGATCGTGCTCGAGATCGACGACGCGGTCGACTCCGTCCCCGTGCCGTCGCGGGTGTCCGACGTCGACCTGCCCGCACTGCTCGACGAGGTGCTCGCGGACGCGTCGACCCCGGACGAGCAGGCCGTCGACCCGGGTGTCGGCGAAGCGCTGGCCGACGTGCTGGGGCTGGACGCAGAGGCGCTCGACCCCGAGGACGGCCAGCTGTCGGCCGAGGTCGAGGCACTGCTCGCCTGCTACGACGAGGCGACGACGCCGGCCGAGCACGCCGCCTGCGACGCGACCGGCTGAGCGACGCCACCGGACGCCGCCGGCCGCGGTCCTCGAACCTCGTCTGCTAGGACTGGAGCCCCCGGAGCACGAGGCGAGGAGCGGCATGGCGACGTCCGGCGAGAAGGCGTACGAGCTGATGGCGGCCGCCGTCGGCACGACCGAGGGCAGTGGCGACTGGCTGGAGATCGACCAGGCGCGGATCGACGCGTTCGCCGACGTGAGCGAGGACCACCAGTTCATCCACGTCGACCCCGAGGCCTGCCGGACGCTGTCGCCCTGGGGCGTGCCGATCGCCCACGGCTTCCTGACCCTGTCGCTGCTCACCAAGCTCATGGAGTCGGTGCCGCAGCCGCCGGAGCGCCGCGAGGGCGCCGTCATGGGCATCAACTACGGGTTCGAGAAGGTCCGCTTCGTCACCCCCGTGAAGGTCGGCTCGAAGGTCCGCGCGAGCAGCGTGCTCAAGGCGGTCGAGCAGAAGGACCCGAGCACGCTGCAGGTGACCCGCACCATCACGGTGGAGATCGAGGGCGAGAGCAGGCCGGCGTTGGTCGCCGACTGGGTCACGCGCGCCGTCTACGGCGGATGACCCTGCTGCCGGGCCCGGTCGGTGTCTGGACCGCCGCGCTCGACGCGCTCGAGCCCGCCGCAGCCCGCGACCAGGTGGCCGCCCTCGACGAGCAGGGCTGGGACGCCCTGTGGTTCGGCGAGGCGTACGGCCGGGAGGCCTTCACCGCAGCAGGCGCCTACCTCGGCGCGAGCCGCCGGCTGGCGGTGGCCACGGGGATCGCCAGCATCTACGCACGTGACGCCGTCGCGGCCAACGCCGCCGCCCGGCTGCTGCACGCCCTGCACCCCGGGCGCTTCGTGCTCGGCCTCGGCGTGAGCCACGCGCCGCTGGTCGAGCGCATGCGCGGGCACGCGTACGGCCGGCCGCTCGCCGCGATGCGCGAGTACCTCGACGCGATGGACGCCGCACCGTGCTCCGCCGCCGGATCGGACGCCGCGCCGCCGCGGGTGCTCGCCGCGCTCGGCCCGGCGATGCTGGCCCTGTCCCGCGACCGGGCGCAGGGCGCGCACCCCTACCTCGTGACGCCGGAGCACACCGCCGCGGCGCGGCAGGTGCTCGGGGAGGGTCCGCTGCTGGCGGTGGAGCAGTCGGTCGTGCTCAGCGCCGACCCGGACGTCGTGCGCGAGCGCGCCCACTGGCACCTCGAGATCTACACCGGGCTGCCCAACTACCGCAACAGCTGGCTGCGGCAGGGCTTCACCGTCGACGACTTCCCCCGCGGCGGCAGCGACCGGCTCAAGTCGGCGCTCGTGGTGGGCGGCGAGCAGGCGATCGCCGACCGGGTGCGCGAGCACCTCGACGCCGGCGCCGACCACGTCTGCCTGCAGGTCCTCGGCGCCGACGCCACGACGGTGCCGGCTGACGACTGGGCGCGCCTGGCCCCGGTGGCGGCGTCGCTGCGCTGACCGTCCACAGGTCGGCCCGAGGCGGTGGACGGCGGGCCTCGACCGGGCGACCGTCGTGACATGGCCGAGGAGGGAGCGCACCATGAGCGCCATGAGCACGATCCCGGCAGGTCCGTGGACGGCCGAGGACCTCGACGGCTGGTCGGAGGGGAGCACGACCCGCTACGAGCTCGTCGACGGCGCCTACCGCGAGGTGGCGCGCGGCTCCGACGTCACTGTGGAGCAGCCGTTCCCGGTGCGGACCCGCCTGTGCCGCTGAGGCTGCCGACCGGCGCCACCGGCAGGCCGGTGCGGTGGCAGGTCCAGAAGGGGTCGGGGCCGAGGTCGGGCTCGACGAAGAGCGCGTGGCGCAGCCGCTCGGGGCACGACGGCTCCGGGCACCGCGGCCACAGCGGGTCGAGCTGGTGCACCGCCTCCTGCACGTCCTGGGCCACCAGCCCCAGCACGTGCGGTGCCCCCTCCGGCCACTGCGACAGCCACCAGCCGCGCTGCGCGACGGCGTCCTGCAGCGCCGCCTCCCACAGCGGTGAGCCCAGGTCGCGCCGCAGCGCCCCCCGGGCTGCGCGCAGCGTCGCCTCGGCGGCGGAGGGCCCCGGGTCCGGGTCACCGCCCACAGCACGTCCGCCCGGCGCACCTCACGGCGAGTCCAGGACCGTGTCCCGCTCCTGCATCCACCAGTCGTGCAGCGCCCCCGCATCGGGGTCGTCGCGGATCGCGAGCAGCGACAGCAGGCGCTCGTCCAGCTGCCACAGCAGGACGGCATGGGTGTTGCTGTTCACGTAGCACGCGATGCCGCCCACGCCGCGGCGGGAGTCCACCCGCCCGCTGCCCTGGGCGTCGGCGCCGCCGTCGAAGTCCTCGCACGCGCCCGACTCGTACCGGCCGGCCCGCACGTAGGAGGTCCGGAACCACTCGTCCATCGCCTGCCTGCTCGTCCACCGCCCCGCGTGCAGGCTGGCGATCCCCTCGGGTGTCCGATCGCAGTTGATCTTCGCCACCTGACCGGTCGAGCGGGGGAGGGGGGAGCAGTCCCCGAACTCGTCCGACAGCAGACCGGCGAGCTCCCGCTCCGCCGGGTCGAGCCCGGCGCCCTCGTCCGGCTCGTCGGCGGCGGACGGCGGCGGGGTGCCTCCCTCCGTCAGGAACCCCAGGGCGAGCCCACCGAGCCCGGTCGCGACGACCAGCGCGGCGCAGGCCGCGGCAAGACCAGCGGGGAAGCGCCGGCCCCGACCTGCCGTCCGGTGCGTGACCCGCTCGGCCGGGGGCTCGACCGCCGCCGGGCGCGCCGGACGGGCGGGACGGGCCGGAAGCACCGCCGTGCGGTCCAGCGCGACCGTCTCGGCGTGCGCCGGCGCGCCCGAGCCCTGCACGGCTGCCTGCAGCTCCCGTGCCGCGGCGCCGGCGCCGGCCCAGCGCATCGCCGGGTCCTTGGCCAGGCAGCGCTCCAGCACGGGCTGCACCGAGGCGGGGAGGTCGGGGACCAGCCCGCGGACGTCGGGCACCGGCCGGCTCAGGTGCGCGGTGGCCACGTCGTGCAGGTCGGCGCCGGTGAAGGGCGGACGCCCCGTCAGGCAGTGGAACAGCACGCAGCCCAGGGCGTAGACGTCCGAGGCAGGGGTCGCGCTGTCGCCCGCCAGCTGCTCCGGTGACATGTAGAGCACCGTGCCCACCGTCTCACCGGCCCGGGTGAACCCGTCGGACGCCGTCGTCGGCTTGGCCAGCCCGAAGTCGCACAGCACGGGGCGCTGCTCCGGGCCCTCGAGCAGGATGTTGGAGGGCTTGACGTCGCGGTGGACCAGGCCCCTGCCGTGCAGCGCGTCCAGCGCCGCCGCGACCCCCACCGCCAGCTCGGCGGTGCGCGCCGGGCTGAGACGGCGGTGACCGCTGAGACGCTCGTCCAGGCTCCCGCCCTCGACCAGCTGCATGACGAGGTACATCTCGCCGTCGTGCTCGCCGTAGTCGTAGACGGTCACGATGCCGGGGTGGTGCACCTTCGCCAGGGCCCGCGCCTCCCGCGTGAAGCGACCGGCCGCGACCGGGTCGGCACGCGCCGACAGGGCCATGGTCTTGAGGGCGACGTCGCGGTCGAGCGCCTCGTCGTGCGCGAGGTGCACGACGCCCATCCCCCCGCGTCCCAGCTCGGGACCCAGTCGGTAGCGGCCGGCGTAGACCGGGCCCTTCTGCAACTGCGCCTCCGGACTCCCAGGGGGCTGCCATAGTGCACTGCCCGAGCCCACTCGGAGGTCCACATGGCGACGAACGACGGCCGCGGCGCCGTGCCGGCGGTGCTCCTGGTCACGGTGCTGCTGGCTCCGGCGGTGGGGTACGGCGGGTACGCCGCCGGGCGGGAGCTCCGGGACACCGGCGCCCCGTCGGCGCTGGCGTCGGCGACCCCGAGCGCGTCGGCCACCTCCACTCCGGCCGCTGCGTCCCCGACCCCGTCGCCGTCGGCCACGGGGACGCCGACCGAGCTGTCGCGCGAGGCGCGTGAGCTCGCCAGTCGCGCCAGCGTCCGGCTGTCGCCGCCGTCCGGCTCCTACCTCGGTTCCGGGAGCATCGTCTCGCCGGACGGGCTGGTGCTGACCAACGCCCACGTCGCGCAGCCCACGGCGCCCGGCCTGGCGCGCGTCTACGACACCCAGGTGATGCGCGAGCTCGACCCGGACCGCCTCGTCGTGTCGATGACCACCGGCGACGGTCCCGCCGAGCCCACCTACCTGGCAGACGTGCTGGCCGTCGACGGGCACCTGGACCTGGCCGTGCTCAAGATCGCCTCCTTCGCCGACGGACGGCCGCTGCCCGGCGACCTCCAGCTGCCGCACGTGCCCCTCGGCTCGGTCGACGACCTCGCGCGCGGTGACGAGCTGACGGTCTACGGCTATCCGGCGCTGAACCAGGGTGACCGGCTGACAGTGCGGCCGGGCGTCGTCGGGACGTTCCTGCCGGACCCGCTGGGTCTGGTGTCGGGCGAGCGCTACATCGTCGAGACGACCGCCGACTTCTCCGGCGGCAACTCCGGCGGGATGGCGCTGTCGAACGACGGCGCGCTGGTCGGCGTGCCCAGCTCGGTGTTCACCGACGAGGCGCAGGCGCAGGCGCACAAGCTCCGGGCCGTCGACCTCGCCGAGCCGCTGCTGAGCGCGGCGTCGACCGGCGTCCCCTACCGCTCGCCGTACCCCCCGCAGGCCACCGGACAGGAGGCTGCGGAGGACCTGGGCTGGACCGACGGAGAGTACTGCAACTCACCGAGCTCCGAGGTGTTCCAGACCAGCACCAGCGACGTGATGGGCCGGCTGCGCCTGACGGGGATGGCGGACGGCGAGGACGTGCTGATGGTGCTGCGCGACGGCGGTGAGGTCGTCAAGGTCCAGGTCGAGGCGTACGACGCTGACGACGCCTGCTCGGCCGTGCGCCTGCCCGAGGACGCGCCCGAGGACGGCAACGTCCTGCCGGGGGCCTACGAGCTCGAGGTGCTCGTCGGCCCGGAGCGGGTCAGCGTCCTGCGGTCGTCGGTCCTCGTGACGCCCCCCGGCGAGTGAGCGGGCCGGGCGGCCTCAGCCGCCCGAGAGCACGTCGTCGGCGTCGACGATCGTGTACGCGTAGCCCTGCTCGGCGAGGAAGCGCTGCCGGTGGGCGGCGTACTCCTGGTCGAGGGTGTCGCGGCTGACCACCGTGTAGAAGTGGGCGGTGCGGCCGTCCTCCTTCGGGCGCAGCACCCGGCCCAGGCGCTGGGCCTCCTCCTGGCGCGAGCCGAAGGTGCCCGACACCTGGATGGCGACGGTCGCCTCGGGCAGGTCGATGGAGAAGTTCGCGACCTTGGACACGACGAGCCCGGGGATCTCCTTGCGGCGGAACAGGTCGAACAGCCGCTCGCGCTCGGCGTTCTTCGTCGAGCCCTGGATGACCGGCATGTCGAGCGCCTCGCCGAGCTCGTCGAGCTGGTCGAGGTAGGCGCCGA
>CADCUB010000014.1:1793-2071 GCA_902805775.1 uncultured Frankineae bacterium | reverse complement strand
GCTCGAGTCCGAGCTCGACGGCATGGCGGAGGACATCGCCGCGCTCAAGGCCGGCGTTTCCACGACCCTCTGACGGGTCGCGACGCGCCAGTTTTCCGGGGGCTCTACCGTTTCCTTGTCCCGATGCCCCTCCTCGCCCTCATCCTGGCCCTCGCCGCCTTCGCCTTCGGAGCGTCCCTGGCGGGCGCCGCGGAGCCGCGCCACACGCTGACGATCAAGACGAGCCTCGGGCCGCTGGAGAGCGAGGTCGAGGGCGACGAGGAGACGGAGAGCCGACC
>CADCUB010000014.1:0-1783 GCA_902805775.1 uncultured Frankineae bacterium | reverse complement strand
GGGCGGCGCTACAAGACCGATCACGACATCTCCCGGACGGGCACCTACCGCGTCAAGGTCACCGCGATCACGCGCTCCGGCGCGCGCATCAAGGTCACCGCGCGGCTGAAGTACGCGCCCAAGGCCGAGGCGCCCTCGGCGCCCGACGACCCGCCGAGCTGAGCCCCGCGCTTCTAGGTGCGCTTCTAGGGTGGGAGGCATGAGCTCCCGCCGAGAGGACCTGCGCAACGTCGCGATCATCGCCCACGTCGACCACGGGAAGACGACGCTCGTCGACGCGATGCTGTGGCAGGCCGGCGCGTTCCGCGCCAACCAGGACGTCAACGAGCGCGTCATGGACTCGATGGACCTCGAGCGCGAGAAGGGCATCACGATCCTCGCGAAGAACACCGCGGTGCGCTGGGGCGGGACGAAGTTCAACATCGTCGACACCCCCGGCCACGCGGACTTCGGCGGCGAGGTCGAGCGCGGGCTGATCATGGTCGACGCGGTCGCCCTGCTCGTCGACGCGTCGGAGGGCCCACTCCCCCAGACCCGCTTCGTGCTGCGCAAGGCGCTCGAGCGCCGGCTGCCGGTGATCCTGATCATCAACAAGATCGACCGCCCGGACGCGCGCATCACCGAGGTCGTCGACGAGGTCTACGAGCTGTTCCTCGACCTCGACGCCGACGAGTCGCAGATCGAGTTCCCGATCGTCTACACGAACGCCAAGGCGGGCACGGCGACGCTGGACCCCGACGTGCCCGGCGAGAACCTCGACACGCTCATGGAGCTGCTGATCGAGCACGTCCCCGCGCCGACCTTCGAGGAGGGCGTGCCGCTGCAGGCGCACGTCACGAACCTCGACTCCTCGCCCTACGTCGGCCGCCTCGCCCTCTGCCGCGTGCGCAACGGGACGATCCGCAAGGGTCAGCCGATCGCGTGGTGCCGCGCGGACGGGACCGTCTCCCCCGCCAAGGTCGTCGAGCTCTACGTCACGGAGTCGCTCGACCGCGTGGACGCCGAGGACGCCGGCCCGGGCGAGATCATCGCCGTCGCAGGCCTGCCCGACGTGACGATCGGCGAGACCCTCGCCGACCCGACGGACCCCCGCCCGCTACCCGTGATCACCGTCGACGAGCCGTCGCTCTCGATGACGATCGGCATCAACACCTCGCCGCTGGCCGGGCAGAGCGGCTCGAAGCTCACCGCCCGCCAGGTGCGCGACCGGCTCGACCAGGAGCTCATCGGCAACGTCTCCATCCGCGTCGTCGACACGGAGCGTCCCGAGGTCTGGGAGGTGCAGGGGGGGACGCGGCAGATCGACGGCAAGACGCACGAGCCCGTCGAGCGCATGACGATCGACGTGCCCGACGACTACGTCGGCGTCGTCACCCAGATGGTCGCGCTGCGCAAGGGCCGCATGGAGCAGATGGTCAACCACGGCACGGGCTGGGTGCGAATGGACTACCTCGTCCCCGCCCGCGGCCTGATCGGCTTCCGCACGGAGTTCCTCACCGAGACCCGCGGCACCGGCCTGCTGCACCACGTCTTCGAGCGCTGGGAGCCGTGGTTCGGCGAGCTGCGCACGCGGCCGACCGGCTCGCTGGTCGCCGACCGGCACGGCACCACTGCCTCCTTCGCCCTCTTCTCGCTCCAGGAGCGCGGCTCGCTGTTCGTCGGGCCGGGCCAGGAGGTCTACGAGGGGATGATCGTCGGGGAGAACTCGCGCGCCGACGACCTCGACGTCAACGCGGTCAAGGAGAAGCACCTCACGAACATGCGCAAGTCGACCTCCGACGTG
>CADCUB010000013.1 GCA_902805775.1 uncultured Frankineae bacterium | reverse complement strand
TCGGGGCTTGCGTCACGCGGTGCGGTGGGAGCTGCACCCGCTCTGACCTGCGACGATGTGTGCGCTCGGCAGGATTCGAACCTGCAACCTCTTGATCCGTAGTCAAGTGCTCTATCCGTTGAGCTACGAGCGCGCGTACCGCTAGCGGCACGGTCGACGAGCATAGCGGGTGGCGCACCCGGCCCCGAGCAGACCGACCGCGACTCAGACCCCCGCGCGCTCCGCTCGCAGCGTCGGCCGCAGCGCGAGGCTGCCCAGCACCGGCAGCAGGGCGAGCGCCAGCAGGCTGCGGTCGATGCCGAGCAGCTCCCCGATGCCGCCCACCACGGCGGAGCCGACGCCGCCGCCCACGAGGAACACCAGGGTGGCGATGCCGAGCGCGACCCCGCGCACGTCGGCCGGCACGGCGCCGCCGACGGCCGCCATCAGGGCGGGCTGCCCCAGGCCGAAGGCGAAGGTCACCAGGACGACCGCCCCGACGAGCAGCACCGCCGAGCCGAGCGTCGCTCCGGCCGCCGCGAGGACCAGGGCCGTGGCAGCCGTGCCGCCGGACACCACCAGCGAGCGGGTGGCGCCGAGCCGCGCGAGCAGCGGGCCCGCCAGGCGCGGGGCGAGGAACCCCGTGACGGCGCTGGGCACCAGCGCCAGCCCGACCTGCAGCGGCGTCCACCCGCGCGTGGCCAGGACCGCGGGCACCGCGATGAGCAGCGCGAACCACGCCGCCGGCACGCACGAGGCGGCCAGCGCGCTGCGGACGACGACCGGCTCCCGCACGACCGCCATCGGCAGGAAGCCCTCAGGACGGCGGCGGACCTGCGCTGTCGCGGCGGGCACGCCCAGGGCCAGCAGGACGGCGCCGACGACCGCTACGGTCACCCCGGAGGACGGGGACTGCACGAGGAGCACCAGCCCGGAGGCCGTGGCAGCGACGAGGACCGCGCCCAGCAGGTCCAGCCGCGCACCGGTCCCCTGGCTCGGCACCGCCCGCCACAGCACCGGGACGACCAGCAGCCCGAGGGCGGGGAGCGCGACGACCGCCCGCCACCCGACGAGGTCCTCGACCAGGCCACCGGCCAGCGGGCCCAGGGCGCTGACGGCGGCCGCGGTGCCGGCGACCCGCCCGAGGGCGGTGGTGCGGACGCTGCCGTCGTAGCGGGCGCTGACGATCGCCATGCCCAGCACCGGCACGGCGGCGGCGCCCGAGCCCTGCAGCAGCCGCGCGCCGAGCAGCACCTCGTACGACGGGGCGAAGGCGCCCAGCACCGCGCTGCCCGCCATCAGCCCGACGCCCACCAGCAGCGGCAGGCGGATCCCCGCCAGGTCGGCGACCCGGCCGTAGACGGCGGTCGCGACGGCGAGCATCAGCGCATACAGGCTGATGATCCAGGACGCGCCGCCGGTCGACAGGCCAAGGTCGGCGGCGATCGCCGGCAGCGTGACGGCCACCGCGGCGCTGCCCATCCCGGCCAGGCCGAAGAGCAGTCCGACGAGGGCGGCGACGCGGCCGGCGTCCGTCGGGGAGCTCATGTCCAGGAGCCAACCGCGGCCGTGGCGACGCGCTTCCCGGACCGCAGGTGACCCCTCGCACGTCCCCCGGGCCGGGTGGCGGCGGCGGCAGGTGGGCGGAGGCGGGGAGATGTGAACTCCCGATGGGCTCGAGACCCGAACCGCATCAGCAGTGCGGCGCTACGGGCGTTCGCCCGAGAACGAGGCGAGTCCCCCGGTCGCTGTCGAGCCGAGCATCGGCACCACAGGTGGCGAGCCACCGCGCGCACGCAAGCGCTCCCACCCAGCGTGGCCCGTCACGGCCGCCGACCCCGGGCGCACTTCGACGCCGGGGCTGGCTGAGCGTGCAACCCCCTGCGGGGGTGTCTCCTCCGACGCCCAGAGGCGCCGACAGCGAGAGGATCTGGACCGTCTCGGACCTGCCCGCTGGTCCACCGCCGACCAGCGCCGTCTGGGCAATGGGGTGGTCGTGTGGAACGGTCCAGGACAAGCCGATAGCTGCCGGTCCCCCGTCAACCGGCCGGAACAGCGCGGGCGGCGGTGACCAGGCGTTCTGAAACCTCCCAGAGCCGTCGCGCGGCCTCAGGATCGAGGGCGTGCCGCACGACGCCGCTGATGCCGTCCAGCTGCTCGACGATCGCGGCCTCGTGGCAGTCCTCGTAGTACCGCCCGCCTACCCCCTGCAGCTGAGGAGCGGTGGCCAGGAACACCGACGTAGCCGCGCCCTGCTCCGGCGTCTTCATGCGGAACACGCCCGCCGCCTCGGCGACGCGGGCCTGCTGCTCAGCAGCAGCGCGCTGCTCCGGGCTCCAGTGGCGCTGCAGCGGTGTCCAGACGCCGCCCGGCATGAGGGCGTTCGCCGTCACGCCGTCGCGGCCCCAACGGCGCGTGAGCTCGACGGCGAACAGGACGTTCGCCGTCTTCGACTGGCCGTAGGCCAGCCCCGGCTCGTACGCCCGGTGCTCGAAGAACAGATCGTCGAACACCACGGGCGAGGCGGCATGGCCGGAGGAGGACACCGAGACGACGCGGGCATCCCCGCTCGCTGCCAGCGGCTCGCGCAGGCCGGTGGTCAGCGCGAAGTGGCCGAGGTGGTTGACGCCGAACTGGGTCTCCCAGCCCTGTGCCGTCGTGCCGTACGGGGTGTCCATGACACCGGCGTTGTTCACCAGGACGTGGAGAGGTCCGGACCACGAGGCGGTGAAGGCGTCGACGCTCACCAGGTCGGCGAGGTCCACCTGCGCAACGGCCAGGTCGTCCCTTCCGCTGGTTCTGGCGATGTCCGACGCGACGCGCGCCCCGGCGTCGGCGTCGCGCACGGCGAGCGTCACGTGCATGCCGGCGTGCGCGAGGGCACGCGCCGTTTCCACTCCGATCCCCGAGGCAGCACCGGTGACGACGGCGCGCCTCCTGCTCAGGTCGAGGCCCTCCACGACCTGCAGTGCGGTCGTCGTGCTGCCGAAGCTGTGCGAGGTCGAGGACATGGCGTGAGCGTAGCAACTATCTGGTTTGTTGCATGCTGGAGGCGTGGACAGCACGAGCGGGCGGGACGGAGAGCGGAGCAAGCGGCGGCTGCTGGCGGCAGCCACGGCGGAGTTCGCCGCCCACGGGATCGCTGGCGCGCGGGTCGACCGGATCTCGGCCGCCGCCCAGGTGAACAAGGCGCAGATGTACGCCTGGTTCGGCTCCAAGGACGGCCTGTTCGACGCGGTCTTCGCCACCCATCTCCACCGCATCGTCGACGACGTGCGCTTCACCGCTCACGACCTGCCGGGGTACGCCGTCGGGCTGTACGACTCCTACCTGACCGATCCCGAGCTGGTGCGGCTCGCGAGCTGGAAGCGCCTGGAGCGCACGCCGACCGGCGCTCTGCTGGCGGCGCATCCGGAGCTCACCTCGGAGAAGGTCGACGCCATCGCCCAGGCGCAGGCCGAGGGTCACATCGCTGTGGGACTGCGCCCGGACGACGTCTACGCCCTCGTCATCGCCCTCGCCGGCGCGTGGTCCCCCGCGAGTGCCACCTTCACAGCGTCGACGCACGACAGCGCCGCTGACCACGCGCGCCGTCGGTCGGCGCTGCGTGACGTCGTTCAGCGGGCCCTCGGCCCGGTGCGTCGGTAGCCGACCGGACGACGGTCTCGTCGTCCCGAGGCACCGAGCCCGCCCGACAGCCGGCGCCGCAGCCACCCCGCGGGCGGCACCCTGCGGGCCGGCGACGAGCTTCCGCGGTCACGTCGCGGGGAGCGAGTGCGCCGACTGCCTCGCCGCGGTCCGCCCGGTCAGGACGGCTGGCGCAGCGCCCGCCACGGACGGGAGACGCTGCGCCGGGCCGCCTCGAGGTCGTCGCCTGCGCCGGCGAACAGGGCTGCGAGCATCGGCTCGCCGTACTCCAGGGCGGTGCGCGGGAGTGGGCCGGTCGCGACCAGCGAGACGATCCCGTGGCCGACGGCCCAGCTCTGCGTGGCCAGCTCCAGCGGGACGACGGTGGCGTCCAAGCGGCCGGCCTGCACGCCGCGTCGCGCGGCCTGCACGAGCAGCTCGAGCGCGGCGTCGGCGGCCGGCAGGTCCTCCAGCTCGACCGTCGCGTCGAACATGACCCGGTAGAGGTCCGGGTGCTCGAGGGCGTTCTGGACGTACGCCACGACCAGGGCGGCCAGGTCCTGCACCGGATCGGTCGTGTCGCGCACCTGCGCGAGCCGGGCGGCCAGCCGGGTGAAGCCCTCCTGCCTCAGCGCTCGCCACAGCCCGTCCATGCCGCCGAAGTGCGTGTAGACGGCCATCGTCGACGCCCCGGTGCCCCCGACGACGGACCGCAGCGTGATCGGCTCGCGGTCGCGCAGCATCCGGGCGGCCTGCTCGATGAGCTGCACGCGCACCGCCGCGTCCTTGGGCCGGGCCACGCGGGGAACAGTACTTGCCACAGCATTGCTATGTCATCGGGACGCACGTCCCCCTGAGCACAGGAGCGAGCATGGCCGTCACGATGGTGAACCCCGAGGGACTGCCCGAGGTCCCGCTCTACCGGCACGTCTCGGTCGCGACGGGCACCCGCCTCGTCTCGGTGGCCGGGCAGGTCGCGTACGACGCGGACGGGAGCACGGTCGGTCCGGGCGACTACGCCGCACAGGTCGAGCAGGCCTACCTCAACATCGCGACCGCGCTCGCGGCCGTCGGCGGCAGCTTCGACGACGTCGTGCGCCTGACCGCGTACATCGTCGACTGGACACCGGACAAGACGCCGCTGCTGCTCGAGGGCGTGGCCCGCGCCGGCGCGAAGCTCGGTACGACGCCGGTCCCCCCCTTCACGGGAATCGGCGTGTCGGTGCTCGCGGGCCCGGACCTGCTCGTCGAGGTCGAGGCGACGGCACTCCTGGACTAGACGGGCGGACGGCGCACGCCGTCCAGCAGCAGGGCGACCAGCCGGCGCGGGTCGTAGCGCTGGTCCTCCCCGCGCACCAGGCACAGGTTGCCGATGCCACGCAGCAGCTCGTAGGTCGAGACGTCGTCGCGGGCCTCGCCCGCGGTGACCGCCGCCTGGAGCAGCTGTTCTCCCGCCGGCTCCAGCCGGTCGAGGAAGTACGCGTGCAGGGCCTCGACGCCGACGCTGCCCGACGGCAGGACCTCCGAGATCCCGTGCTTGGTCACCAGGAAGTCGACGAACAGGTCGATCCACTGCCGCAGGGCTTCAAGCGGGGAGCTCTCCGCGGCGAGCAGGCGGGGGCCGGCCTCGGCGCAGGCGTCGACCTGGTGGCGGTAGACGGCGGTGACGAGGTCGGCGCGCGAGGGGAAGTGCCGGTAGATCGTGCCGATCCCGACGCCCGCCTCGGCGGCGATGCGGCGGATCGGCGCGTCGACCCCCGCCTCGACGAAGACCCTGCCAGCAGCGGCCAGCAGCACCTGCTCGTTGCGCTGCGCGTCCACCCTGCGGACGCGGGTCGACGGCGGCCCTGCTTCAGTCACGCAACCTCCCCTTGACGAAGCGGAACGCTGTTCCGTACGCTTCCGGAACACCGCTCCGCCTCAGTCTCGGCCACCTGCGCGGTCCTGTCGACCGTGCCCGCTCGTGCTGCCGCCACCCCGAAGGACCTCCATGACGTCTTCCCGCACGGCCGGCGGCGCTCCCGCTCCGGTCCTGTCCCTCAGCCCCGTGACGCTCACCGTCCCGGGACGTGCCGTCCCCTTGCAGGTGCGCGTGTCAGCGCCCACCACCGGCGACGGCCTGCCGGTGCTGCTCCTGTCGCACGGACAGGGGTTCTCCCGCCATCTGTCCTCGCTGCGGGGGTACGCACCGCTCGCCGACCACTACGCGGCTCATGGCTTCGTCGTGCTGCAGGCCACGCACCTGAGCTCGCTCTCACTGGACGTGCCGCCCGTCCCGGACGGCCCGATGCACTGGCGGTCCCGGGCCACCGACCTCACCCATGTCCTCGACCAGCTCGACGCGGTCGAACTCGCGCTGCCGTCCCTGCTGGGCCGGGTCGATGGACGCAGCGTCGCGGTGGTCGGCCACTCCATGGGCGGGCA
>CADCUB010000012.1 GCA_902805775.1 uncultured Frankineae bacterium | reverse complement strand
CTCTTCCGATCTCCCGCGTCACGGGCCCGCCGCCCCGCCCGCGCCCCCCGACCGGCCCGGCCGACCCTGCGGCTCGGCGGCGGCCTGGTCGCCGTGCTGGTGATGCTGTCGCTGATCGCCGGCCGCCTCGTCTGGCTGCAGGGCTTCCAGGCCCAGGCCTACGCGCAGGAGGCCATCGAGCAGCGCACCAGCACCATGACGCTGACCGCCCCGCGCGGCCAGGTGCTCGACCGGTCCGGGGAGGCCCTCGCACTGTCGGTCGACGCCCGGGCGGTCTACGGGGAGCCGCGCACGATCGCCCGGGCCGACTGCCGGCCCGCCGCCGAGCGCCCGTGCGATCCCGCCGGCATCGCCCGTGCGCTCGCCCCGCTGCTGGGGCTGCCCGCCGCCGAGATCGAGGGCAAGCTGGCGCTGTCGCCCAAGGCCACCGGAGCGGTGTGCAGCGCCGAGCAGCTGCGCGGCTGCAAGGGCTTCGCCTACCTCGCCCGCGGCCTCGAGGCCGAGCTCGCCAACCGGGTGCGGGCGCTCGGGCTCGTGGGCGTCGGCGTCATCGCCGAGCCGCGCCGCGTGCACCCGGGTCGCGACCTCGCGGCCAACGTCGTCGGGTTCACGACGGTCGAGGGCACCGGCGCGGCCGGCATCGAGCGACGCTTCGACGAGGTGCTCGCCGGCACCGACGGCAAGACCGTGGCCGAGGTCGACGGCGGCGGCCGCATCATCCCGAGCGGCCGCACCACCACCGTCTCGCCCCGGCCCGGACGCGACGTCCACCTCACGATCGACCGCGACCTGCAGTGGCACGCCCAGAAGGTGCTGTCGGACACCGTCGCCGCGGCCTCCGCGGAGAGCGCCAGCGCCACGGTGATCGACGTCCGGACCGGCGAGGTGCTGGCGCTGGCGTCCGTGCCGACCTTCGACGCCGAGGAGCCGGGCGAGGCCGACGCGGCCGTACGCGGCAACCGCGCCGTCACCGACGTCTTCGAGCCCGGCAGCATCGGCAAGGTCATCACCGCCGCCGTCGCCCTCGAGGAGGGCGTGCTCACCCCCGACAGCGTCATGTCCGTGGCCGACCACATCCAGGTCGCCAACAAGCGCTTCTCCGACAGCCACAGCCACCCCGTCGAGCAGATGACCTTCACCGGTGTCCTGGTGGAGTCGAGCAACGTCGGGACGATCATGGCGGCGCAGAAGGTGGGCGGGCCGAAGCTGCACGAGATGCTCACCCGCTTCGGCATCGGCAGCCGCACCGGCATCGAGCTGCCGGCGGAGAGCCCGGGCATCCTGCGCGACGAGAAGGACGAGTGGTCCAAGACCGACTACGGCACCCACCCGATCGGTCAGGGCTACTCGGTCAACGGCGTGCAGATGGCCTCGGTCTACGCCACCGTCGCCAACGACGGCGTACGGGTGCAGCCGACCGTCGTCAGGGCGACCACCGACCGGGACGGCGCCGTCGTGCCCCGGCCCCCGTCGAAGGCCACCCGGGTCGTGAGCTCCCAGGTCGCCGCCCAGCTGCGGGGGATGCTCGAGGGCGTGACCAACGAGGGCGGCACCGCGGAGACCGCCGCCATCCCGGGCTACCGCGTGGCCGGCAAGACCGGCACCGCGCGCCGGGTGGTCGACGGGCGCTACGACGGCAGCTACACCGCCAGCTTCGTGGGCTTCGCCCCGGCAGACGCGCCCCGCCTGGCCATCTCGGTCTCCGTCCAGGACCCGAAGAACGGCTACTACGGCGGAGCCGTCGCCGGCCCGGCCTTCCGCGAGGTCATGAGCTTCGCGCTGCGCAGCCTCGGCGTCCCCCCGACCGGCGCGCCGAGCCCGGTCCTGAAGCTGCGTGCCGACTCGCCCCGGTAGGTTCTGCCTGTGCCTGCGAACCCCCAGGGCGTGGGCTCCGCCGTCCCGTCACGCCCGGCTCGCCCCGCCCCGCGCCCCCTCGCCGCGCTGCTGAGCGAGGTGCCCGGCCTGCGGGCCCGCACCGACGTCGGCAGCACGACGGTCACCGGCTGCACGCTCGACTCCCGTGCCGTACGGCCCGGTGACCTCTACGCGGCCCTGCCCGGCGCGCGCGCCCACGGCGCCGACTTCGCGTCCTCGGCCGTCGCGGCGGGCGCGGTGGCTGTGCTCACCGACGAGCGCGGCGCCGCGTCGCTGGCGGCGCACGACCTGCCGGTCCTGGTCGCCGACGACCCTCGCCAGGTGCTGGGCGCCGTCGCGCGCTGGGTGCACGACGACCCGGCGGCCGGCATGGTGCTGGTCGGCGTCACCGGCACCAACGGCAAGACCACCACGGCGTTCCTCGTCGAGGCGGGGCTGCGCGCCGCCGGTCACCGCACCGGTCTGATGGGCACGGTCCTCACCCGGATCGGCGACGACGTCGTGCCGAGCGTCCGCACGACGCCGGAGGCGCCGGACGTGCAGGCGCTGCTCGCCGCGATGCGCGAGCGGGGGACGACCGCCGTCGCGATGGAGGTCAGCAGCCACGCCCTGTCGCTGGGCCGCGTCGACGGCGTGCGCTTCGACGTCGCCGCCTTCACCAACCTCTCCCAGGACCACCTCGACTTCCACGGCTCGATGGAGGAGTACGAAGCGGCCAAGGCCTCGCTGTTCACCCCCGCGCGCTCGCGGACCGGGGTGGTCGACGTCGACGACCCCGCCGGACGGCGGATCGTGCGCCGCGGAGGCCTGCCGTTCGTCACGGTCGGGGAGGACGCCGACTGGTCGGCCCGCGAGGTCGACCTGCGACCCGAGGGCAGCCGGTTCCGGCTGCGCGGCCCCGACGTCGACGTGCGCGCGTCCGTGCGCCTGCCAGGGGCCTTCAACACCGCCAACGCGGTCACGGCGATCGCCTGCCTCGTCACCGCCGGAGTGCCCGTCGCCGACGCGGTGCGCGGCGTGGCGGAGTGCCCGGGGGTGCCCGGGCGGATGGAGCGGGTCGACGCCGGTCAGCCGTTCCTGGCGCTGGTCGACTACGCGCACACGCCCGACGCGGTGTCGCGGCTGGTGCAGGCCGCACGCGGGCTCACCCGCGGCCGGGTGCTGGTCGTCCTCGGCTGCGGCGGCGACCGCGACCGCGCCAAGCGACCGCTCATGGGGGCCGCGGCCGCCGAGGCCGACCTGGCCGTCCTGACCAGCGACAACCCCCGCGGCGAGGACCCGCTCGCGATCCTCGCCGAGATGGCGGCCGGTGCTCCCGACGCGGTCTGCGAGCCGGACCGCCGGGCCGCGATCGTGCGCGCCGTGCGCGAGGCGGCGCCGGGCGACGTGGTCCTGGTGGCCGGCAAGGGCCACGAGACGGGGCAGGAGGCCGGCGGCGTCGTCACCCCGTTCGACGACCGCGAGGTGCTGCGCGAGGCCGTGCGCGAGGTGCTGCCCGCGTGATCCCGCTGCCGCTCGACGAGGTGGTCGCCCTCACCGGGGCCACGGTCGTCGGTCGTCCCGGCGCGGCGCAGGTCAGCGCCGACGTGGAGGTCGACAGCCGCCTCGTCCGCCCCGGCTCGCTGTTCGTGGCGCTGCGCGGCGAGCGCTCCGACGGCCACGACCACGCGGCCGCCGCCGTCGCGGCGGGCGCGGTGGCCGTGCTGGCCGGCCGGCCGGTCGAGGGGCTGCCGTGCCTGGTGGTGCCGGACCCGCTGGCGGCGCTGCAGGCGCTGGCGCGCGGCGCGTACGCCCGGCCGCCGGAGCCGCTCACCGTCGGCGTCACCGGCAGCAGCGGCAAGACCTCGACCAAGGACCTGCTCGCGCAGGTGCTCGGCGGGGTCGGCCCGACGCTCGCGCCGCAGGGCTCGTTCAACAACGAGCTCGGACTGCCGCTCACGGCCCTGCGCCGCACCCCGCAGACCCGCTTCGCCGCGCTGGAGTACAGCGCCCGCGGGGTGGGCCACATCGCCTTCCTGTGCGGGCTGGTCGCGCCGCACGTCGCGGTCGTGCTCAACGTCGGCTCCGCCCACGTCGGCGAGTTCGGCGGGCGGGAGCGCATCGCGGTGGCCAAGGGCGAGCTGGTCGAGGCGGCCCGGTCGGCTGCGGTCCTGAACGCCGACGACCCCCTCGTGCTGGCGATGGCTCCACGCACCGACCGTCCCGTCACGACGTTCGGCACGGGCGCCGACGCCGACGTGCGGGCGCTCGACGTGGAGCTCGACGACACCGGCCGGGCCGCGTTCCGGCTCGACACGCCGCACGGCGCGGCCGACGTCGCGCTGCAGGTCCACGGCGAGCACCAGGTCTCCAACGCCCTCGCCACGGCCGCCGCCGTCCTGCGCCCCGAGGTGACCACCGACGTCGGGCAGGTCGCCCGGCTCCTGGGTGGGGCGACGGCCCAGTCGCGCTGGCGCATGGAGGTGCACGAGCGCCCGGACGGCGTCACCGTCGTCAACGACGCCTACAACGCCAATCCCGAGTCGATGCGGGCCGCGCTCAAGACGCTGGCCGTCATGAGCCGGGGCAAGACCCGGCGCACGGTCGCCGTGCTCGGTCACATGGCCGAGCTGGGCGATGCCGCCCGCGACGCCCACATGGACCTCGGCCGCTTCGCCGTCCGGCTCGACCTCGGGCAGCTCGTGGTGGTCGGTCCGCAGGCCGGCGGCATCCACGCGGGGGCGGTGCTCGAGGGCTCCTGGGGCGACGAGTCGGTGCACGTCGACGACGTCGACGCGGCCGTCGCGCTGCTGCGGCGCGAGCTGGCGCCGGGCGACGTCGTGCTGGTCAAGGCCTCCCGCAGCGCCGGGCTGGAGCGGGTCGCTGCCGCGCTGCTCGAGCCGCCCCTGCCAGGATCGCCTCCCGTGGACGGTGCCCGGTGAGGTCTGTGCTCGTGGCGGCGCTCTCGGCGCTGCTGGTGAGCCTGCTGTGCACACCGGCGGTGGTGCGGCTGTTCCGGCGCCGGGGCTACGGCCAGGAGATCCGCGAGGACGGGCCCAGCAGCCACGCGACCAAGCGCGGCACGCCGACCATGGGCGGGGCGGTGATCATCGCCGCGACGCTCGTGGGCTACGGCGTGGCCCACCTGCTCGTGCTCGGCCAGCCGGGCCGCGGCCCGACGGCCAGCGGGCTGCTCGTGCTGGGCCTGATGGCCGGCCTCGGGCTGGTCGGCTTCCTCGACGACTTCATCAAGATCCGCAAGCAGCGCTCGCTCGGGCTCAACGCCGCCTCCAAGTTCCTGGGCCAGCTCGTCGTCGGGGTCGCGTTCGCCGTGGGCGCGCTGCAGTTCCGCAACTCCGCCGGCCTCACGCCCGCCTCGACCAACCTGTCGTTCGTCCGCGACTACACCGCCGCCAGCCTGGGAGCGGTCGGGTTCGTCCTGTTCGCCTACCTCGTCATCACCGCCACCAGCAACGCCGTCAACCTCACCGACGGCCTCGACGGTCTGGCCGCGGGGTCGTCGCTGATGGTCTTCGCGGCCTACGTCGTCATCGCCTTCTGGCAGTTCCGCAACTCCTGCGTGCTCTCGCCCGACCTCGCGCCGTGCTACTCGACCCGCGACCCGCTCGACATCGCCCTGGTGTCGGCCGCGGCCATGGGGGCCTGCTTCGGGTTCCTGTGGTGGAACGCCTCGCCGGCCAAGATCTTCATGGGGGACACCGGCTCGCTGGCCATCGGCGGCGCCTTCGCCGGCATCGCCATCGTCACGCGCACCGAGCTGCTGCTCATCGTGCTCGGCGGGCTGTTCGTCATCGAGACGATGTCGGTGATCATCCAGATCGGCGTCTTCAAGGCGACCCGCAAGCGGGTGTTCAACATGGCGCCCATCCACCACCACTTCGAGCTCGCCGGCTGGGTGGAGAACACCGTCATCGTCCGCTTCTGGATCATCTCCGGGCTCGCGGTCGCCTTCGGGATCGGCGTCTTCTACGCCGACTACCTCTCCTTCGGCCCCCTGCCGTGAGCCCCGTGCTGCGCCGATCATGCAGTTGGTGCGCACCTCGCACGCTCAGCGCCCGGGCAGGAACTGCATGATCGGCGCAGACGAGGGGGCGTACGAGGGGATGCCCGTCGTGGTGGCGGGCGCCGGGGTGAGCGGCGCCGCGGCGGCACGGGTGCTGCGCGAGCGCGGCGCCAGGGTGACCGTCGCCGACGCGGACGAGCAGCGGGCCGAGCCGCTGAGGGCCGAGGGCTTCGACGTGCGCCCCCTCGACGTGCCGCCGCCGGGCACCGCCCTGGTGGTCACCTCACCGGGCTGGCGGCCCGACGCGCCGCTGCTCGTCGCGGCGGCGCGCGCCGGGGTGGAGGTCGTCGGAGAGGTCGAGCTGGCCTGGCGGCTGCGGCCCGAGGGCGCGGCGCCGTGGCTGGCCGTCACCGGCACGAACGGCAAGACGACGACCGTGCGGATGCTGGAGGCGGTGCTGTCCGCGGCCGGCCTGCGCACCGTGGCGGCGGGCAACGTCGGGCTGCCGCTGCTCGACGCCGTGCTCGCCGACCACGACGTGCTGGCGGTGGAGCTGTCGAGCTTCCAGCTGCACTGGTCCTCCACCGTGCGCCCGCACACGGCCGTGGTGCTCAACATCGCCCCCGACCACGTCGACTGGCACGGCACGCTCGACGCCTACGCCGCCGCCAAGGGCCGCATCCACGCGCCGGGCACCGTCGCGGTCCACAACCGCGACGACCCCGGGTCGGTGCGCCTGACGGCCCGGGCCGACGTCCGGGTCGGCTTCACGCTGGGCAGCCCCGCGGCCGGCGAGCTCGGGGTGGTCGAGGACCTGCTCGTCGACCGGGCGTTCCCCGACGTGGTGGGGGAGGCGACGGAGGTCGCGACGCTCGCCGACATCGGTGTGCCCGGCGCCCACAACGTCGCCAACGCCCTTGCCGCGGCCGCGCTGGCCCGCTCGTACGGCGTGCCCGCCGACGCCGTGCGCGACGGCCTGCGGGCCTTCTCGCCGGACCCGCACCGCAACGCGCTGGTGGCCGAGACGGGCGGCGTCGCGTGGGTCGACGACAGCAAGGCCACCAACCCGCACGCCGCCGCGGCGAGCCTGGCGGCCTACCCGTCGGTCGTGTGGATCGCCGGTGGCCTGCTCAAGGGCGCCGACGTCGACGACCTCGTGCGCGCGGCGCTTCCCCGCCTGCGCGCCGTCGTCCTGGTCGGCACCGACCGCGGGCCGTTCCTCGACGCGCTGTCACGACACGCCCCCGACCTCCCCGTCGAGGTGGTCGACCGGCTCGACAATGCGGTCATGTCCGACGCCGTCGCCCGCGCCCGCGTGCTCGCCCGCCCCGGTGACACGGTCCTGCTCGCCCCCGCCGCCGCGTCGATGGACTGCTTCCGCGACTACCGCCAGCGCGGCGAGCTGTTCGCCGCGGCGGTGCGCGAGGCCGCGGCGTGACGGCGGGCTCCGTCCCCGGTGTGCGCAGCGACCCCCGTCCGGCAGGTGCGGCACGCCCGGACGACCGGCGCGGCGCCCCGTCCGCTGGCCGCGGCGACCGGACCCCGCTGCTGCAGCGCCCCCTGGCGTCCTACCACCTGCTGCTGACCAGCACGCTGCTGCTGCTCGTGCTGGGCCTGGTCATGGTCTTCAGCGCCTCGATCGTGCGGTCGTACGACTCCACCGGCTCGGCCTACGCCACCGGCATGAAGCAGGCGACGTTCATCTGCGTCGGGCTGCCGATGATGCTGGTCGCCGCGCGGCTGCCGGTCCGGGTCTTCCGGGCCGCGGCCTACCCGCTGCTCGTCGCGGTGGTCGTGCTGCTCGTGCTCGTCCTGGCCGTCGGTCACGAGGTGAAGGGCGCGCGCAGCTGGATCGCGCTGCCGCTCGGCTTCAACCTGCAGCCGGCCGAGCTCGCCAAGCTCGGGCTGGCGATCTGGGGCGCCGACCTGCTGGTCCGCAAGCAGCGGCTGCTGGGGGAGCACCGTCACCTGCTGGTCCCGCTGCTGCCGGTGTCCGGGCTGGTGCTCGTGCTCATCCTGCTCCAGCCCGACTTCGGCACCGCCGTGTCGGTCAGCGTCGTCGTCGTGGCCCTGCTGTGGGTCGCGGGGACACCGCTGCGCCTGTTCGCCGGGCTGTGCGCGTTCGTCGCGGTCGCAGCCGGCCTGCTCGCCGTCTCGGCGCCGCACCGCGTCGAGCGGCTGCTGTCGTTCCGCGACCCGTTCGCCGACGCCGGTGACACCGGCTACCAGGCCGTCCAGGGCTTCTACGCGCTGTCGTCCGGCGGCTGGTTCGGCCTCGGGCTGGGCGCCAGCCGCGAGAAGTGGTCCGGCGGGCTCCCCGAGGCGCACACCGACTACGTCTTCGCGATCGTCGGCGAGGAGCTCGGGCTGCTCGGCACGCTGACGGTCCTGGTGCTGTTCGCGGTGCTGGTCTACTCCGGCGTGCGCATCGCCCAGCGGGCGACCGACCCGTTCGTGCGGCTCGCCGCCTCGGGCGTGACCGGCTGGATCGCCGCCCAGGCGATCATCAACATGGGCGCGGTCGTCGGCCTGCTGCCCATCACGGGCATCCCCCTGCCGCTGGTGTCGTTCGGCGGGTCGGCGCTGCTCGTGACGCTGGCGGCGATCGGCATGCTGCTCGCCTTCGCCCGTCAGGAGCCCGGGGCGGCCGAGGCGCTCCGGCGGCGCGGTGGGCTGCGAGGCGGACTGCGGCAGGGTCTTCGTGGCGGGTTGCGGGGCGGGCGGTCCGGCGGGGCGGGGGCGCCTGCGTCCGCCGGGTCCCGCCGGCGCACGGCCGACGCCGGACGTCCTGTTCCCCGCACCCCGGGCCGGACCGCCGGCCGGGCGCCGGCCCGGACCGCCCCCCGCCCGGCACCGTCCGGCGGTCGTCCGGGTCAGGGCCCGCACCGTCCGGCGGCGCGGCGATGACGCCCGACCGCGGACAGACCACGCAGGTCGGGCCGGGTGGTCGGCCGCTGTCGGTCGTCCTGGCCGGCGGCGGGACCGCGGGACACGTCGAGCCGGCGCTGGCCCTCGCCGACGCCCTGCGCCGTCGTTCGCCCACGACCGTCGTCACCGCCCTGGGCACCGCGGCGGGGCTCGAGGCCCGGCTGGTCCCGGCCCGCGGCTACCCGCTCGCGGAGATCCCCCGGGTGCCGCTGCCGCGCCGGCCGACGCTCGACCTGCTGCGCGTCCCCGGGCGGGTCGCCGGCGCCGTCCGGCGCACGCTGGGCCACCTCGACCGGGTGCAGGCCGACGTCGTCGTCGGCTTCGGGGGCTACGTCGCGCTGCCCGCCTACCTCGCGGCGCGGCGGCGCCGTACGCCCTGCGTCGTGCACGAGGCGAACGCCCGGGCCGGCATCGCCAACCGCGTCGGGGCCCGCCTGACCCCCCACGTCGCCGCTGCCGTCGAGGGCAGCGGGCTGTCCGGCGCCGTCGTGCTCGGCATCCCGCTGCGCGCCGCGGTGGCACGGCTCGACCGCGCGGCCGTCCGTGACTCGGCACGGGCCGCGTTCGGCCTCGGGCCGGGGCCGGTGCTGCTCGTCACCGGTGGCTCGCAGGGCGCCCGTGCGGTCAACGCCGCCGTGACCGCCGCCGCCGGCGACCTGGCCGCCGCCGGGGTCCAGGTGCTGCACGTCGCCGGTCCGAAGCAGGCCGACGCGGTGCAGGCCGCCCTCGAGCAGGCGCTGCCCGGGGGCGTGCCTGCGACGCACCACGTCCTGCCCTACGTCGACCGCATGGAGCAGGCGTACGCCGCCGCCGACCTGGCCGTCTGCCGCGCGGGTGCGCTGACCTGCGCCGAGCTCGCGGCCGTCGGCCTGCCCGCGGTCTACGTGCCGCTGCCGATCGGCAACGGCGAGCAGGCCCTCAACGCCCGGCCGGTCGTCGGGGCCGGTGGAGGGCTGCTGGTCGACGACGCGGCCTTCGACGCGGGCGCGGTCCGCTCGACGGTCCTGCCGCTGCTCCAGGACCCGGCCCGGCTGGCGGCGATGAGCGCCGCTGCGGCGGCCTTCGGGCACCGCGACGCCGACGAGGCGCTCGCCGACCTCGTCCTCGAGGCGGTCCGGCGGGGGAGCGCCGCGTGAGCGCCGACCTCGGCCGCGTCCACTTCGTCGGCATCGGCGGCGCCGGCATGAGCGGCATCGCGCGCGTGCTGCTCGCGCGAGGGACGCGGGTGTCGGGCAGCGACGCCCGGTCCTCCCGCACCACCGCCGCCCTCACGGCGCTGGGAGCGACCGTCCACCTGGGCCACGCGGCCGCGCACGTCGACGACGCCGACACCGTGGTCGTCTCGGCCGCGATCCGGCCCGACAACCCCGAGCTCGTCGCGGCCCAGGAGCGCGGCCTGCGGGTGCTGCTGCGCGCGCAGGCGCTGGCGCTGCTGATGGCCGGCCGGCGCGGCGTCGCCGTGGCCGGCACGCACGGCAAGACCACGACGACGTCCATGCTCACGGTCGCCGTCCAGCACTGCGGCGTCGACCCGTCCTTCGCCATCGGCGGCGACCTCAACGAGGCCGCCAGCAACGCCCACCACGGCAGCGGCGAGCTGTTCATCGTCGAGGCCGACGAGAGCGACGGCTCGTTCCTGGCCTACCGGCCCTCCGCCGCCGTGGTCACCAACGTCGAGGCCGACCACCTCGACCACTACGGCACCGCCGAGGCCGTCGACCGCGCCTTCGAGCAGTTCGTGCTGACCGTCGACCCGACGGGCTTCGTCGTGCTGTGCGCAGACGACCCGGGCACCCGCCGGCTGGCCGACTGGGCCCGCGAGCGCGGGGTCGACGTGCGCACCTACGGGACCTCCGACGACGCCGACCTGCGCCTGGCCGACCTCACCGTCAGCGGCACCACGAGCCGCTACGCGCCGGTCCTGCGCGGCCGCCGGCTGCCGCCGGTGACCCTGGCCGTGCCGGGCCGCCACCTCGCCCTCAACTCCGCCGGCGCGCTGCTGGTCGGCACCGGTCTCGGGCTCGACGCCGCGACCCTCGTGCAGGGGCTGGCCGGCTTCACCGGTGTGCGCCGCCGCATGGAGCTCAAGGGGCAGGTCGCCGGGGTGCGGGTCTACGACGACTACGCCCACCACCCGACCGAGCTGGTCGCGCAGCTCACCGCCGCCCGCGAGGTCGCGGGGCGGGGCCGGCTGGTGGTCACCTTCCAGCCGCACCGCTACAGCCGCACGCTGGCCTTCGCGGCCGAGTTCGGCGCCGCGCTCGGCCTGGCCGACGAGGTGGTCGTCATGGAGGTCTACTCCGCGGGCGAGGACCCGGTGCCCGGCGCCACGGGAGCGACCGTGGCCGCGGCCGTGCCGCTGCCGCGCGAGCGGGTCGTCTTCGAGCCCAGCTGGTCCGCGGTGCCGCGGCTGCTGGCCGAGCGCGCGCAGCCCGGCGACCTGGTGCTGACCCTCGGCGCGGGCGACGTGACGGCGATCGGCCCGGAGGTCCTGCGCGTGCTGTCCGGAGCCCCGGAGTGAGCTCCACCCGCGTCCGGCACCGTCCCGACCCCGTGGTGGCAGCGGCCCCGCGCCGGGCGGCTCGGGCCCGGGCGCAGCGCTCGGCGCGGCGACGGCACGCGGCCGTACGCGCCGGTCAGGTCCTGCTGGTGGTGCTGCCGCTGCTCGCCCTGGCCTGGGCCCTGTCGGCCTCCAGCTGGCTGGCGGTCGACCGGGTCGCCGTCTCCGGGCTCGGCCGGCTGTCCGAGGCCCAGGTCCGGGCCGCCGTCGACGTCGCCCCCGGGGTGCCGCTGGCCCGGGTCGACACCGGCCGGGTCGCCTCCGCCGTCCGCTCGCTCCCGCCGGTCGCCGCGGTCGAGGTGCAGCGCTCCTGGCCGGGCACGCTGCGGGTCGTGGTCCGCGAGCGGGTGGCCGCCGCGGCGTACGCCTCCGACGGGAGGTTCACGCTCGTCGACGCGGACGCGGTCCCGTTCGCGACCGTCCCGACCGCGCCGCCCGGCGTCGTGCGGCTGGAGGTCGACGCACTGCGGCGGGGCGACCCCGCCGTCCGCGCGGCCCTGCAGGTGCACGGTGAGCTCCCCGCCGACCTGCGACGGCGGGTGCGTGCGGTGCGCGCCGAGACGCCCTCGGACGTCCTGCTGCTGCTGCAGGCCGACCAGCAGGTCGTCTGGGGAGCGCCCGGCGGGACCGCCACCAAGGCCGCCGCTGCGCTCGCCCTGCTCAAGGCCCCCGGCGACGTCCTCGACGTCACCTCGCCCGAGGTCGTCATCCGCCGGTAGCCGGTCGGCGTCCGTCGATCGCGTCCGTCGATCCGCGTCCGTCGATCCGCGTCCGTCGATCGCGTCCGTCGATCTGCGTCCGGGGGGCCGGCAGCAGCGGATCGGGGTCCCCACCCGGCTCGTGCCGGGTGCTGCCCTGTCGCCGCCGCCCGGGATCGGTGCGATCATGGCCGCGCCTCGTGCCGGGCGGGCGACCGCCGGTCACGCGGTGCTGCGCCGCGGGCCGGTCGGGGAGCACGCCGGGCACCGGCCCAGCAGCGTGCCCGTCCGCAGGTCTCGTCCGTCGTCGCCCTCCGGGAGGTGCTGGTCCTGTCCGCCTCGCCGCCGGTGCCTCCGGTGCCTGCCGGCCCTGCAGTCGCGCCCGGGACTCGGGGGGCGGGCGACCCTCGTGCCTCGGCGGCCCGGGCCACGATGGACGCGCTGACGAGCAGCAGCGACGTCTTCGAGGAGTTCTTCCTGAGCGCGCGCGCCGGGCTCGCCCTGGCCGACCTGAACGGCTCGTACGTCCGGGCGAACCGCACCTACGCCTCGCTGCTCGGCCGCTCGCCGGAGGACCTGGTGGGCATGCAGCTGGACGAGGTGCTCACCGGCACCGGCGCTCTCGACCTGGAGGAGCTGCGTGAGGGACGCCGTGAGGCGCTGGACAGCGAGCAGGAGTACGCGCACGCCGACGGCAGGTCCTTCTGGGTGCTGCACGGCGTCGCCTCTGTCGCCGGCCCCGACGGCTGCCCGGCGTGGTTCGCCGTCAGTGCCCAGGACATCACCGAGCGGCGGCGGGTCGAGCAGGAGCTGCTCGCACTGACCGCCACGCTGACCGAGCGTGCGGTCCGCGACCCCTTGACCGGCCTGCCCAACCGGGCGCTGTTCGAGGAGCGACTGCGCGGGGCGCTGTCCCGCGACGCCCGCACCGGGACGGCCACCGGCGTGCTGTTCCTCGACCTCGACGGCTTCAAGGACGTCAACGACCGCTACGGCCACCGGGTCGGGGACGCGGTGCTGCAGTCCGTCGCTCAGCGGCTGGCCGCAGCCGTGCGGCCCGCCGACACGGTGGCCCGCCTGGGCGGCGACGAGTTCGTCGTGCTCGTCGAGGAGACGACCGAGTCCGGCCTGCACGCGCTGGCCGACCGCCTGCGCCGGGCGGTGGACCGGCCGATGCCCGTCCAGGACCTGACCCTCCAGGTGGGGGTGAGCGTCGGCGTCGCCATGGCGACCGGGGGAGCAGCCGACCCGTCGAGCCTGGTGTCGGCGGCCGACGCGCGCATGTACGAGGTCAAGCGCCGCTCCCGGTGACCGCTCCTCGCGACGCCGCTTCGGGCCGCTGGGCGACCGTCCGCCACATCGCAGCCCCCGACACGCCGGGATGCTGTTGACCGGTCGAACCGGGCGCCCGTAACGTCGCGCCCCGTCAGCAGGTTGACATAACTCTAAGCGTCTCGTTGAGGTCAAGGGTTCGACTCCTACCCTGTCGGAGACCTCGCCGGCCCCTCCCGCCCCGCACTCCCGCCCGTCCCGAGAGGCACCTCCACACCGTGGCTGCACCCCAGAACTACCTCGCCGTCATCAAGGTGGTCGGCATCGGAGGCGGTGGCGTCAACGCCGTCAACCGCATGATCGAGGTGGGCCTCAAGGGCGTCGAGTTCATCGCGATCAACACCGACGCCCAGGCCCTGCTCATGAGCGACGCCGACGTCAAGCTCGACGTCGGCCGGGAGCTCACCCGGGGCCTCGGCGCCGGCGCCCAGCCCAGCGTCGGTGCGGCCGCCGCCGAGGACCACCGCGAGGAGATCGAGGAGGTCCTCAAGGGGGCCGACATGGTCTTCGTCACCGCGGGGGAGGGCGGCGGCACCGGCACCGGCGGCGCGCCCGTCGTCGCCAGCGTGGCCAAGTCCCTGGGGGCACTGACGATCGGTGTCGTCACCCGGCCGTTCTCCTTCGAGGGCCGCCGCCGCGCCCAGCAGGCAGAGGAGGGCATCGCCGCGCTGCGGGCGGAGTGCGACACGCTCATCGTCATCCCGAACGACCGGCTCCTGTCGATCAGCGACCGCCAGGTCAGCGTCCTGGACGCCTTCAAGAGCGCCGACCAGGTCCTGCTCTCCGGTGTGCAGGGCATCACCGACCTGATCACGACGCCGGGCCTGATCAACCTCGACTTCGCCGACGTCAAGGCCGTCATGAGCGGAGCGGGCAGCGCGCTGATGGGCATCGGCAACGCCCGCGGTGACGACCGCGCGGCCGTCGCCGCCGAGATGGCGATCGCGAGCCCCCTGCTCGAGGCGAGCATGGACGGCGCGCACGGCGTGCTGCTCAACATCTCCGGCGGCAGCGACCTCGGCCTGTTCGAGATCAACGAGGCGGCGCAGCTGGTGGCCGACGCCGCCCACCCCGAGGCCAACATCATCTTCGGCGCCGTCATCGACGACGCCCTCGGCGACGAGGTGCGCGTCACCGTGATCGCCGCCGGCTTCGACGCCGGTGCGCCGACCCCGGTGCGGCGGGTGGAGACGCGCCGTCCGCAGCCGGAGCCGGCCGCCGCCCCCGCCGCCGCCTCGGTGTCGACGCCGCCTCGGCCGCGCCCTGCGCCGACACCGCCGCCCGTGCAGCCGCGGCGCACCGTCGTCTTCGAGGACGACCTCGACGTGCCCGACTTCCTGAAGTAGGCGGGTGCTCGACCTCGTCGCGGCCGGGCTCCCCGCCCCGGCCGTCGGCTGGTTCTCCTCCCGCGCCGGTGGCGTGAGCGCCGCGCCCTACGCGGCGCTCAACCTGGCCGGGCACGTCGACGACGACCCCGCGCGGGTGGACGCGAACCGGTCCCGACTGGCCCGCGCCGCCGGGCTGGACGAGGACGCTCTCGTGTTCGCCGAGCAGGTGCACGGCGCCGGCGTGGCCGTCGTCGACCGAGCGGCGTCGCGCGCACGGTCGGGCAGCGTGCCCGAGGTGGACGCGCTGGTCACCACCACCTCCGGCCTGGGCCTGGTCGTCCTCGCCGCCGACTGCCTGCCGGTCCTGCTCGCCGACGCGGGTGCCGGTGTCGTCGCCGCTGCCCACGCCGGCAGGCAGGGGCTGCTCGGCGGGGTGCTGCAGGCGACGCTGGCCGCGATGCGGGAGCTCGGTGCGACCCCGGGCGGCACGACGGCCGTGCTGGGGCCGGCGGCCTGCGGCGCCTGCTACGAGGTACCGCAGGACATGGCCGACGACGCGGAGCGGCGGCTGCCGGGCAGCCGGGGCACCACCCGTCGTGGCACCGCCTCGGTCGACCTGGCGGCCGGTGCGCGTGCGGTGCTGCAGGCGGCGGGCGTCGGCAGCGTGGGGCAGGTGGGTGGTTGCACCCTCGAGCAGCCCGAGCGCTGGTTCTCCTACCGCCGTGACCGCACCACCGGTCGGCACGGCGGGCTCGTGCACCTGTGACCCGCGCGCAGGAGCTGGCGCAGCGGCTGACCGCGGTGGAACGGCGGCTGGGGGAGGCCTGCGCTGCTGCGGGCCGCGCCCGGGACGAGGTGGCGCTGGTGGCGGTGACCAAGTTCTTCCCGGCCACGGACGTCGTGGTGCTGCGCGACCTGGGCGTCACCCGCTTCGGCGAGAGCCGCGACCAGGAGGCCCGGCGCAAGGCGGACGAGGTGGCGGACGTCCGCTGGCACTTCGTCGGGCGCCTGCAGAGCAACAAGGCCGCGAGCGTCGCGGCGTACGCCTCGGTGGTCGAGTCGTGCGACCGGCTGCGGCTGGTGCCCGGGCTGTCCGCCGGCGCCCGTGGCGCCGACCGCGAGCTGGCCGTCCTGGTGCAGGTCAGCCTGGACGGCGACCCCGGACGCGGCGGCGCGGTGGCGGCCGACGTCCCCGCACTCGCCGACGCGGTGGCCGCCGCGCAGGGCCTGCACCTGGCGGGCGTCATGGCGGTCGCCCCGATGGAGGAGGAGCCGGCGCGGGCGTTCGCCCGGCTCGCGGAGCTGGCCGAGCGGGTCCGTCAGGACCACCCGCAGGCGCGGACGATCAGCGCCGGCATGTCCGCCGACCTGGAGGAGGCGGTGGCAGCCGGGTCCACGTCCGTGCGTGTCGGGACGGCGTTGCTGGGCCGTCGGCCGTCTGCCCTCCGGTAGTCTCGCGCCCGTCGCGCCTCGTTCGACGCCCCCTACCCGAGGAGATCTGCATGCCCGGCTCCATGCGCAAGTTGGGCCTCTACCTCGGGCTGGTGGAGGACGACGACGACCCCCGCGACCGCCGCTACGCCGACGACGGCTACGACGAGGACGACGTCGACGAGCCGGGGCCCGTGGCCTCGCGCCGCTGGTCACCTCCGGCCGACGCCGGCCGCACCGCCACCCTGCGCCGCCCGCTCGAGGAGAGCACCCGCTCGCGCGGAGCCGTCGCTCTCGACACGGCGGCGCGGATCGCTCCGGCGCCGGCGCCCGTCGTCGACACCTACCGGATCACGACGCTGCACCCCCGCACCTACAACGAGGCGCGCACGATCGGGGAGCACTTCCGCTCCGGCACGCCGGTGATCATCAACCTCACCGAGATGGACGACGTCGACGCCAAGCGCCTGGTCGACTTCGCGGCCGGGCTCATCTTCGGTCTGCGTGGCAGCATCGAGCGGGTGACCAACAAGGTGTTCCTGCTGTCGCCGGAGCACGTCGAGGTCACGGCCGAGGACAAGGCCCGCATCGCCGAGGGCGGCTTCTTCAACCAGTCCTGACCGGCCCCGTCCGCACGTCCCCGCCCCAGACCAGGAGCTCCGTTCCCCGTGCGAGTCGTCGCAGACGTCGTCTACTTCGCGCTGCTGGTCTTCCTGCTGCTGCTCATCTTCCGGCTGATCATGGAGTACGTCTTCCTGCTCGCCCGGTCCTACCGTCCGACGGGGCTGGTCGCGGCAGCGCTCGAGCTGGCGTACTCCGTGACCGATCCGCCGCTGAAGCTCCTGCGGCGGTTCATCCCCCCGCTGCGCATCGGCCAGGTGAGCCTGGACCTCGGCTTCCTCATCCTGTTCATCGTGGTGCGCATCCTGATGACAGTCGTCGACGCCCAGCGTTGAGCGGCGCCGGACACGACCGAGAGCGGGGACTTCCGTGCCTCTGACGCCCGGCGACGTCGCTCGCAAGCGCTTCCGGTACAGGTTCCGGGGCTACGCCCCGGACGAGGTCGACGCGTTCCTCGACGAGGTCGAGGCCGAGATCGCGCGTCTGCTCACCGCGGCTGCTGCGCCTGCTGCTCCGTCGGCGGCTGGTGTCCGGGCGGCGGCTCCGGGGTCTGTCGCGCTGCCGTCCCGTCCGCCGGGGGTCGTCCCGGAGGAGCCCACCGCGCCGGAGCCGTCGGGGGTGCCGGCGGTGGCCGTGTCCCAGGCGTCCGCGTCGCCGGACGAGGGAGGGTCGGCCGACGAGGACCGGTCGTCGCCCGAGGACGAGCAGGAGGCGCTGCGCACGCTGCTGATGGCGCAGCGGACGGCCGACCAGGCCGTAGGGGAGGCCCGGGCGGAGGCCGGGCGGATCCTCGCGGCCGCCCGCGAGGAGGCCGGCGCGGCCGTCACCGCGGCTCGCGAGCAGGCGGAGGCCCGGCTCGCACGCAGTCGCACCGAGGCCGACCGGGCCGACCAGGAGCTGGCCCGCCGCCAGGCCGAGGCGCTCGACGAGCTCGAGCGTCGGCGCGCCCGCCTGCAGGCCCACGTGGAGGAGCTGCAGGCGTTCGAGCGCGAGTACCGCACCCGGCTGCGCGCGTACCTCCAGGGGCAGCTGCGTGAGCTCGACGGGGCCGGTGGCAGTGATGACACGGGGGCGGGCGTGCCGGTCGGCGCCGGCGGCACCGCCGTGGGCGGCGGAGGACGGGCCGGCGGTGGCGGCCGTGGCGGCAGGGGCGCTGACGGTGCCGGGCACACGAGCGGCTCTGATCCCGCGGTCACCCTGCGCGCCGTGCCGGCGGCCGGACCTCCGCACACCGACCCCGCGGCCACGACCGCCGAGCGCTGAGGTGGTGGGCCCGTGATGCCGCCCAGCTCACGCCCGGCCGCCGTCACCGCCGGAGGACCTGCCGCGTGATCGTGCTCAGTGGGCTCCTCGTCGTCGTCGCCCTCGTCCTGCTCGTGCTCGGGGCGCTGGGTCGTGAGCTGCCTTACTTCTACGGCTCCATCGGCGTCAGCGCGGCGGCTCTGCTGGTGCTCGCCGTCAGTGTCGTGCGACGTCGCGGTGAGGCCGTGCCGGCGGACGACGACACCACGCCCACCGCAGGCGGGGACGAGGCAGTGGCTGTGCACGCCGGCACGGCGCAGTCCGCTGGAGCGGAGCAGGGGGCGGCGGGGGTGGAGCCGCAGGCCGGCGGGTCGCGGCTGGTCCGCCAGGACGCACAGCCCGAGCCACGCTCCGCGGGTGGCGCCTTCGGGGACAGCGACGCCGGGCCGCAGGAGACGGGCCTGCAGCAGCTGGGCCTGCTGCCGGGTCCGGGCGACGAGGGGGTCGAGGCGTCGGTCGTGCCTCCGGAGCGAGCCGCGCTCGTGGGCGCTCCTGGTCAGGGGGCGCAGGACGTGAGGAGCGGCGACGACGCCTCGTCCACGCGGGCGGCGCGGTCGGGCTCGCCGGCCGCGGACACAGTCGGCGCCGGAGGCGGGCGGCTCCGTCCCGGGGCGGGCCGGGACGCCGGCGAGA
>CADCUB010000011.1 GCA_902805775.1 uncultured Frankineae bacterium | reverse complement strand
CGTCTCGCGCCTGGTCGGCTCGCCTCCCGGCTACGTCGGCTACGAGGAGGGCGGCCAGCTCACCGAGAAGGTGCGGCGCAAGCCGTTCTCGGTGGTGCTGTTCGACGAGGTCGAGAAGGCCCACCCGGACGTGTTCAACACGCTCCTGCAGATCCTGGAGGACGGTCGCCTGACCGATTCGCAGGGCCGGGTCGTCGACTTCAAGAACACTGTGCTGATCATGACCTCGAACCTCGGCACCCGGGACATCTCCAAGGGCTTCAACCTCGGGTTCCAGAAGGACAACGACACCACCGGTCAGTACGAGCGCATGAAGACCAAGGTGCAGGACGAGCTCAAGCAGCACTTCCGGCCCGAGTTCCTCAACCGCATCGACGACATCGTGGTGTTCCACCAGCTCAGCGAGGCCGAGATCATCCAGATCGTCGACCTCATGCTGGCCCGGCTCGACGGCCAGCTCCGCAACAAGGACATGGGGCTCGAGGTCACGACGCCGGCCAAGCAGCTGCTGGCCAAGAAGGGCTACGACCCCGTGCTCGGAGCCCGTCCGCTGCGCCGCACGATCCAGCGCGAGCTGGAGGACCAGCTGTCCGAGCAGATCCTGTTCGGCACGCTGAGCGCCGGCAACATCGTCGTGGTCGACGTCGACAAGGACGAGGACGGCACGGACCGGTTCACCTTCCGCGGTGAGCCCAAGCCGAGCGCCGTCCCGGACGCGCCGCCGGTCGACCTGGCGGGCGGCAAGGCCGCCGAGGGCTAGCAGCCGCCCGTACGCACGTCCCGCAGGGGCGGCACCTCACCCGAGGTGCCGCCCCTCGGTCTGTGCGGTCCCTGATGCCGGCTTGTCCGCCCCTGCCGCCGTCCTGGGGCCTCCCGGACGTCGGTGGGGACGGACGAGCGGGGACCGGACCGGACCGGGGCCGTCGATCGGGCGGGTCAGGTGCCCGGGAGGGCGTAGCGGCCGTCGGGCAGCGGGTCGACCAGCCCGTCGGCGACCAGGCCGTCGAGGGCGCGGGCCCGCTGGACGGGCTCGTCCCAGGCGTCCGCCAGCGCGCCCGCCTCCACCGGACCGGTGGCCTCGCGCAGGACGGCCAGCAGCCGCCCGCGCACCTGCCGGTCGGTGCCCGCGAAGGGCTGCGCACGGCGTACGGGGGCGGCGAGCGCGGGCCGTCCGGCCAGGGCCCAGGCGCAGCGGTCGAGCACCGGGCAGCCAGGGCACCGCGGGGCGCGGGCCGTGCACACCAGCGCGCCGAGCTCCATGAGGGCCACCGAGGCGGTCGCGGCCGCCTCGTGGTCGAGCGGCAGCAGGGCCTCGACCCGGGCGAGGTCGGCGCGGGTGACCGCGGCGTCCGCCCGCCCCTCGACGCTGCGGGCGACGACCCGGCGGACGTTGGTGTCGACGACCGGCACCCGCCGCCGGTGGGCGAACGCGACGACCGCCCGCGCGGTGTAGTCGCCGATCCCGGGCAGGGTCAGCAGCTCCTCGACGGCGCTGGGGAGTCGCCCGCCGTGCCGCTCGACGACGGTCACCGCACAGGCGTGCAGGCGCAGCGCGCGGCGGGGGTAGCCCAGCCGTCCCCACATGCGCACGGCCTCGCCGGGCGGGTCGGCGGCGAGCGCCTCGGGGGTCGGCCAGCGCTCGAGCCACGCCGCGTACGCCGGCAGCACCCGCGCGACGGGCGTCTGCTGCAGCATGACCTCGCTGACCAGGACCGCCCAGGCGTCGACGTCCGGCCGGCGCCAGGGCAGGTCGCGGGCGGCCGTGGCGTACCAGTCGCTGACGACCTGCGCGAGGGTGGTGTCGGGCACCCCGATGACGGTAGGCGGCGGATAGGGTCCGGCGGATGGCGCTGCACTGGCAACCGGTGGGACCGGAGTCCGCGGAGACGTACTGGAGGCGGCGCGCCGCCGTCGCCCTGGCCGTCCTGGTGGCGCTGGTGCTCCTGGTCCTGCTGCTCACCTCGCTCGGGGACGGGGACGACGAGGACCAGCTCGTGGGTGCGCCGCAGCAGAGCGCCGGCGTCAGCCCGGCCCCGACCCCGACCCCCGGGGCCGGCGTCGACGCGAGCGCCAGCCCCGGGCCGAGCGCCAGCCCCGGGGCCACCCCTGGTCCGAGCGGCACCCCCGGCGTCACCGCCAGCCCGAGTGCCACCGCCAGCCCGAGTGCCACCGCCAGCGCGACGCCGGCCGCCGCGTGCACCGACGACGTCCTGCGGGTGGAGGCGGCGGCGACCGAGCAGACCTACGCGGTCGGGGCGACGCCGCGGCTCGAGCTCCGGGTGACGAACACCGGCCCGGGCCCCTGCAGCCGCGACCTCGGCCAGGCGGCGGTCGAGCTGCAGGTCGTCTCCGGGCCGGACCGCTTCTGGTCCAGCGACGACTGCGCGCCGGGCGGGGACGCCGACGTGGTGACCCTGCAGCCCGGGGCCCCGGAGGTCAGCACCGTCACCTGGTCCGGGACGCGCTCGCGACCGGGCTGCCCGGAGGGCGGCGAGAAGGCGACTGCCGGCACCTACCGCGTCGACGGCCGGGTCGGCGGGCTGCGGGAGCAGGGCGAGCGGTTCGTCCTGCGCTGAGCGGTGGGAGCCCCGGGTCAGACGTAGCGCTCGAGGATCGAGCTCTCTGCCAGTCGTGACAGGCCCTCGCGCACGCTGCGGGCCCGCGTCTCGCCGACTCCGTCGACGACCTGCAGGTCGTCGATGCCTGCCGCCAGCAGCTTCTGCAGGCCGCCGAAGTGCTCGACCAGCCGGTCGATGACCGTGCCGGGCAGGCGCGGCACCTTCGCCAGCAGCCGGTAGCCGCGGGGGCTGACCGCCTGCTCCAGCGCGTCGGCCGACGTCGCGAAGCCGACGGCCTTGGCGACCAGCGACAGGTCGAGCAGGTCCGCCGGCGACAGGCTGTCCAGCTCGGCCATGGCGTCGGCGAGCGAACGGGCCTTGCGCCCGCCGGTGACGAGGTAGTCACGCACGACCAGCTCGCGCTCGCCGTCGACCCCGGCCATCAGCTCGTCGAGCTGCAGCGACAGCAGGCGCCCGTCGGTGCCCAGCTCGACGACGTAGCCCTCGATCTCGGTGGCGATGCGGCGCACCATCTCCAGCCGCTGGCTCACCGCCATGGCGTCGCGGACGGTGACCAGGTCCTCGATCTCCAGGGCGGACAGCGTGCCGGCCACCTCGTCGAGGCGGAGCTTGTAGCGCTCGAGGGTGGCGAGCGCCTGGTTGGCGCGCGACAGGATGGAGGCGCTGTCGTCCAGGACGTAGCGCCCGCCCGGCATGTACAGGGCGATGATCCGCATCGACTGGCTGACGCTGATGACCGGGTGACCGGTCTGCTTGGCCACCCGCTCGGCGGTCCGGTGCCGCGTGCCGGTCTCCTCCGTCGCGATCGCCGGGTCGGGGACGAGCTGCACGCTGGCCCGCACGATCTTGCTGAGGTCACCGGTCAGGACAAGGGCGCCGTCCATCTTCGACAGCTCGCGCAGGCGCTGGGCGGAGAAGTCGACGTCGAGCGAGAAGCCACCGGTCGACAGCGCCTCCACGACCTTGTCGTGACCGAGCACGATGAGCGCTCCGGTGTTGCCGCGCAGGATGCGCTCGAGGCCGTCCCGCAGGGGGGTTCCGGGCGCCATGGCGGCGAGCGTCTGACGGAGCCGCTCGTCCGTGCCTGCCACTGCCCGCTCCGCTTCTGCCCTGAGTCCGTACGCCGGAGTCTAGGGAGCAGCCCCGTGCCCGCCCCGACCCGACGGTCACGGATGCGTCACACCTCGGCGGCGTCACGAGGGTGTCTCGCCGCGGACGCCCCCCCGACGAGCGGGCGCAGGGCTCAGGGCGCGCGGTCCTCGCTGCGTCCGCCGGGCGGACAGGCTGTCGAGCGCCCGGCTCAGGTGCGGCAGCTCGACGACGGTCAGGCCGGGCGGGACCCGGAGCTGCACGGAGGAGCCCGGGGGGACGAGGACGCGCCGGTAGCCGATGCGGGCGGCTTCTGCCACCCGCTTGGGGAGGTGGCCGACCGGCCGGATGTCGCCGGACAGCGCCACCTCTCCGATGACCGCGATGTCCGGGGGCATCGGGACCTCCGAGGCCGCGGATGCGACGGCCAGGCACACCGCCAGATCGGTGGCCGGATCGGACAGGCGGGCGCCGCCGACCGTCGCCACGAACACGTCGCGGTCGAGCTTCGCGCCGACCTCCCGCTCGGTGACGGCGAGCAGCATGGCGACGCGCGAGGCGTCCAGGCCGGTGACCCCGCGCCGCGGGTTGGGCGAGGCCGTGGCCGCGACGAGGGCCTGCACCTCGGCGGGCACCGCCCTGCGCCCGTCGACGGACACGGCGACGGCGGTGCCCGGCACCGGCGAGTCGCGCGCACTGCGGAACAGCGAGGACGGGTCGGGCACCTCGCGCAGGCCGTCGTCGGTCTGCTCGAAGCAGACGACCTCGTCGGCGGGTCCGTAGCGGTTCTTCACGGCCCGCAGCATCCGCAGCGAGGTGTGCTTGTCGCCCTCGAAGACCAGCACCGTGTCGACCATGTGCTCGAGCGCGCGTGGTCCGGCGACGGCGTTCTCACGCGTGGACTGCCCGATGAGCAGCAGCGGCAGCCGCCGGCTCTTGGCCAGCCGGACCAGGACGGAGGTCACCTCCTGCACCTGGGACATGCCGCCGGCCCGGCCCTCGACCGACGACGAGGCGATGGCCTGGACGCTGTCGACGACGAGCAGCGCCGGCGCGTGCGCCTCGACGTGGCCGAGCAGCGCGCCGAGGTCGGTGGTGTCGGCGACCAGGACACCGGGCGCGACGCAGCCCGTGCGCCGGGCCCGCACGCTGATCTGCTCGACGCTCTCCTCGCCGGAGACGTACAGGACGACGCCCGACGGGGAGCGCGTGGCCATGCGGTGGGCGACGGCGGCCACGAGGGTGCTCTTGCCGACCCCCGGCTCACCGGCCAGCAGCACCACCTGGCCGGCCACGAGGCCGCCGCCGAGCACCCGGTCGAACTCCTCCAACCCGGTCAGCGCGCGCGGCGTGCGCTCCGCCACGACCTCGGCGAGCGGCCGAGCGGGGGTCTCGGGGACGGTTCCGGTGACGGCGGTGCGCAGGCCCGGCAGGGCCCGCACGGGCGCGACCTCGGCGACGGTGCCCCACGCCGAGCACTGCGGGCACTGGCCCACCCACTTCGCGACGGTCCTGCCGCACTCGCTGCACCGGTGGCTCGGCCGCTCCCTGGCCGTGCGGCCGGCGGCCGGCGCTCGGGGGTCGGGAGGGCGGGACGGTCCGGCGGTCACGGTGCGGACGGTAGCCGCGCCCGCCGACAGACCCGGGGACGCGACGCCCGAGCTGTGGGCGCCGCGCGGCGGTCCGGTGGGCACAGAACCAGCGGTCGACGCCGATCCCTCGACGCCGATCCCTCGACGCCGATCCCTCGACCCGGCCCGAGACCCCGGCCGTGACGCCGATCCCTCGACCCGGCCCGTGACCCCGGCCCGTGACCCCGGCTCAGCCGGACGGAGTGGCGGACGCCTCCGGCTCGGCGGACGGCTCCGTCTCCTCCTCGCCCGACTCCTCCGGCTCGGCCGAGGAGTCGGGGCCGGCTGACTCGCCGCGCGGGGCCGTCTCGCCCTCGTCCTCCGCCTGGCCGCCCTCGCCCTCGCCGACGATGCCCTCCTCGCCCTCACCGCCGGCGCCGTTCTCGTCGCCGCCGGACTCCTCGCCCTCGTGGCCACCGGCCGGTGCCTGCAGGGCGGGCTCGCCCTCCTCGCCCTCGCCGCCGGTGTAGACCGGCCGGTCGGTGCGCCCGGAGGTCGCGACGGGGACGGGGAGCTCGACCGTCCCGTTCTTCTCGAAGCGGAAGGTCATGGTGATGTACTCGCCCTCGCGCAGCGGGTCCTCGAGGGACACCAGGCGCAGGCTGCCGCGCTCCTCGGTGCTGCCCAGTGCCGGCACCTCCAGCTCACCCGGCTCGCCGTCGACCAGGACCTCGACCGAATCCACGCCCTCGGCGGTGACCTCGAGCAGCGTGTCGGGCTCGTCGTCCTGGTTGGTGACCACGAACACCGCTTCGGCGTCCTCACCGGCGGCCCAGGTGCGGTCGTCCTCGGGCGGCAGGACGGCGACGCCGCGCAGGGCGAGGGTGCCGACGGCGGTGTTGCTCGCCTCCGCCTGGCTGCGCTCCTGGTAGGTCTGCGCGTCGCGGTCGGCGCCGCAGGCGGTCAGCGCGAGCGGCAGCACACCGGCCACCAGGACTGCGGCGCCGCGCCGCACGAGCGGGCGCGCGTAGGGGCGGGATCGGCGCGGCGAGCTCACGAGGCATCTCCAAGGTCGAGCAGGGGGAGGTCGGCGGCGAGGTCGGACGGGCGCGTCCCGCCGGGGTACATCACGGGCATCCGGTCGTCGGTGTCGAAGGCGAAGATCACGTCGGTGTGGCCGACACCGTATCCAAGGGGCCCGTCGTGGCGGTGCGGGACCGTCCCCTCGGCGTGCTCGTGCGCGTCGGGCCGTCCGGGCAGGGTCGGCACCGGACCGGTCTGCTGCGCCGGGACCAGCCCCACGGCGGCCTGCGCGGCGTCGACCTCCTGCTGCGTCCCGACCAGCCCGACGGCCTCGGTCGAGAACTGGTCCAGCCAGCGCCGCACCACCTGCGGGGTGTCCCGCTCGGGGTCGGTCGTCACGAACACCAGGCGGGTCTTCCCCCGCAGCGACGAGGAAGTCGTCCTCAGGGCAGCCGCCATGTCGGCCATCGCCGTGGGGCACTCGTCGGGGCAGCTGGTGTAGCCGAAGTACAGCAGCGTCGGCCGCCCGGCCGTCTCCCGCGCGAAGTCGTAGCGCTTCCCGTCGGTGTCGCGCAGCACGAAGGCGGCGCGTGCGGGCACCTCCCCGAGCGGCTCCTGTCCGTGGAAGGCGGCAGCGGTGTCCCCAGCCGGGCGCGGGGTCTGCGCGGTGGAGCCACCTGCGGCGCAGCCACCGACCGCCAGCGCGCCGCCCAGCGCCAGCGCCGCGACGTGCCGGGCGCGGGACGCACGGCTGCGGGAGGCACGGGTGCGGGAGGCACGGGCGCGGGACACGCCCGACATCCTCTCAGCCCGCCGAGAGCACGGCACCGCGGGCGACGAGCAGGGCCACGCAGACGACGGCCACGACCATCGCCGCGCGGAACGCGTCGCGTGAGCCCGGGCGGCGCGAGCGCACGAGGCCGGCGGCCGTCACGAGGGCGCACAGCCCGACGGCGAGGACCGCTCCCCGGCCGGCCTGTCCCGGCGGTCCGAGGGCCAGCAGCACGGCCGCCCCCAGCAGCAGCACCGCAGCCAGGCCCGAGGAGCGCGCCGGACCCAGGCGGTGGGGCAGGCCGCGCACACCCTGGGCGAGGTCCTCCTCGAGGTCGGGCAGCGCGTTGCACAGGTGCGCCCCCACGCCGAGCAGCGCCCCGGCAGCCGTCGCCCACAGCGGCGCGACGCCGGCGCCGGGCAGGGCCAGCACGACGATCGACGGCACCGCGCCGAAGGCCAGCGCGTACGGCACCCAGGATGCCGCGGTGGCCTTGAGCCGGGCGTTGTAGGACCAGGCGGCGCCGACCGCGGCCAGGTGGAGCAGGCCCGCCGCGGGCCCCAGCGCGAGCGAGAGCGGCACGCACAGCGCCAGCGCGACCAGCGCCGCCGTCCGTACGGCGGCGACCGACACGCGTCCGGTGCCGACCGGCTTGTCCGCCCGCCGGTTGCGGGCGTCGCGGGCGGCGTCGATCCAGTCGTTGCTCCACCCGACGGAGAGCTGGCCGGTGAGGAAGGCGGCGGCCACGAGCAGGGAGCGCGCGCCGAGCCCGGTGGAGGCGGCCAGCGCCGTGGCGATGGCCGTGACCGCCACCGTCGGCTCGGGGTGGCTGGCGCGCACGAGACCGGCGAGCAGGGGCATGACGCGCAGTGTCCCGCCGCAGGGACGACGATGGACGCGTGACCTCCCCCAGGCCCGACCGTGGCCTGCCCGTGCGCCTGCGCAACGGCCTGCCCGTGCGCCCGCGCAACGGCCTGCCGGTGCGCCCGCGCAGCGACCTGCCCGTGCGCCCGCGCAACGACCCGGCGCAGTACGACGACCTCGCCGACCACTGGTGGGACCCGCGCGGAGGCTTCGCCGCCCTGCACTGGATCGCCGCGGCCCGGGCCCGGCTCGTACCGGACGCCACCCGCTCCGGCAGCCTGCTGCTCGACCTGGCCTGCGGCGGCGGCCTGCTCGCGCCGCACGTCGCGGCCAAGGGCCACCGGCACGTCGGGCTCGACCTGTCGGCGACGGCCCTGGCGCACGCACGCGCGCACGGGCTGCTCGTCGTGCGCGGGGACGTCCTGCGCCTGCCGTTCCCCGACGCCGTGGCCGACGTCGTGGTGGCCGGTGAGGTGCTCGAGCACGTCGCGCGTCCGCTCGACCTCGTCGCCGAGGCCTGCCGGGTGCTGCGCCCGGGCGGCACCCTGGTGCTCGACACGATCGCCGCCACCTGGTGGGGCCGCTTCTCCTCGGTCACCGTCGCCGAGCGCCTGCCGGCAGGGCCGCCCCGCCGGCTGCACGACCCGGCGCTGTTCGTCGACCGCTCCGCCCTGGTGGCGGGCGCCCGGGCCTGCGGCGTGGAGCTCACGCTGGCCGGGCTGCGGCCCAGCGCCGTCGACTACCTGCGCTGGCTCGTGGGCAGGAAGGCCGAGGTGCGGATGCTGCCGACCCGGTCCACGGCCGGGTTGTTCCAGGCGCACGGGCGCAAGACGTGAGCGCCCGACCGTACGGTGCAGGACCGACTCCGGGGAGAACCACCGCATGAGCACCGCCCTGACCGCCGCCCTCACCGGCGCCGGGCACGCGCTGCCGCCGCCCATGGACCAGGCCGCGCTGTGGGACGGGTTCTTCCGCGACCACTACGCCGACGCCCGGATCGCGCGCAAGGTCTGGCAGTCCGCTGCGATCACGACCCGCCGGGGCGTCGTCGACCCGACCTCGGAGGACGTCTCCGGGTGGGGGACCGGGGCGCGCATGCAGCGCTTCCTGTCCGAGGCGATGCCGCTGGGCAAGGAGGCGGTGACCGGCGCGCTGGCCGACGCGGGCCTCGAGGCCTCCGACGTCGGGCTGCTGACGGTCGTGTCCTGCACCGGCTACGTCACGCCCGGCCTGGACATCCTGCTGGCCCGCGACCTCGGGATGCGCCCGGACGTGCAGCGCCTGCACGTCGGGCACATGGGCTGCTACGCCGCCCTGCCCGGGCTGGGGGCGACCGCCGACTTCGTGGCCGCGCGGGGCCGCCCGGCGGTCATGCTGTGCCTCGAGCTGACCAGCCTGCACGTCCAGCCGGCGACCGCGACCGCCCGCGCCGGGCGTCCCACGCCCGAGGACCTGCAGCAGATGGTGTCGCACGCGCTGTTCAGCGACGCGGCCGCCGCCGTCGTGCTCGAGCCGTCCGCCGCAGCCGGGCCCGCGGGCTACGACGTCGTCGACGTCGTCGCGCGCACCGACGTCTCGACGTCGGACCACATGACCTGGGACGTCACCGACCTCGGCTTCAAGATGGGCCTGTCCCCGGCCGTCCCGAGCGTGCTGGCGCGGCACGCCCGGCCCGTCGTGGAGGAGCTGGTCGGCGCGCACGGCCTGACCGTCGAGCAGGTCGACGGCTGGGCCGTCCACCCCGGCGGACGCCGCATCGTCGAGGTGGTCGGCGAGGTCCTGGGACTGGGCGAGGACGCCCTCGCCCCGTCGTACGACGTGCTGCGCGACGTGGGCAACTGCTCCAGCGCGACCGTGCTGCTGGTGCTCGAGCGGATGGCCTCGACCGTCGACGTCCCGGCCGGCGGACACGTCGTCGCGATGGCCTTCGGACCCGGCCTGACCCTGTACGCCGCCCTGCTGCGGCGCCGGGGCTGAGGGCTCCCGGACGGCTGCAGCGCAGCCCCGCATGCACACCGACGGGCTTCCCGTCAAGGCCCTGTCGGACCTCGCATGCCGTCTGACCTGCGACGTTGCGCGGACCGCGCCCCGAGCGGGGTGTTAGACTCGTCTCGGCGAGAGGGGCTAACCACACATGACGTTCGCAGTCGGCGAGACCGTCGTCTACCCGCACCACGGGGCCGCGCTCATCGAGGCCATCGAGACCCGAACCATCAAGGGCGAGGACAAGGTCTACCTCGTCCTCAAGGTCGCGCAGGGCGATCTGACCGTCCGCGTCCCGGCTGACAACGCCGAGATCGTCGGCGTGCGCGACGTCGTCGGCCAGGCGGGCCTCGACAAGGTCTTCGAGGTGCTGCGCGCACCGGCCGTGGAGGAGCCGACGAACTGGTCGCGCCGCTACAAGGCCAACCTCGAGAAGCTCGCGTCGGGCGACATCAACAAGGTCGGCGAGGTCGTCCGTGACCTGTGGCGCCGCGACAAGGAGCGCGGGCTGTCCGCGGGCGAGAAGCGGATGCTGTCCAAGGCGCGGCAGATCCTGGTCAGCGAGCTGGCGCTCGCCGAGGGCACCAACGAGGACAAGGCCGAGGCCATCCTCGACGAGGTCCTCGCCTCCTGAGCCCCGCCCGGCCGCACCCTCCGGTGCGCCGGGACTCGTGTCCGGGCCCGGGCCTGCCGATGGACCGAGGCATGAGCACCACCGCGACGTCGAGCACGGGCCCGGACGCCGTCCTCCCGGGGGAGGAAGGTCCGGGCCCGTCGCACGTCCTGGCCGGCGCACCACCACGTACGCCGCACGCCGTCGTGGAGGTGCTGCGCCTGCTCGTGGTGGTCTTCTTCGCGGGCGCCGGCTACCAGGTCGGGATCCAGCTCGGCACCGGCCGGCCGGTGCTGGGGGCGCTCAACGGGACCGCGCTCGGGCTGGTGGTGGGCTCGGGCCTCGGCTACGTCCTGGGTGGCGTGCTCGGCCGGCGCACCGCGCAGACGACCGAGCTCGCGCGCAGCCGCCTGCGCGACGTCTCCGCCGAGCAGCTGGTCGCCGGCAGCCTCGGGCTGGTCGGCGGCGTGGTGGTCGGCGCGGGCATCGCCTGGCCGGTCTTCCTGCTGCCGCACGCCAGCCTGGCCTTCCCGCTGTTCGGGGTGGTCGTGGTGGTGCTCGCCTACTCCGGCTCGCAGATCGCGATGAGCAAGCGCACCGGCGTGCTGGCGCTGTTCGGCGCCCGTGCCGGCCTGCCGCCGCCCACCGCGTCGGTCGCCGCGCTGCCACGGGTGGTCGACAGCTCCGTCGCCGTCGACGGGCGCATCCTCGACGTCGTGCGGGCGGGGTTCCTGCACGGGACCGTCCTGGTCTGCACGCCCGTGCTCGCCGAGCTGCAGGGCCTGGCCGACGCCGCCGACGACCAGCGCCGCGCCAAGGGCCGGCGCGGCCTGCAGGTGCTCGAGGCGCTGCAGCGCGAGGCCGGCGTGGAGGTGGAGGTCCTCGACCTCGAGGTCCCCGGCGTCGCCGAGGTCGACGCCAAGCTCGTGCGCATCTGCCTGGACCGCGGAGCGGCCCTGCTCACGCTCGACACCAACCTGGCCAGGGCAGCCGCCCTCGCCGGTGCCGCGGTGCTCGACCTGCACGCCCTCGTCCTGGCGCTGCGCCCGCCGGTGACCGCCGGCGACGACGTCGGCGTGCTGCTGCTGCGGCCGGGCAAGGAGCCCGGTCAGGCCGTCGGCTACCTCGACGACGGCACGATGGTGGTCGTGGAGCGCGCTCGGGCGCAGCTCGGACGGGAGGTGCAGGTGCGGGTGAGCAGCGTGCTGACCACCGCCAACGGCAGGCTGGTCTTCGGCTCCCCCTCGCACACCGACGCCGCACCGGCGGCGCGGGCAGGCCGTACGGCGTCCGCGGCCGTCCGGCCGACCCCGGCCGTCATGCCGCCGCACCGGCAGGCACGGTGACCGCACTGCCGCGCACGGGCATCGGCGTCGACGTCCACCCCTTCGAGGTCGGACGTCCGTGCTGGGTGGCCGGACTGCTGTGGGAGGGCGTCGACGGGCTGGCCGGGCACTCCGACGGCGACGTCGCCGCGCACGCCGCCTGCGACGCGCTGCTCTCGGCCAGCGGGTTGGGCGACCTGGGCAGCAACTACGGCACGTCGGCGCCGGAGTGGAAGGGCGCGTCCGGGGCCGACCTGCTCGCCGAGACCCGGCGACGGGTGGAGGCGGCCGGCTTCGTCCTCGGCAACGTCGCCGTGCAGGTCATCGGCAACGCACCGCGGCTCGGCGGGCGGCGGGCCGAGGCCGAGGCGGTGCTCACGCGGGTGCTGGGAGCGCCCGTCAGCCTCAGCGCCACCACGACCGACGGGCTCGGCCTGACCGGCCGGGGCGAGGGGCTGGCGGCGATCGCCACGGCCCTGGTGGCGCGCGCCTGACGGGACGCCGCCAGGACCGCCCCGGCCGGTAGCCTCGCCGTTCGTGAGCCTTCGCCTGTACGACACCCGGGCGCGCTCTGTGCGACCCCTGGCGCTGCAGCAGCCCGGACGGGTGGGGCTCTACGTCTGCGGGCCGACCGTGCAGGCCCGCCCGCACGTCGGTCACCTGCGCAGCGCGGTCGCGCTGGACGTCCTGCACCGCTGGCTGCTCGCGAGCGGCCTGCAGGTCGTGCTCGTCCGCAACGTCACCGACGTCGACGACAAGATCATCCACGACGCCGGCCACGACGGCGAGCCCTGGTGGGCCCTGGCCACGCGCATGACGCGCGCCTTCACCGCGGCCTACGACAGCGTCCAGGTGCTCCCGCCGACGGCCGAGCCGCGGGTCACCGGGTCGATCCCGAGCATCGTCGCGCTGGTCGAGCGGATCGTCGAGCGGGGCCACGCCTACGCCTCGGGCGGTGACGTCTACCTGTCGGTGCGGACCGTCAAGGGCTACGGCGAGCTGTCCGGGCAGGAGCTCGACGCGCTGCGCGCCTCCACGCGGGCCGTCGCCCACGGCCACACCGGGCACAAGCGCGACCCGCTCGACTTCGCGCTGTGGAAGGCCGCCAAGCCCGGCGAGCCCTCCTGGCCGTCGCCGTGGGGACCGGGTCGGCCGGGCTGGCACATCGAGTGCTCGGCCATGGCCGTCGACCACCTCGGGGAGAGCTTCGACCTGCACGCCGGGGGCGTCGACCTCGTCTTCCCGCACCACGAGAACGAGCTGGCGCAGTCGCGCTGCGCCGGACACGGCTTCGCGCAGCACTGGCTGCACCACGGCCTGGTCACGGTCGCGGGCGGCGGCGGTGAGAAGATGAGCAAGAGCCTGGGCAACAGCACCCTGGTCGAGGACGTGCTGACCACCGTCCGGCCGCAGGTGCTGCGCTATGCGCTCGGGGCTGCTCACTACCGCTCGCCGCTGGAGTGGTCGCCGCAGGCGGTGGCCGACGCGGAGGCGGCGTACGGCCGGATCGAGACCTTCGTGCGCAACGCCACGCAGGCCACGACCGGCGCTCCCGCCGGCGAGTCCAAGGCGTCCTGGGACGAGTTCGCCGCCGCGCTCGACGACGACCTCGGCGTGCCGCAGGCGCTGGCCGTGGTGCACGCCGGGGTCCGCGCGGGCAACGCCCTGCTCGCGGCCGGGGAGCTGCCGGCCCTCGCCGCGACGCTCGGGCAGGTGCGCCGGATGCTGGCGGTCCTGGCCCTCGACCCGGTCGAGCAGTGGCCGGCCGGCAGCGGCGGCCAGCTGGCACCGGTCGTCGACGCGCTGGTCGCGATCGCGGTCGAGGCGCGGGCCGATGCCCGGGCGCGCAAGGACTGGGCGCGGGCCGACGCCGTCCGCGACCGGCTCAACGCCTCGGGCATCGTGCTCGAGGACACGATGGTCGACGGTGTCCCCGGCGTCCGGTGGAGGCTGGCATGACGGGCAAGCAGCGCTCGGGCGGCGGCGCGAGCCGTGGTGGGCAGGGCGGCCGAGGGGCCAAGCCCGGCTCCCACCGCAAGGGCGCCTCCGTCGGCAGCGGCGGCAACAACAAGCGCCGCCTCGAGGGGCGCGGACCGACGCCCAAGGCCGAGGAGCGCACCAAGCACCCCGCCGCCCGCGCGGCGGCGGCCTCCGCCAAGCGGGCGACCCGGAGCGGACCGGGCCCCGGCACGGCGCGGCCGGTCGACCGTGCCGCCGGGCCCCGCGGCCCCCGGCGCGCGGACGGGACGGAGGCTCCGGAGATCGTCGTCGGGCGCAACCCGGTGGTGGAGGCGCTGCGTGCCAAGGTGCCCGCGAGCGCGCTGTACGTCGCGCTCGGGGTGGACGCGGACGAGCGGGTGACCGAGGCCGTCGCCCTGGCCGGCAAGGCGCACCTGGCGCTGATGGAGGTCAGCCGCGCCGAGCTCGACCGGATGACCGGCCGGGCGCTGCACCAGGGGCTCGCGCTGCAGGTCCCGCCGTACGAGTACCTGCACCCCGACGACCTGCGCGAGCGGGCCCTCGCGTCGGCTTCGCCGCTGCTGGTGGCGCTGGACGGCGTCACCGACCCGCGCAACCTGGGTGCCGTCGTGCGCTCGGCGGCGGCCTTCGGGGCGCAGGGCGTCCTGGTGCCCGAGCGCCGGTCAGCCGGGATGACGGCGGCCGCGTGGCGCACGTCGGCCGGCGCCGCCGCCCGGCTGCCGGTCGCGCGCTGCACCAACCTGGCGCGGACCCTCAAGGACTACCGCGACGCCGGGCTGTTCGCCGTGGGTCTGGCCGCCGAGGCGGCGGTCTCGCTGGACGACCTCGAGCTCGCCACCGACCCGCTGGTCGTGGTCGTGGGCTCGGAGGGCGAGGGGCTGGGGCGCCTGGTGCAGGCGAGCTGCGACCTGACGGTCTCGATCCCGATGGTCGACGGCAACGAGTCGCTGAACGCCGGCATCGCCGCGGCGGTGACCCTGGCCGAGGTGGCCCGCCGGCGCCGCGCGCGCTGAGCCGCTACCGGTCGGCGGACAGCAGGACCCCGGCAGCGAGGGTCGGTGCCGGACGCCCGAGCAGGTGGCCCTGCACGTGGGTGGCCCCCGCGGCCCGGGCCGCGGCGAGCTCGGACGGGGTCTCGATGCCCTCGACGACGGTGCGCAGGCCGAGGCTCGACCCCAGGGAGGCGATCGCCGAGAGCAGCTGGCCGTGGTCGGGGGAGGCGGCCGCGCCCATGACGAAGGTCCGGTCGATCTTGAGCGTGTCGACCGGCAGGTGGCGCAGGTAGGCCAGCGAGCTGTAGCCGGTGCCGAAGTCGTCGAGCGCGACCTGGCAGCCGCGCTCGCGCAGGTCCGACAGCACGGCGGCGGCCTTCTCGTGGCTGGCGACGAGGACCTGCTCGGTGATCTCGAGGGTCAGGGCGTCGGCCGGCAGCCCCGTCGCGTCGAGCGCGCGCTCGACGTCGTCGTGCAGGGTCCCGGTCGTGAGGTGCTGCGCCGAGACGTTGACCGACATCCGCACCGGGGTGCCGGTCCGCCGCCAGGCGGCGAGGGTGGCGCACGCCTCGAGCAGGACGCTCTGGCCGAGCGGGACGACGAGCCCGGTCTCCTCGGCGGTCGGCAGGAACGACCCCGGCCCGAGCAGCCCTCGGTCGGGGTGCTGCCAGCGCACGAGTGCCTCGAAGCCGTCGGTGGTCAGGTCGTCCAGGCGCAGGATGGGCTGGTAGTGCACGCGCAGCTCGCCGCGCTGCAGCGCGCGCCGCAGCCCCTGCTCGTCCTCGAGCCGCGCGACGGCCCGACGGCGCAGGGTGTCCTCGAAGACGACGACCGGACCCTCGCCCGCGCGCTTGGCGGCGTACATCGCGGTGTCGGCCTCGCGCAGCAGCGCGTGCTCGTCGACCGCGGCGGCCGACGGGTCGTCCGCCGAACGCACCGCCACGCCGATGCTCGCGCCGACCGTCACCTCCCGTCCGTCCAGGACGAAGGGCGCGTCGAGGGTCGCGACCAGGCGCGCGCCCAGCTCGGGGGCGTGCACGTGGTCGTGCGTGACCAGCGCGAACTCGTCACCGCCGAGACGGGCCAGCAGGTCGCGCGGGGACGTCCCCGCCTGCAGCCGGGCGGCGACCTCGCGCAGGAGCCGGTCACCGGCCGCGTGCCCGAGGGAGTCGTTGATGACCTTGAAGCGGTCGAGGTCGAGGAAGAGCAGCCCGACACCGGCACCGGTACCCGCCCGCAGGTCGGCGAGGGCCGACGACAGGCGCCGGCTGAGCAGCTCGCGGTTGGGCAGTCCGGTGAGCGGGTCGTGGTCCGCCCGGTGGGCCAGCTGCGCCTGGGCCCGCCGGGCGGAGGTGACGTCCTGGCAGATCGACAGGACGCGCTGCTCGCCGTCCTCGACGACCAGGCTGGTGGTCGCCCGCAGCCAGACCTCGCTGCCGTCCCTGCGCCGGTAGCGCTTGACCAGCGTGGCGTGGCCGGTGCGCTGCAGCAGCTCGCGGTCCAGCCGGGTCGGGTCGTCAGGGGAGGCGAAGTCGTGGAAGGAGGCGCCGACGACCTCGTCCGGGGAGCGGTCGAGCATCGCGCACAGCGCGCGGTTGGCCTCGAGCACGTAGCCGTCGAAGGTCAGGACGGCGACGCCGAGCGGCGCGTCCTCGAACAGGCGCTGCCACCGGCGCTCGTCCCGGCTCGAGGCGGCGCCCGCTCCGGCCGGGACCGGCTCGACGTCGACGACGACCTCGCCGGCGGGCGAGCGACGGGCCACCAGGACCACCGAGGGCGAATGCGTCGTGGCCGGTCGGGTGAGCTGGAAGGGGCGTCCGGTCGCGGCGACGGCGCAGAAGGCCGCGAGGCGCCCGTCGATCGGGGAGTCGGGGAACAGCGAGGTCATCGTGCGCCCGGCAGCGGCGTGCGGCGGCAGTGCGAGCAGGTGCTCCTCGCCCCCCTCGACCCGCGCGAGGACGAGGTCGACCACCCGCCCCTGGACGACCACCGGGTGCCAGGTCGCCCGGACGGCCGGCTGCGCAGCCGACGACCAGCGGTCCCCCCGAGCGGGCGCGGGAGCGGGGGAGCGAGGGGTGGTGGTGGGCGGCACACCCGTGCCGTCGACCGCCTGGGGGTCCGGACCTGCCACCCGTCTGGGTGTCCGCAACGGTCTGCGCCTCCCCGGGGTCGTCGGCCAGGCTGGCGGCCCTCGAGCGCGGGTCACGCTGCGGGCTGGCGCCGGGCGCCGCGGGTGTCCGCCGTGCCTCCTCGGGCTCTACCCGCAGACAGCAGCCGAACCCGCGGGAGGCCCGGGTGACCTGCGACCGGGTCGTACGCTGGCGGCCGGTGCGCGCTGCGCGCCGGCCGCCGGATTAGCTCAGTGGTAGAGCAACCGCCTTGTAAGCGGTAGGTCGTCGGTTCAAGCCCGACATCCGGCTCTCTCATCACCTCAGGTCAGAGGCCTGCGGACGGTCGGCGACCCCGTGGACAAGGGCTCCTGAGGGCCTCTGTCTAACGGACTGTCTAACGAACCTGCCGCGACGGAGGGTCGTTGGACGGGCCTGGGAGGCACTCCCGGATGCCTGCCGGGACACGGTCACGCCCGCACGGTGTGCCGGACATGGCTCAGCCGACTCCTACTGTGCGTCGGCCGGGCCCCGCGGGCCGGCCGCGGGACCTCCGAGGAGCAGCCGTGAGGGGCAGCATCGTCCGCCGCAAGGGCCGGTTCTACGCCGTCACCGACGTCCCGCCCGGGCCGGACGGCAAGCGCAAGCAGAGGTGGCACGCCGGCTACCCGACCCGGCGGGAGGCCGAGCAGCAGCTCCGCAAGGTCCTGTCCGAGCTCGACGCCGGCCGCTGGGTCCAGCCGAGCGACCGCACCCTCGGGACGTACCTGCTTCAAGACTGGCTGCCCGCGATGGCGACGACCGTGCGGCCAGCCACCTTGCGGATCTACCGCCAGTCGATCACCGCCTACGTCCTGCCGGCGCTGGGGCACCGGCGCTTGGCGGACCTGGACCCGCTACTGCTCACCAAGCACTACGCCACGCTGCTCGCCACCCCGAAGCAGCGGCGGGCCGGCACCCTGTCACCGCGCACCGTCCGGTACGTGCACGTCGTGCTCAAGCACGCGCTCGCCGACGCGGTGCTGTGGCGGCTGCTGGCGCACAACCCGGCCGAAGGAGCTCGTCCGCCGTCGGCGAGCGCCAGCCGGCCGCCCGAGATGAAGACCTGGACCGTCGAGCAGCTGCGCCGCTTCCTGGTCGGCACGGCCGACTCGCGCGAGCACGCCGGGTACGTGCTGGCCGCCGCCTGCGGCCTGCGCCGCGGGGAGGTGTGCGGGCTCCGGTGGAGCGACGTCGACCTCGACCCGGCCGCCGGGCCGCCGGTCCTACGCGTGCGCCAGCAGCCTCGTCATCGTCGACCGGGAGTTAGAGCGCCCTCGAAAAGCTAAGGACGTCGTGCCTGAGTTCGCTCGGCCACGGGCCAGCGACAATCGCGGAGGTGTCGTCGTCGGCTTCGGTTCGGACCTGGATCTTCTGGCTCACGTCCTGAAGCGTTGCACGTCCGAGGTGCACGGGCCATGCCGACGGCGCGTTGCCCTACGTCGGCACGGCGCAGCCCGGTGGTTCGCGGACAGCCCTTCGAGTCCCCGCACGCGGACGAAGAGGAATGTCCGCCGGCCAGTTGGATGTCCTATGCCGCGACAGGAGCGGACGTTGCTGTCCGCACCATGAGCGGGGCTCTCGAAGCAGCTCGGACCGACAGCGGTGACCCCTCAGCCCTGCCGGACACCGGGGTCGGTCAGCACCTGACGCCAGGAGTGGCGCGGGGCGAAGCCGAGGAGGTCGCGCGCCTTGTCGATGGCGTAGAAGGTCTCGTCGCGGTCCATCTCCCGACGCACCTCCACCCCGTCGTAGAAGCGGTGCTGGAGCTCCTGGGTGGTCGCCGCCACGGACAGGTCGGCGTTGGCGACGTTTTA
>CADCUB010000010.1 GCA_902805775.1 uncultured Frankineae bacterium | reverse complement strand
GGGGGTGGGCCCGCAGCTCGGTCGCGCCGAGGGTCGCGCGGTGCGCCTCGACGACGCGCAGCCCGGCGGCGACGGCGGCGGCCGCCGCCCGACGTCGCCCGTCGGCGCGGCGCAGCAGCGCCTCGGCGTACCAGGCGCGTGCACGGGAGTCCGCCGGGCCGTAGGACCGCGCGCGGCCGGCGACCTCGAAGTCGCTGCGGGCCTGCTGGGTGTGCCCGCGTGTGAGCGCGAGCTGCCCGGCCAGCACCCTCGCTTCGAGGGCGTGGACGGTCCAGCCGGCGGCGCCGAGCGCCTCGGCCGTACGGCGGAGCTGTCCCGGGGTCACCGAGTGCCCGCCGGCGAGCCGCGCGCGCTGGCACGCGTAGCGCGCGAGCACGAGCCACTCGCCTCGCCGGAGGCGGGCGAACCCGGCGCGGGCGTGCTCGCTCGCGGCCATGGCCGTCGCGGTGTCGCCCTGCACCAGGGCGACCGCCCCCAGCAGGAGCTGGGCCTCGGGCACGTGGTTGCCGCGGTCCTGCTGGCCGTGCGCGCGGACAGCGGCCTCCGCGTTGGCCCTCGCTTCGTCGAGCAGGCGGGTCGACAGGAGGAGCTCGGCGCGGTCGACGAGCAGGCTGCCCTCCTCGACGCCGAGCCGGCGGTAGTGCGCCTCGGCCAGGTCGAAGTGCCGCAGTGCCGTGGGGACGTCACCGCGCTGGGCGTGGAGCGTGCCCAGGTTCTGCTCCACGAAGGCCGCCGAGAAGCCCAGCTCGTGATCGGCGCACAGGGCCGAAGCGGCCTCCAGGTCGGCGCCTGCTGCGGCGAACGACCGACGGGTCGCGTGCAGGAGCCCCCGGTTCGACAGCAGCCGCGTCTCCCACTGCGGGTCGCCGTGCCGACGCAGGACCGGCAGGGCGGCGCGGTACTCCTCGAGCGCCTCGTCCAGGCGACCGACCTCCTGCAGCAGCCCAGCACGCTGCACGCGGGCGCGTGCACCGTGCAGCCCCTCGAGCCCGGCGACAGCGAGGTCGATCTGGCAGAACGCATCGGCCGTCCGACCGCGCTGCACCAGCGCGAAGGCCAGGCTCATCCGCGCCTGCCCCGTCAGCTCGGGTGAGCGGGCGCGGAGGCCTGCGACCACTGCCGCACGAAGGTCGCGCACGGCTGCGGCGAGGTCGCCCACCTGCACGGCGGCCACGCCGAGGGCGCGCGACGCCACGCTCGAGGCCGCCCAGTCACCCCGGCGGCGCGCGACCTGAGGAAGGCCGGCGGCCTGCACGAGGACCTCCCGCGGTCGAACGGCGGCGAGCCGGAGCTGCTCCTCCGCCTTCTCGAGCACGGTCCGCCCCCGCCTGGTCACCGCCGGTGTCCTGAACAGACTCCGCTCAGAGGGCCAACGCCGTCAACCGGCTCACGGGTATCAGCCGACACCGTCCGCACTCCTCTCCCTGGGGTGCTGCAGCCGGCGGCGCAGGTGGGAGCGACATGTGCACGCAGTGGACCCGAGGCGTCCAGCGGAGAACAGGAAGGGCAGGCTGGTCACGGGCTCAGCAGCCGCACCGCGGGGAGGGTCCGCGCGTTCGGCAGCTGGTGCCCGAGGCGTCGCCTCGTCGCCTCTCTCCTGGCGGGGAGCTGGTCGGGATGGCCGGAACGCCGGACCGGGCGTCATCGCTTCTCTACAGTCCGTTCGCATGACGAGCCAGAGCGTGGTCGAGCAGGAAGCGGACTACCGACCCGACGAGGTGGTGGTCGCGCTTCCGCACGAGGGTTCCGTCCTGGCCGTGCTGCACGAGGCCCGCGGCGGCGACCTGCACGTCGATCGCGACGAGCTGCTCGGCCTGGCCCGCATCAGCTTCGACGCGCAGGCGACGGTCCAGGGCCTGTCGTCCCTCGACGACTGGGAACGTGCGAGCGAGGCCCGGGAGGCCCGTCTCCCGCGGCGGGAGGACCCGTCGGAGCTCGATCAGGCGCTGAGCGGGCTGCGGGCGGTCCTCGCGCACCGCTGGTCGGGCTGGACACCGACGATGGGCAAGAACCGCCTGGTGGCCAGCGTGGAGGGCGGTGGGCGCATCTCGGGCGGCATGGTGGGGCGCATCTCCGGCGGGATGGTGGGGCGCATCTCCGGCGGCGGCACCGCTCCTGTCGCCGCGACCCGTCGCGCCCGCCTGCCCCAGGGGACCCGTCCGGGCCAGGGCGTTCGGGTCGGTGTCCTCGACACGGGCCTGTCACCCCACTCACGCCTGGCCGGCTGCTACGCCCGCTACTCCGACCTGCTCTCGCCCGAGGAGGACGCCGAGCCGCGCGCCGGGCACGCCACCTTCATCGCCGGCTTGGTGCTGAGTCAGGCTCCGGGCGCCACCGTCGAGGTGCGCCGAGCGCTGGAGAGCGACGCGACAGGTGACTCCTGGTCGGCTGCTCGCAAGATCGTGCAGTTCGGGCGGGACGGTGTCGACGTCCTCAACCTGTCGTTCCTGTGCTTCACCGAGGACGACGAGCCGCCGATGGCGCTGGCAGCGGCGATCGACCGGCTCGACCCGGCGATCGTCGTGGTCGCCGCGGCCGGCAACCACGGTGCGATGGAGGACATCGCGCAGGCGCGGCCGGCGTGGCCAGCCGCGCTCGACGACGTCGTCGCCGTCGGCGCCGTCGACGCGGCCGGCCGGCACGCGTCCTTCAGCCCGCCGGAGAACCTGCCCTGGATCGACGTCCGCGCGCAGGGCGTCGACCTCGTGAGCACCTACCTCGACGAGGTCGAGCTCGGCGGCTCGCAGCAGTTCCGGGGCTTCGCCCAGTGGAGCGGCACGTCGTTCGCGGCAGCCCTGGTGAGCGGAGCGATCGCCGCCGCGACGGACCCCGGCCGAGTGCCCGCTCGTGCAGCGTGGGACGACATGCGCTCGGCGCTGGCCGGGCCGACGCACCCCGAGCGCACCGCAGATGCCGCGCGCGCGCCGCTCCAGCCCGTGATGCGGCTGGTCGTCCCCTGACAGGTGCGGCCCCGCCGGCCTCCCGGCGCGTCAGCGGCGGACCGAGCCGCCGCGAGGTCGTGGTCCCCTCGGCCGGCGCCGGTCCGCAGTCAGCGCGCGCCACACCGTTCCGACCGGTTCCCGCTCCCCCGTCATGACGTAGTCGCAGGTCGGCTCGACCACGAGCGTGCTGTCGAGGGCTCGCCGGCTCGGCGGCCGCCCGGCCAGCAGGAGCTGGTCGTCGGGCTCCAGCTCGAAGTGGGCGTCCGGAGTGAGGATGCTGAAGTCCCCCCGCAGGACCATGAGCACGACGACGTCCAACGGCTGCTCCCGGTTCTCCGGCGAGCGCATCAGGGTCTCGATCAGCACCGGGCCGTCGGCGAACCACCGCTGCAGCGCCGGCGCCTCGCGGGCCGTCAGGCGCACCTTCCACAACGCCGACAGGTGGCCGCCGCACCGCTCGACCATCACGTCGAGCAGCCGCGCGGCCCACGGGTCGCCCTGCGCCGGCATCTCCTGCAGGAAGCGCCACAGCAGCGGCGTGCTCAGGTGGGCGTACGCCTCGTGCGCCACGAGCTCGGTCGGCACCAGCACCGCGTCCATGCCCAGCGCGTCGTAGAGCACCGCGTTGCCGGGCAGGTTGCGGCGTCCGATGAGGAACAGGTCGGGGTTGAGGGCGCGCGCCGTCGCCGCCAGCGAGAGGTTGGTCGTGTCGTTGTCGGTGCCGGCGACCAGGCCCACGGCGCTGCGGGGGTCGGTGCGCTCGAGCACCCCGCGCTCCGTGCCGTCACCGGCCACGAGGTCGACCCCGTCGGTGACCGCCTCGGTGGCCGCTCCCGAGGGCTCGACCACGGTGACCGAGATGCCTGCCTTGCGCAGGTCGGCCGTGACCGCACGGCCGAAGCGCCCGTAGCCGCAGACGATCCACCGTCCGCCGTGCGGCGGGTCGGCCTGCGGCGGAAGGTCGGCGCCCGGACCGGCCTCCAGCCACGTCATCAGCCGGTAGGTCGAGGGAGCGCGCAGGGCGAGCAGCAGGTGCTCGCCGAAGCGGTCGAAGGGGTTGATGACGATCGGCGAGCCGAACGTCGCGATGCGCTGCTGCACCGCGGAGGAGACGGTGCGCGCGACGATCGGCAGGTCCGGCCGCAGCAGCGCCACCGACTGCACCACCGCCAGGTTCGCCTCGTCGTCGTCGGTGAGCGCGAGCACGCCCTCGCACCAGCGGGAGTGCAGTCCGGCGCGGCGCAGCTGCTGCGGGCTGCGCGCGTCGGCGACCAGCGCCGGCACGTCGCCCCGGTAGGACGTGAGGTCGAGGGCGTCGATCTTGTCGGCGGACACGTCGAGGACGACCAGCCGTCGCCCCAGCGCGTCGAACGAGCGGACGAGCAGCTCGCCGGTCTCGCCGTAGCCCGCCACCAGCAGGAACGGCTCGGCCAGCCGCCGCACCTTGCGCTCGAAGTGCTGGACGGCCAGCGCCGACCGGAAGGCGCGGTCCTGCAGCAGCGTGAGCAGGGCGCCGATCGCGTACGCCCACGCCACCACCGTGGAGTAGATGCAGACGATGACCCACAGCCGCTGGGCGTCGGTGAAGGGGTACGGCAGCTCGCCGAAGCCGATCGTCGTGGCGGTGTAGCTCATGAAGTAGAAGGCGTCGAAGATGCCGATGTCGACCGGCCGGCCCTCGCCGTCACGGCCGGGGATCAGCGCCAGGCCGATGACGCTGACGGCGAAGACGAGCACCAGGCTGATGAGCGGCACCCGCATGCGCCGCAGGAGCAGGAAGATCGCGGCGGAGGCCTCCCCGTCGCCGGTCCCCCTGTCGGCGGACACCGCCCCCTTGGGCACCGGACGCGGCTGCCGGGTGCGGGGCGGCCCGCCGGACTGCAGCGTCACGGCGCTACTGCGTCCGGTGGTAGGTCACGGTCTCGACGACCAGCAGCACGACGCTGACGATGTTGGCCAGCAGCGCCCCGCCGGACAGCGACACCACCGAGGCGGTCTCCGCGCCGCTCAGCCCGCCACCCGCGATGCGGGTGGCGTAGACGTACATGGCGGCGGCCGCGATGAGCTGCAGGTCGGCGACCAGGCTCGTCGCGAGGTGCACCGCGCCGATCTGCGTGCGGTCACCGAACTTGAGCACGGTCGCGACCAGGTTGACCACGACGGCGGCGAACAGCTCGTAGACGTTGTGCAGGTCGGGGTCGGAGATGTCGCCCACGAAGAACCCGAAGTTGAGGGTGGCGGCGAGCAGCACGAAGAACCCGAACACCACCTTCTCGAGGTTCACGCGTCCTCCTGCGGTCGAGCACCGGTCCTGCGCGGTCACCGAACGATGTCAGACGATGCCCGGTACGGGTCCACGGACGCGTGCAGGGGCAGGTGTGTCGCATGCTCTGGTACGCCGAGACCCCGGCCCTGCGCTCCCGCCAGCTCGTCCGCGACGTGCTCGTGCTGCTCTGGGTGCTGCTCTGGCTGCGGGTCGGGGCGGCCGTCCACGACGCCGTCGGCGCGCTGGCCGCACCCGGGCGGGAGCTGGAGGAGGCCGGCAACGGGCTGACCGACGGTCTGTCCGGCGCCGCCGACCGCGCGGACGACCTGCCGGTCGTCGGCGGAGGCCTGAGTGCCCCGCTGGACGCGGCGGCCGGCGCCGGACGGGCGCTGGCCGACGCCGGCGCCGCTCAGCAGGAGGCCGTGGGCCTGCTCGCGACGGTGCTCGCGCTGGTGGTCGCCGGCCTGCCGATCGCCCTGGTCCTGCTGCGCTGGCTGCCGGGCCGCCTGGCCTTCGCCCGGGAGCACGGCGCGGCCCGCCGGCTGCGGGACGACGTCGAGCTGTGGGCGCTGCGCGCGGCCCTGAACCGGCCGCTGGCCGAGCTGGCCGCGCTGGGTCCCGACCCGGTCGGGCGCTGGCGGCGGGGTGAGCCGGGCGCCGCACAGGCCCTGGCACGGCTGGAGCAGCGGGCGCAGGGCCTGCGGGCCTGAGCACGCCTGGAGCAGCGGGCGCAGGGCCTGCAGGCCTGAGCACGCCCACCCGCCGGCTCAGCCGGTCTTCCTGCTCGGCCAGGGCGCGTCGGCCGGGCGCAGGCCGGCGAAGCCGTCGCGCGCGGCCCGGTCCGCTGCCAGGATGCCGACGGCGGCCATGGCGTTCTCGATCCGTCCGCCCAGCACCTGTCGTACGGCCTCCTCCAGCGGCAGCCACTGCGTGGTCATGTCGGCCTCCTCGTGGACCTGCACCTCGCGGTCGACCACCCGCACGTCCCGGGCCAGGAACACCCGGATCGCCTCGTCGCTCATGCCGGGGCTCGTCAGGGTGTCGACCAGCACGTGCCAGGTCTCGGCCGCGAGGCCGGCCTCCTCGGCGAGCTCGCGCTGCGCGGCCGCGAGGGCCGGCTCCCCCGGCTCGTCGAGCAGCCCGGCCGGCAGCTCGTCGAGCCGGCGGCGCACCGGGTGGCGGTACTGGTTGACCAGCAGGACCCGCCCCTGGTCCAGCACGACCGCGCCGACCGCGCCCGGATGGACGACGTACTCCCGCTGCGACGTCGTGTCGCCCGGCATGGTCACCCGGTCGGTGCGGACGGAGATGATCCGCCCCTCGAAGACGCTTCGGCTCTCCTCGACCTGGTGGTCGTGCGGGGCGGTCATGGGCCGACCCTCTCAGGCCCGGGCCGACCGGTCGCGGGCGGGCGGCGACCCGGTCCGGCCGCCTACGCGTCGAGCGGGAGCATCCGCCCCTCGGCGAGGTCGACCGCGGCACCGACGAACGCACGGAACAACGGGTGAGCCCGGGTCGGCCGCGAGCGGAACTCCGGATGCGCCTGGGTGCCGACGAAGAACGGGTGGGTCGCCACGGGCAGCTCGGCGATCTCCACCAGCGCGCCGTCCGGCGAGGTGCCCGAGAAGACCAGCCCCGCCGCCTCCAGCTGCGGGCGGTAGGCGTTGTTGACCTCGTAGCGGTGGCGGTGGCGCTCGGTCGCAGGCTCCTCGCCGTACGCCGCAGCGGCCAACGAGCCCTTGCGCAGCGCAGTGGGCCACAACCCCAGCCGCATGGTGCCGCCCATGTCCCGCTCGCCCGCCACGACGTCGTGCTGGTCGGCCATGGTGGCGATCACCGGGTCGGGGCAGGTCGGGTCGAACTCCGTGGAGCCCGCCTTGGCGATCCCGGCCAGGTCGCGGGCGACCTCGATGACCATGCACTGCAGCCCCAGGCACAGCCCGAGCAGCGGCGTACGGCTCTCACGGGCGTGCCGGATCGCCCCGAGCTTGCCCTCGATGCCGCGCACGCCGAAGCCGCCGGGGATCAGGACGCCGTCGACCCCGTCGAGCACCCGCGCGGCGCCCTCGGGGGTCTCGCAGGTGTCGGAGGCCACCCAGCGGATCTCGACCTTCGCGTCGTTGGCGAAGCCGCCGGCACGCAGCGCCTCGCTGACCGAGAGGTAGGCGTCGGGCAGGTCGACGTACTTGCCGACGAGCGCGACGGTGACCTTCTTGGCCGGCGCGTGCACGCGCCGCAGCAGCCGGTCCCAGTCGCGCCAGTCGACGTCGCGGAACGACAGGCCCAGCCGCCGCACGACGTAGGCGTCCAGCCCCTCGGCGTGCAGGACCTTCGGGATGTCGTAGATCGACGGGGCGTCGACGCAGGAGACGACGGCCTCCTGCTCCACGTCGCACATGGCGGCGACCTTGCGCTTGATCGCGTCGTTGATCGGCCGGTCGGAGCGGCAGACCAGCGCGTCGGGCGTGATGCCGATGGTGCGCAGCGCCTGCACCGAGTGCTGCGTCGGCTTGGTCTTGAGCTCGCCGCTCGGGCCGATGTACGGGATGAGGCTGACGTGCAGGAAGAAGCAGCGGTCGCGGCCGACCTCCTGCCGCACCTGGCGCGCGGCCTCGAGGAACGGCAGCGACTCGATGTCTCCGACCGTGCCCCCGATCTCGGTGATGACGACGTCGACGGCCTCGGGACCGGTGTCGACCGCGAGCGCCCGGATGCGCCGCACGATCTCGTCGGTGATGTGCGGGATGACCTGGACGGTGTCGCCGAGGTACTCGCCGCGGCGCTCCTTGGCGATGACCGCGCTGTAGACCTGCCCGGTCGTGACGTTGGCGCTGCCGTGCAGGTCCTCGTCGAGGAACCGCTCGTAGTGGCCGACGTCGAGGTCGGTCTCGGCGCCGTCGTCGGTGACGAAGACCTCGCCGTGCTGGAACGGGTTCATCGTGCCGGGGTCGACGTTGAGGTACGGGTCGAGCTTCTGCATGGTCACGCGCAGGCCGCGGGCCTTGAGCAGGCGGCCGAGGCTGGACGCCGTCAGGCCCTTGCCGAGCGAGGACGCGACCCCGCCGGTGACGAACAGGTGGCAGGGAGCGGCGGAGCCGCCGGACGATCGGACCACGAGGCGGCTCCCGTGCTTCGGAGCGGGCTCGGAGCGGCCCGCTGCACGGGAGTTCAGTCTACAGGCCGGCCGACGGCCGTCCGCTGCGACGCGCCAGGCGGGCCGGCGACCGGTCCGGCAAGCAGGTGCGGACGGCAGGTGCGGTCAGCAGGTGCGGTCAGCCGCTGCGGTCAGGAGGGGACGGGGCCCGGCAGCGGCGCGGAGGCGCCCGCACCGGCGCCGTACTGACCCGTTCGGCCGGCGCTCTGCTCGGCCAGCGCCAGCACCGCGGACACCTGCCCGGTCCCGCGGTCGGCGTTGTCGACGGACGAGACCTGCCGGACCACGGTCGAGTCGGTGCGCAGCAGGTGCAGCAGCCCCTTCTCCCCCGCCGAGCCGGCCGGACCGGCGACGACGGTCCCGTCGGAGCGGGTGTCGAGCGCCGCCACCAGGCTGAGCACGGCGGCCTGCGCCGCCTGCCCGGGCGCCGGCAGCTGCGCCGGCGCCGGCCCGCCCAGGACGATCGCGAGCGTGGACGGCTCGAGCGTCGGTCCGGCCGCGGTGAACTCGACGAGGTCTGCCTCGGCGAACCCGGACACCACCGCCTGCGCCTCCGCGCGCTCGATCCAGGCGCCCTTCGACGGGCGGACGAGCGCGGCGGCGAGCTCGGTGGTGGCCCGCTCGACCGGGCTCGCGTCCGGCAGCTCGACGCCGGCCGGGACGACCTGCGCGACGAGGTCCTCGACGAGCTGCCCCTGTGCCGGGTCGGCCAGGGCCGGGAGCAGCCGCAGGGTCCCGCCGACCTGCGCGCCGGCCGCGCGGAGCAGGGGCTGCAGGCGCTCGACGAGGGCGGGCGGGGTCTCCGGCGTGGTCACGAGCAGCACCCGGTGGTCGGTCAGGCTCCCCCGGACCAGGCGCGGCCCGACCCCGAGCGCGAACCGGTCCGAGGCCCCCACCTGCGCTCGCAGCTGCTCGACGTCGCCCTCGAGCCCCTGCTTCTGCGACGTCACGCGGTCGAGGTCGTCGGTGAGGGCCGTCTGGATCGGGCCGTTGAGTGCGGCTGTGCCCAGCACGATGCCGACGGCCAGCGCGAGGAAGACAGCGACCAGGCTGACCAGGTGGTAGCGGAAGTCGATCACGCGGCGCTCGCTCCCTCGAGGCGGGTCCCGGACTGTGCGCGGCGCCCGGGAGGCGGGCAGTCAGGTCGCGGTCTCACGCCGTCACCGTAGGGCGGGAGGCTTGCCGGAGAGGCTCGACGCGCCCAGGGCCGGGGAGAACCGCACGCGGCCACCCCCGTCGGCGGTGGGGCCGAGATCAGGGCAGAGAGCCGAGCTCTGCCGCCAGGCCGGCCCACACGTCGACCAGCAGCTCCTGGTAGCCGTCGGCGACGGCGGTGGCGTACAGGGCGGCAGCCATGGCCACGACCGTCGCGAGCACCAGCGCCAGGAGCGACCAGGCAGAGATGCTCCGGCGGTGGAGCCGGCTGACGCCCTTCGCGTCGACCAGCTTGCCGCCCAGCCGCAGCCGCGTCAGGAACGTCGAGGCCATCGCCTGCCGGCCGTTGTCGAGGAACTCCTCGAGCGTCGCGTGCGTGCCGACGGCGACGACCAGCGACGCACCGGCGGCGTCGGCCAGCAGCATCGCGACGTCCTCGCTCGTCCCGACGGCCCGCAGGACTGCGGCATCGACCGCGAGGTCCTGCACGCGCTGCAGCCTGGACGGGTCCCCGTCGGGGCCGGCGTGGACGACGACCTCGGCACCGCACCGGAGGGCGTCCTCGCTGACCTGCTCGAGGTCGCCGACGATCAGGTCGGGCGTGTAGCCGGCCTCCCGGAGCGCGTCGGCGCCGCCGTCGACACCGATCAGGACGGGGCGGCACTCGCGGATGTAGGGCCGCAGCAGCCGCAGGTCGTCGCGGTGGTCGTAGCCCGGGGCGACGACGAGGGCGTGCCTGCCCTCGAGCGAGGTGCGGATCTCGGGCAGGCCCACCCCGTCGAGCAGCAGGTCACGCTCCTGCAGGAGGTACTCCATGGTGTCGGCGGCGAACGCCTCGAGCTGGGTCGCGAGCCGAGCACGCGCCTGCGCCGCAGCTGCGGCGACGGACGCTTCGTCCTGCCGCACCCCCCGCGCGACCACCCGCTCGCCGACGTGCAGGACCTCCCCGTCCAGCCGGACGACGGCGCCCTCGCGGACCTCGCGGAAGACGTCGTCGGGGACACGGTCGAGCAGCGGCACGCCGGCCGCGATCAGGACCTCGGGTCCGAGGTTCGGGTAGCGGCCGCTCGTGCTGGGCGCGGTGTTGACGACCGCCGCCACCCCGCACGCCACCAGCGCGTCGGCGCTGACCCGGTCGAGGTCGACGTGGCTGATGACGGCGACGTCCCCCGGCCGCAGTCGGCGGGTCAGGTGCCGCGTACGGCGGTCCAGCCGGGCGGGCCCGGCGACCCCGGGCAGGAGGTCGGTGTCGCGTCCGCGGTGCAGCAGCTTCACCGGGCTCACTGTGCCAGAGCACGGCCCGTCCGCCGGGGACCCGGCGTCGCGCCACGCCTGGTGGGGCGGCGGCTCCTGCGGCGGGCCGGCCCGGCGCACTGCCTCAGGAGGCGGCGCGGTCCTGCGCCGCGGCAGCCAGCAGCTCCTCCGCGTGGCCCCGCGCCAGGCCGGTGTCGGCACCGGCCAGCATGCGCGACAGCTCGACGACCCGGCCGGCCTCGTCGAGCGCCACCACGCCGCTGCGGGTGACCGCGCCCGCAGCGACGCCGTCGGGGGCCTTCACCACCAGCAGGTGGGAGTCGGCGAACGCGGCGACCTGGGGCAGGTGGGTCACGACGATGACCTGGTGGGAGCGGGCCAGCCGCGCCAGTCGACGGCCCACCTCGACCGCGGCGCGGCCACCCACGCCGGCGTCGACCTCGTCGAACACCATCACCGGGACCGGGTCGGAGCCGGCGAACACGACCTCGACCGCCAGCATCACCCGGGAGAGCTCACCGCCGGACGCGCCCTTGTGCAGAGCCCGGGGCGGTGCGCCCGGGTGCGGCACCAGCAGCAGCTCCACCTCGTCGACGCCGTCCGCGGCGGCGGACAGCACGCGGTCGCCGGCGCGCAGCCCGTCGTCGGCCGGTCGCTGCGACACCCGGGCGGTGACCTCTGCGTGCGGCATGGCGAGCGCCGCGAGCTCGACCGTGACGGCCGAGCCGAAGCGCTGAGCAGCCTCGGTGCGGGCGGCGGACAGCTCGAGGGCCAGCGCGCCGAGCGAGCTCTCCAGCCGGACGTCCTGCTCCTCGAGGGCGGCGATCCGGTCGTCGGCGCCGTCGAGCTCGAGCAGGCGGTCCGACGCCCGGGCGGCCCAGGCGAGCACACCGTCGACGTCGGACGCGGCCGACCGCCGCACGAGGCCGGTCAGCGCGGCCAGCCGGTCCTGCGCGACCGCCAGCCGGACAGGGTCGGCGTCGACGGAGGCGAGGTAGGAGGCCAGCTCGCCGGCGACGTCGGTCGCGAGGTGCGCGAGCTCGGCGAGTCGCCCGGCGAGCACCGACAGCTCAGGATCGTGCCCGGCGGCCGCGGCCACCGACCGGCGCGCCGCCACCAGCAGCTGCAGAGCGTCGGTGCCCTCCGGCGCGTCCTCGTCGCCGGTGAGCGCGACCTGGGCCTCCGCGGCCGCCGCCCGCAGGTCGTCGGCGTTGGCCAGGCGCTCGATCTCGGCGCTCAGCGCGACGTCCTCCCCCGGCTGGGGCGCGACCTGCTCGACCTCCGCGACGCCGAGGCGCAGCAGCTCGGCCTCGCGCAGGCGCTCGGCCCCCTCCGTGCGCAGCTGCGCCAGGGTCGCTCTCACATCGCGCCACCGGGCCCAGTCGGCGCGGAACCGGTCACGCAGGCCCAGGACCGGCGGTCCGGCGTAGCGGTCGAGCGCGTCGCGCTGCCGGGCGGTCTTGAGCAGGCGCTGCTGGTCGCTCTGGCCGTGCACGGCGAGCACCTGCTCGGCGAGCTCGGCGAGCACGCCGACGGGCACGCTGCGGCCACCCAGGTGTGCCCGGGACCTCCCGTCGGCGCTGACGCTGCGGCTGACCAGCAGCGTCCCGTCGTCGAGCTCGGCACCCGCGTCGAGGGCCCGGTCGAGGGCTGCGGAGCCGGGCGCGAGCACCAGGCGTCCCTCGACGACGGCGCGCGGCGCGTCGGGACGCACCCGTCCGGCGTCGGCGCGACCGCCGAACAGCAGGCCGAGTCCCTGCACGACCATCGTCTTGCCGGCGCCGGTCTCCCCGGTGACGACGGTCAGGCCGGGCTCGAGCGGCAGCACGGCATCGTCGATGACGCCCAGACCCCGGATCCGCATCTCCTCGAGCACGCCGCGAGCCTAGGTCGGACCTCCGACAGTCCCGGGGAGGCGGCTCACCGTTCCCGCGCGCCGCGCCAGCCCTCCACAGGCAGCCCGAACTTGCGGACGAGCGTGTCGGTGAACGGCTTGTCCTGCGTACGTGCCAGGAGGACGGGGTCCGACCCGCGCCGCACCTCCACCCGTGCGCGGTGCGGCACCGCCCGCGTACGGCGGCCGTCGCAGGCGAGCACCGCGGTCGTACCGCTGGGCAGCACCTCCAGAGCGACCACCGAGGTCGGTGCCGCGACCAGCGGGCGCGCGAACAGCGCGTGGGCGCTGATGGGCACGACCAGCAGGGCCTCCACGGTCGGCCACACGACCGGCCCTCCTGCGGAGAAGGCGTACGCCGTCGACCCGGTCGGGGTCGCCGCGACGACGCCGTCGCAGCCCCAGCGCGACAGGGGCCGGCCGTCGATCTCGACGACGAGCTCCACCAGCCGCTCACGGGCCGCCTTCTCGACGCTGCACTCGTTGAGCGCCCAGCCCGCGTGGACGACCCGTCCGTCCTCGACCACGTCGACGGCGAGCGTGAGCCGCTCCTCGACCGTGTAGTCGCGGTCCAGGACGCGGTCCAGGGTCTGGTCGAGGTCCTCGGACTCGGCCTCGGCCAGGAAGCCGACGCGGCCGAGGTTGACCCCGAGCAGGGGGACGGCGGCGGCGCGTGCGAGCTCGGCAGCGCGCAGGATCGACCCGTCACCGCCCAGGACCAGGACCAGCTCGGCGTCGGCGGCCGACCCGGCACCTCCGTCGCACAGCTCCACGCCGGTCAGTCCCATGTCGCTGACCTCTTCGCCCAGCGCCCGCACGTGGACACCGGCGTCCTGCAGCCGGTGGATGGCGTGCCGTGCGGCGTCGGTGATGACGGCGCGGCCGGTGTGGGCCACCACGAGAACGGATCGGGTCACGTGCGACAGCCTGTCATCCGGCGCACCCGAGGGCCGCGGACCCGTCGGCAGCAGGTCACTGCGGACCGGCTTGCACCGCAGCGCGCAGTGCGGCGTCGTCCAGCGGCGGCGCGCCCGCAGTGAGCCACAGGAAGTACTCGACGTTGCCGCTCGGGCCCGGAAGCGGGCTCGCAGTGACGCCGCGCGCCCCGAGGCCGAGCTCCGCAGCCTGGCGCGCCACCTCCCGCACCGCCTGCGCGCGCAGACCCGGGTCACGGACGACACCGCCGCTCGGGAGCCGCTCGCGACCGACCTCGAACTGCGGCTTGACCATCGGCATCAGGTCGGCGTCGGGTGCGGCGCAGCGGACCAGCGCCGGCAGCACCAGGCCGAGCGGGATGAAGGACAGGTCGCAGACCACGAGCTCCACCGGCGCGCCGACCTGCTCCGGCTCGAGGGCCCGGACGTTCGTCCGGTCCAGGACCGTGACGCGGGCGTCGGTCTGCAGCGCCCAGGCCAGCTGCCCGTAGCCGACGTCGGCCGCGACGACGTGCGCGGCGCCGCGCCGCAGCAGCACGTCGGTGAAGCCGCCGGTGGAGGCTCCTGCGTCGAGCGCGCGCTTGCCCGCCGGGTCGTAGCCGAAGGCGTCGAGCGCGCCGGCGAGCTTGTGCCCGCCGCGTGAGACGTACGACGGGCCCTCCGGCGAGCTGACCACCAGCGGTGTGCCGGCCTCCACGGCGGTCGACGCCTTGCTGGCCGTCTGCCCGGCGACCGTCACCCGTCCTGCCGCGACGAGCTCGGCGGCCTGCTCACGGCTGCGGGCCAGGCCGCGGCGGACCAGCTCGGCGTCCAGGCGTGCCCTGCGCGCCAGCTCAGGCCTCGTCCAGGCGAGCCAGCGCGGCCTGCAGTGCCCGGTGCACGTCGTCGAAGACCTGCACGTGGTCGGGGAGCGGGCGGTCCTGCAGGTCCTCCAGCCACCGGAGCACGTCCGCCACGTCCTGGCCGTCCAGGTCCTGTGACGGACCGGGCACGGGGGTCGGCGCCGTCATGCCGGGCTCTCGCCGGGCTCAGGCGCGGACGAGCCGGCGCCGGGTCCGGCGTCGGGCCGTGCCTCTCCCTCCGTCGTGGAGGAGGACGCCGCAGCCCCGGTCTCGTCGACCGGGGCCTCCTTCGCCCGGGCCCTCTTGGCCGGGGCCTTCTTCGCCGGGGCCTTCTTCGCCGGGGCCTTCGCCGGGGCCTTCGCCGGGGCCTTCGCCGGGGCCTTCGCCGGGGCCTTGGCCGGGGCCTTGGCCGGGGCCTTCTTCGGAGCCTGATCGGCCGCAGCCGTCTGCGCCTTGGCTGGTGCCCTTCCGGCCGTTGCCTTCTCGCCCGGGGTCTGCTCGGCCGATGCCCTCTTGGCCGGCGCCTTCCTGCGCGGCGCCCTCTCAGCCGGTGCCCCCTCGGTCCGACCGCGAGTGGCCGGCGCCGGCGCGACCGGTGTCTGCTCCGACGACGCCTCCCCGCCCGCGGCACCGACGCCGGGGGAGGCAGCCGCCACCTGCCCCTGGAGGAGAGCCTCGAGCTCGCGGATCCGCCGGGTCAGCTCCTCCACCTCGTCCGCACTCGCGAGGCCGACCCGGGCCAGCGCCCGGTCCACCTCGGACCGGACGAGCGCAACGACGGCCTCGCGGTTCTGGCGGGTCTGCGCCAGCAGGTCCTCGGCCAGGGTGGTCACCTGCTCAGCGGTCGCCTCCCCCTGGCTGACGAGAGCGCGCGCTGCCGTGAGCGCCGCCTGCCGGGTGAGGTCGGTGACTCCGCCGGCCAGCGCCAGGTAGCTCTTGAGTGCATCGCGCACGGTGGTCCCCCGGTCGTCGAGCAGGCGGGCACCGTACCGCTCGACCGGCACGGTCCGGGGTCGCCCGCTCTGTGCGCGGTGTCGTGGTGGCCGCAGGTCAGCTGCCGGCGGCGGTCAGGGGACGCCCGGCATCGACGCACGCCCACCACAGGGCCGCCTCCGCGCGCAGCGCGTCGTCCCCCTGTCCCTGGACGGTGACGCGACCGTCGGCCCATCGGGCCACGGCCTGGCGGCAGCGAGCGGTGTCACCCTCGACCTCCACTGCAGGGTGCGGCTGCGAGAGCCCGCGCAGGTCGCTCGACAGGAAGCTCGGGCGGCTCCCGACGGGCGCCTGCAGCAGCGCAGCCCGGTCCGTGACCCCCGTGAGGACCAGCAGGCTGTCGGCACCACCGCGGGCGGCACCGAGGACGTCGGTGTCCAGGCGGTCCCCCACGACGAGCGGGCGCCGGGCCCCCACCCGCTCCACCGACTCGCGGTGCAGCGTGGGGTCGGGCTTGCCCGCCACGCGCGGCTCGAGGCCCGTCACCAGCCGGAGCACCTCGACGAAGGCGCCGTTGCCGGGCAGGGGCCCCCGGCGGCTGGGCAGCGTCAGGTCGGTGTTGCCGACCACCCACTCCGCACCGGCCCGCAGGGCGACCGCGGCCTCGACGAGGTCCTGCTGGCTGGTGTCGGGTGACAGCCCCTGCACGACCGCCGCCACGTGGCCGTCGGCGGCCTCGGCGAGCCGGCGTACCGGCACCAGCCCGGCGGCGGCGACCTCGTCGACGAGTGCTTGTGCTCCCAGGACGAGCACGGGACTGCCTGCGGGGACGTGCGCCGCGAGCAGGCGACCCGCCGCCTGGGCACTGGTGACCACCTCCTGAGGCGTCGCCGGGATGCCCAGTCCGGTCAGCCGGGTGGCGACGACCGCGGGGTGCCGCGAGGCGTTGTTGGTCACGTACGCGACGCGCATGCCGGCCGTGCGTGCAGCGGCCACCGCCTCGGCGGCGTGCGGGATGCCGTGCTCCTCCAGGTAGAGCACGCCGTCCAGGTCGAACAGCGCCGCGTCGTACACCTCGACCAACGGCTGCGGGCTGCTGGAGAAGCCGACCCCCCGGTCGGAGGTCAGCGGCGTGCGGCGGTCAGAGCGGCGCGGGCTCCTCGCAGGGCCGTCCCGTAGTAGGCGATGTCCGGTCGCATCGCGGCAGCCAGGGCCAGGTGCTCCACGGCACTGTGCAGGTCGCCGGCCTTGGTCGCCGCCAACCCCAGGCCGAACTGCGCGTAGTCGTCAGCGGGGTTCACCGAGATGATCCACTCGAAGTTCTCGCGCGCCTCGTCGTACATCCCGATGTCGAACTGCGCCCGGGCAAGCGCCTCGCGGACCTGCCGGCTCTCCGGCTCGGCCTGCGCGCAGTGCGACAGCAGCTGCACAGCGGCGTTGGTGTCGCCGTTGTCGAGCAGGTCGACGCCGCGCAGGTACCAGTCGTAGACCTCCCCGGCGGGGACGACGTCGGGTGGTGGAGGGGGGAGGTCGGAGAACGGACGCGGACGCTCCTCCTCCGGCGCACGGGGGTCGTAGCGAGGGTCGTACCGACTCTCGGACATGCCAGTCCCTCCTGTTCGTCCTCTGCGCGTCCGGGGGGGCCGGACCTGCACCTCTACGCTCACTGCATGACTGCTGGTTCGAGCCACCGTGACCGGGTGCCCGTGCAGCCGCCGAGCCCGTCGCTGTCCTCCGTTCCCCGCCCTCGCGGCCTGGTCCTGTCAGCCTTCCGTGCGTTGCGCTATGACACAACTACAGCAGGCGAACTGCATGCTCTGACCTCCCCGCCCTACGACGTCATCGACGCGGACGGCGTGGCTGAGCTCGAAGCAGCGAGCGAGCACAACGTCGTACGGCTCATCCTCCCACGAGACACGCCCGACTCGGACGACCGGTACGCACGGGCCGCGCGCACGCTGCACGACTGGCGCGCGGGTGGGATCCTCGTGCCCGACGCCGAGCCGGCGCTGTACGTCTACGAGCAGGCGTCGCCGTCGGGACACGTCCAGCGCGGGCTCGTGGGCGCCCTCGCCCTGACGCCGGCCGAGGACGGCATCGTCCTGCCGCACGAGAACACCATCACCCGTGCCGTCGACGACCGTCTGGCGCTCTACACGGCCGTCGGCGCCGACCTCGAGCCGATCTTCCTGGTGTACGACGGCGGTGGCGCGGCGGCCCGGGCCGTCGCGTCGGCGGGTTCGGAGGCCGGACCGCGGCTGGTGCTGGACGCGCAGCTGTCCGACGGCCTGCGCCACAGGGTGTGGGCGCTCACCGACCCGGCGGTGCTGCGCGAGGTCGGGGACGACCTGCACCCGCGCAGCGCTCTCATCGCGGACGGCCATCACCGGTACGCGACCTACCTGCAGCGGCAGGCGGCGCAGCACGCGGCGGGCCGCGGACCGGGGCCCTGGGACTCCGGCCTGTGCTTCCTCGTGGACGCCAGCGCCTTCGGGCCCGAGGTGCACGCCATCCACCGGGTGGTCCCGGGGCTGGCTCCGGCGGAGCTGGCTCGACGGGCGTCGGCCGGCATGGCTGTGCGCGCGCTCGACGGTGATCTGGACGCCGGACTGAGCCGGCTGCAGGAGGCCGGGCGGAACGGACCGGCGTTCCTGCTCGCCTCGGGTGACGGCACCGGTCTGCATCTCCTGAGCGAGCCGGACCCGGCCCGGTTGGCAGCGGTCGTGCCGCCCGAGCGCTCGCCGGCGTGGGCCGCCCTCGACGTCAGCGTCCTGCACACCCTCGTCGTCACCGGGCTGTGGGGGCTGCCCGACGACGTGGACCACGTCGGCTACGCGCACGACGTCGCCGACGCCCTTGCCGCCGCCACCCGCACGTCCGGCAGCGCGGTGCTGCTCAACCCGACACCGGTCGGGGCCGTCGCTGCGGTCGCCGGCGCCGGCGAGCGGATGCCCCGCAAGTCGACCCTGTTCACGCCCAAGCCGGCGACCGGCCTGCTCATCCGCGACCACCGGGACGCGACGCCGGACTGAGGACGGGCCGGGTCGGACCCGCGACGCACGGTGGTCGAGGAGGTCCTCACAGGACGGGTCGCCGGCTGACCCTGCGCACGGTGCTGGCCTCGACCTCGCAGCGGCTGGCCGCTGCAGCGCCGGCGCGCCAGAAGCGACGGCGCAGCGCGCCGTGGACCTCCACGACGTCGTCCGGCCGAAGGCCCAGCGCCGCGCGGCGGGTGGACGCCGTCCAGGCCACGCAGTCGACCGTGTCGACAGTCGGGGCACGCCCTGTCGCGGGCGGCCGGCGTGACGGACTCCGGGTCACGACCAGGCGCCAGGTCACCAGCCGGTCCCCGCTGGGCAGCTCGCGCTCCTCGGGATCGGCCGGGACCCGGCCGACGAGGACGACCTCGTTGCGCGGTGCCGTCCTGTCCAGCGGAGTGCCGTCCGGCGCACCCTCCGTCGGGCTGCTGGCCTTCGACATC
>CADCUB010000009.1 GCA_902805775.1 uncultured Frankineae bacterium | reverse complement strand
TCGCCCAGGCGGGCCTCCTGCGCTGCGACCAGGGCCTCGACGAGGGCGTCGGCGCGCACGCTGTTCGCCTGTGCGAGCGCGCGCAGGGTGGTCCCGTCCTCGGCAGCGTCCCGCACCTCCTTCGTGGAGATGCCGAGGTCCTCGAGCGCCGCCGCGAAGCCGGTCCCGGAGCCCCGTGCCCCGCCGCCGTGCCCGTGCCCGCTGCCGTCCTCACCGCCGTGCCCACCGCCGTGCCCACCGGTGCGCCCGCTCCGCGGCCCGCGCTCGGCGAGCGTCGAGGCGACCTCGTCGGCCTGCTCCTGGGTGAGCGTCCCGTCGGTGACCAGGCCCGCGAGCGCCTCCCTCAGCGAGGCGACGCGGTCCTCGAGGGCGGTGCTGTCGCCGGTGGCGGCGTACGAGACGGCCGGGGCGGCCAGGGCCGCACCGGCGACGCCGGTCAGGCCCACGGCGCCGGCGAGGGCGGCAGTGGCGAGCGTGCTGCGCATGTCGGGGGCTCCTCGGTCGGGCAGGCCGCGGTCGGCCTGCGTCGTGCTCCGAGGCTCGGACGCGCACCTGGCACACGGCCGGGACCGACCTGTGACGAGGCTGGGAGTCCGGTCAGCGGGCGGCCGGCAGGTGCACCACGAAGGACGAGCCGGCCCCCGGACGGCTGTCCACCGACACCCTCCCGCCGTGGGCCGCGACGATGGCGGCGACGATCGACAGCCCCAGTCCGCTGCCCGCGCTGGGCGTCTGCCCGCGGGTGCGGGAGGTGTCGGCGCGGTAGAAGCGCTCGAAGACCCGGGCGGCCACCTCCGGGAGCATCCCGGGCCCGTCGTCGCGGACCTCGAGCACGACGTCACCGCCCGAGCGCCGGACGCGCACGTCGACGGAGGTGCCCTCGGGCGTGTGCGCCACCGCGTTGGCGACCAGGTTGCCCACCACCTGGTGCAGCCGCGGCTCGTCGCCGACGACGACCGGCAGGCCGCCGCCGGCGTCGGCGTCCAGGCGCACCTCGTGCGTCCCGCCGTGGACCGTCGCCGCCGCGTGCACCACGTCGGTGGCGACGCTGAGCACGTCGACCGGGTCCTGGCGCAGCGGTCGGGCCTGGTCCAGACGCGCCAGCAGCAGGAGGTCCTCGACGAGCAGACCCATGCGCGCGGCCTCGTCCTCGATGCGCCGCATGACCCCGTCCAGCTGCTCGGGCTCGCGGGCCGCCCCCTGGCGGAACAGCTCCGCGAAGCCCCGGATGGAGGTCAGGGGCGTGCGCAGCTCGTGGCTCGCGTCGGCCACGAAGCGGCGCATGCGCCCCTCCGACGTGCGGGCCTCGACCTCGGAGCGCTGCTGCGCCGAGTAGGCGCTCTGGAACCGGTCGACCATCACGTTGAAGGACGCGGCCAGGCTGCCCACCTCGGTGCGCGGGTCGGCCGCCGGCACGCGCACGGCCAGGTCCCCGCCCGCGATGGCCTCCGCCGTCCGCCGCACCCCGACGAGCGGGCGCAGGCTGCGTCGTACGGCCAGTCCTGCGAGCACCGCCGCGACCACGAGCGCGCCGAAGCCGACCGCGGTGTGGATGACCAGGAGCTGGGAGACGGTCCGCTGGGTGCCGTCGAGGGCGACCGCGACGACCAGCGTGCCGCCGGCGGGAGTGGAGGTGGACCGGGCCAGCACCCGCCAGCGCCGGTCCGACGCGACGTCGCCGACCTCGCTGGGCGCCACGCGCGACAGCTCGGCGGGGTCCTCCACCCGGGGCTCGCCGAAGGAGGGGTCGGCCGGTTCACGACCGAGCAGGGTGCCGCCGCCGTCGTAGACCAGGGTCATCACGGCCGCGCCCGTGCGCGGCCCCCGCTTGCCCCCTCGACCGCCGCTGCCTGCTGCCGGGCCGCCGTTGCCCGCGTCGAAGGACTTCATGACCTGCTGCAGGTCCTGGTCGATGCTGTCGACCAGCGAGTCGCGCAGCACCGCGGTGCTGGCCAGGCTGGTCACCAGCACCACCAGCGCCACGGTGACCACCAGCAGCGCGATCAGCTGCGTGCGCAGGGGGAGCCGGGACAGCCGCCCGGCGGGCGGCGGCGTGCTCACGCGGGAGGCGCCTTGGGCTGCCGCAGCACGTAGCCCACACCGCGCACGGTGTGCAGCATGCGCGGCTGCGAGAGGTCGACCTTCTTGCGCAGGTAGGAGACGTAGGACTCCACGACGTTGCCGTCGCCGCCGAAGTCGTAGTTCCACACGTGCTCCAGGATCTGCCGCTTGCTCAGCACGCGCCCGGGGTTCTGCAGGAAGTAGCGCAGCAGGTTGAACTCCGTGGGAGACAGCTCGACCTCCCGGTCGCCCTCCCACACCTCGTGCGTGTCGTCGTCCAGGACGAGGTCGCCGTACGCCAGGCGCGCGGACGTCGGCGCCTGCGCGCTCGCCGGAGCGGGGCCGGAGGTGCGCCGCAGGACCGAGCGGATGCGGGCGACGACCTCCTCGAGGCTGAAGGGCTTGGTGACGTAGTCGTCCCCGCCCAGCGTGAGCCCCTGCACCCGGTCCTCCGTCGCGTCCTTGGCCGTGAGGAACAGGACCGGCACCTGGTCGCCCCGGCCGCGCAGGGTGGAGGCGACCGCGAAGCCGTCCAGGCCGGGCATCATCACGTCGAGGACCAGCAGGTCGGGCCCGAACGCGCGGACCTGGTTGAGCGCGTCGACGCCGTTCGTGGCCGTCGCCACCTCGAACCCGGCGAAGCGCAGGCTCACCGAGAGCAGCTCCAGGATGTTCGGCTCGTCGTCGACGACGAGCAGACGCGCCTCGGGCGGGGACGTGGCGGGCATGCGGTGCTCCGATCTCGAGAGGTGCACCCACGGTCTGCGGACACCCTGACGCGAGTCTGGACGTTGCCTGTGCGGTTGCTGTGAGCCCGGCCGCCGGTCCCGTGCACGCGCCTGTTCGGTGGGCCGGTCTCACAGGTCACTGCCAGGTGGGCCGCAGGAGGGACCCAGCAACGGCCCGCAGCCTGGCTCTCGTCCGGCCGGGCACCCGCCCCGCCGCACCGCACCCGCACCCCCGACAGGGCACCCACCCGCCGAACCGCACCGCACCGCACCGCACCCGCCCGCCGTCCCCGTCCCGCCCGAGGAGCCGCCACGTGCTGCGTGACCTGTCCTTCGCCGCCCCCGGGCGCTTCTGGGTGCTGGCGGCCGCCGCCGGGCTGGCGCTGGTCGCGCTGCTGGTGCTCCGGCACCGGCGGAGCACCGGGGAGCGGTACGCCGAGCCCGCGCTGCTGGCGTCGGTCGCGCCGCACCGGATGGGCTGGCGCCGGCCCGTGATCGCCACCGGGCTGGCCCTCGCGCTCGTCTCGATGACCACCGCCTTCGCCGGCCCGTCGGTCGCCGGCGAGCAGCCGCGGGAGCGCGCCGTCGTGATGGTGGCGCTCGACACCAGCACCTCGATGCTCGCGACCGACGTCGCCCCCGACCGCATCACCGTGGCGAAGTCCGCCGCCTCGGAGTTCATCCGGGACCTGCCCGACGAGGTCGAGGTCGGCCTGGTCGCCTACAACGTGGCCGCGACCCTCGTGGCGGTGCCGTCCCGGGACCACGAGCAGGTGGCCGCCGCCGTCGAGGACCTCCCGCTGACCGACGGCACCGCGGCCGGGGACGGGCTGCTGCTGTCGCTGGACGCCGCCCTGGCCGCGCTCGGACCCGCGGCCGGCGACCCCGAGCCCGCCGCCCGCATCGTGCAGCTCGCCGACGGCGACACCACCGTCGGCACCTCGCTCGAGGACGCCGCCCGCACGGTCGCGGCGGCGCGCGTCCCCGTGTCGACGATCGCCTTCGGCACCCCCGACGGCACCCTCGAGCTCAACGGCCGGACCTATCCCGTCGGGGTCGACCTGACCGCCCTGCGCGAGGTGGCCGAGACGACCGGAGGCCGGTCGTACGACGCCTTCTCGGCAGCGCAGCTGCGCGAGGTCTACGACGACATCGGCTCGGCGCTGGTGCGCGAGCCGGGCCGGGTGGACGTCTCGGACCTGTTCGCCGGCCTGGGCCTGGCCCTGCTGTTCGCGACGTCCGTGCCGTCGCTGCTGTGGTCCTCCCGCCTGCTCTGACCTGTCCTTCCCCGCACTCCCCCCTTCACCTGGAGCCCCCATGACCTCTGCGCACCTCGCCGCCGCCGGCCCCGTCCTCGAGACCGCCCTGATGGAGGTGAAGAAGGTGGTGGTGGGTCAGGACCGGATGGTCGAGCGGATGCTGGTGGCGTTGCTGGCGCGTGGTCACTGCCTGCTGGAGGGGGTGCCGGGGGTGGCCAAGTCGTTGGCGGTGGAGACGTTGGCGACGGTGGTGGGTGGGTCGTCGGTGCGGTTGCAGTTCACGCCGGACCTGGTGCCGTCGGACATCGTGGGGACGCGGATCTACCGGCCGTCGCGGGAGGCGTTCGACGTCGAGCTGGGGCCGGTGTTCGCGAACCTGGTGCTGGTGGACGAGATCAACCGGGCGCCGGCGAAGGTGCAGTCGGCGTTGCTGGAGGTGATGGCCGAGCGGCAGGTGAGCATCGGGGGGACGACCTACCGGCTGCCGGTGCCGTTCGTGGTGCTGGCGACGCAGAACCCGATCGAGTCCGAGGGGGTGTACCCGTTGCCGGAGGCGCAGCGGGACCGGTTCTTGTTGAAGGTGGAGGTCGGGCACCCGTCGATGGGTGAGGAGATGGAGATCGTGCGGCGGATGAGCGTGGCCCGGCCGTACGCCTCGCCGGTGCTGACGCTGCCGGACCTGGTGGGGGTGCAGGCGGCGGTGGACACGGTGTTCGTGCACCACGCGGTGGCGGAGTACGCGGTGCGGTTGGTGATGGCGACCCGTGAGCCGCAGCGGTGGGGGCTGGCGGACGTGGTGCCGTTGCTGGCGCACGGCTCGTCGCCGCGGGGCAGTCTGGGGCTGGTGCAGGCCGCCAAGGCGCTGGCGGTGCTGCGCGGACGCGACTACGTCCTGCCCGTCGACGTCGCCGACCTGGCCCCCGACGTGCTGGCCCACCGCCTCGTCCTGACCTACGAAGCCCTCGCCGACGAGGTGTCGCCGCGCAGCATCGTCGAGCGCGTGCTGGAGGCCGTGGACGCCCCGCACGTCGCGCCGTCCCAGCACGGCGCCGACCGTCCGGCACAGGACGGCGCCGACCGTCCGGCGCCGCAGGCAGGTGCCGCGTGAGGCCCCTGCGGGCGGTCCCCACCGCGCTGCCCCCTCCGCCGCTCGCGCGGCCCGACGCCGTACGCCGTCTGAGCCTGGACGTCGCCCGCCGGCTCGACGGCCTGGTGCAGGGCGACCACCTGGGCCACCTGCCCGGACCGGGGACGGAGGCCGCCGAGGCGCGCGCGTACGGCCCGGGCGACGACGTCCGGCGCCTCGACTGGGCGGTCACCGCGCGCACCTGCGAGCCGCACGTGCGGACGACCGTCGCCGAGCGGGAGCTGGAGACGACCCTGGTGGTCGACCTGTCGTCGTCGATGTCGTTCGGCACCGCCGGCGCCGAGAAGCGCGACGTCGCCCTCGCCCTGGCCGCCGCCTTCCTCCACCTGTGCAGCCGCCCGGGCGACCGGGTCGCCGGCCTCGTGGTCGGCGGCGACGGACTGCGCTCCCTGCCGGCGCGCGCCGGCCGGGCCGGCTCCCTCGCGACGCTGAGCACCCTGCTGCGGCAGCCCCGCAGCGAGACGGGCATCGGCCCTGGTCTCGGCGCAGCGCTGACGGCGCTCACCCGCCGGCCCCGCCGGCGCGGGCTGACGGTGGTCCTCAGCGACCTGGGCGACCCCGTCGACACCTGGCAGCGGCCGCTGCGGCTCGTCGCGGCGAAGCACGAGGTCGTCGTGGTGCAGGTCGTGGACAGGAGGGAGCTCGCGCTGCCCGACGTCGGAGTGCTGCACCTGGTCGACCCCGAGACGGGTCGGCAGGAGCAGCTGCGCACGAGCGCCCGCACCCGTCAGCGCTACGCCGCGGCCGCCGCCGAGCGCGCCGAGCAGCAGCGCCGCAGCGTGCTCGCGGCCGGCGCCTCGCACGTCGCCGTGCGCACCGACGCCGACTGGCTGCCGCAGCTGGTGCGCTTCCTGGCCACCCGGCGACGCCTGCGCGGCGCCGGGCGCAGGAGCGGAGGGCCGGCGTGAGGGACCTCAGCTTCCTGAGCCCGGAGCGGCTGTGGCTGCTGCTCGCCGTCGCGGCCCTGGCCGTGGCCCACCTGCTGGCGCAGCGCAGGGTCTCGCGCTACGCCGTGCGCCTGCCCGGGCTCGCGCTGCTGGCGTCGGTCGCGCCGCGGCTGGGCTGGCGACGGCACGTGGCCTCGACCGCCGTGCTGCTGTCGATGGTCGGCGCCACGGCGGCGTTCGCCGAGCCGCAGGCCGACGTCGAGGTGCCGCGCGAGCGGGCGACGGTCGTCGTCGCGCTCGACGTGTCGCTGTCGATGGCGGCCACCGACGTCGACCCCGACCGGCTGACCGCGGCCAAGGCCGCGGCGGTCGAGTTCGTCGACGGCCTGCCCGAGCGCTTCAACGTCGGGCTGGTGGCCTTCTCCGGCACCTCGTCCGTGGTCGTCCCGCCCACCCAGGAGCACGGGGCCGTGACCACCGCGATCGACGGCCTGAGCATGGGCAACGGCACGGCGATCGGCGAGGCCGTCATCAGCTCGCTGGCAGCGGTGGCCGCGGTGCCGGGCGCGACGTCCGGCTCCTCCGGCGTCGAGGACGAGGCGACGCCCGCGCACGTCGTGCTGCTCTCCGACGGCGCCAGCACCGCCGGCCGACCGGTCTCGGCAGCGGTGCAGGACGCGCTCGACGCCGGCGTCCCCGTCTCGACCATCGCCTACGGCACGCAGGACGGCGAGGTCGCCGTCGACGGTCGGCGCATCCGCGTGCCCGTCGACGCGCCGGCGCTGGCCGAGCTCGCCGGCGACACGGACGGCAGGGCGTACGAGGCGGCCAGCGGCGACGAGCTGGAGGACGTCTACGACGACATCGGCAGCGCCGTCGGCACGACGACCGAGACGCGGGAGGTGGGCGCGGGGGTGGCCGGTCTGGCGCTGCTCACCGCCGTCGGCGCCGGCGCCGCCGCCCTGGCCTGGTCGCCCCGCAGTCTCTGACCGGCGGGGACCGGCCTTCGCCGGCCGTCAGTCCCGCGCGGTGGGGGGCGTGACGCTCCGGACGCTCAGCCAGCCCCGAGGCCCCACCGTGACGGTCCTGACCACCGGCCGGACCGCGAGCCACCGCAGTGCGACGGCGGTCCCGCCGATCACGCCCAGGGCGCCCACGGCGATCCCGGCGTACGCCGGACCGAGGCCGGAGCGGCGACGCTCGGCGGGCCGGGGCGTCGTGCCGGCGCCCTGGGGACCGGCGGTGGTGACCCGGAGGTAGTAGCCGCTGGGGTCCGACACGCGGAAGTCCCGCAGCCCCCAGGGACGCAGCACCACGTCCTCCTCCAGCGGCCATCCGGCACCGGTGACCCGAGCCCGCTCGGCGTCGAGGTCGTCCACCTCCAGCACCAGCTCGACGCCGGTGGGTGGCCGGCGGTGGCCCGCCTCCTCCACCTCGGGACGGGCGGCGGCGCCGATCCGCACCTTGCCCCGGCGCAGCTCGAGGTAGCCGGGCTCGGCGCCGCGCTCGTCGCGGTGCAGCTCGAAGCCCAGGACCCGCACGTAGAAGTCGGCCGTCGCGTCGAGGTCCGACGGGAAGATCTCGCACCGCAGGGCGGTCGTCACGGGTGCCGGACCGGCCCGTCCGGCAGCCCGGCCCGCGGGCCCGTCCCGCTCACCGTCACCGCACTCACCGTCACCCCGTTGTCCGTCACCTTGCTGTCCGCCACCCTGCTGCCCGTCACCCTGCTGCCCGTCACCCTGCTGTCCTCCGCGCTGCGTCCCGTTCCCCCGACCGGCTCCCGTCAGCGCGGGCGCGGGGCGAGCACCGCCTCGAGGGCGTCGTCGTCGCCGGCGTCGGCGCGCGCCACCTTGGCCGGGTAGCTGCCGAGCACCTTCAGCCACAGGGCCGCTGCCCGGAGCTCCTCGACGACCGCGGCGGTCGCCGGGTCGCCCACGTTGCCCTCGAAGTCGAGGAAGAACAGGTACTCGAACGGACTGCCCGGACGGGGTCGGGACTCCAGCTTGGTCATCGAGTGCCCGCTGCGCGACAGGATCTGCAGGCAGCGCAGCAGCGCCCCCTCCTCGTGCCGGGTGACCAGGACCAGGCTCGTCTTGCTGGGGACCCGGTCCGGCACCGCCGCCGGCGTCCGGGACAGCAGCAGGAAGCGCGTCCAGTTCTCGGCGCGGTCGGCCAGGCCCCGCCGCAGCACCACGAGCCCGTGCGCGTCCGCCGCCTCCTGCGAGCCGATCGCCGCCCAGGTGGGGTCGCCCTCCTGCGCGACCGCACGCATCGCCTCGGCCGTGTCGAAGACCGTGACCGGCACCGCCTGCGGCAGGGTGCGCAGGAACGCCGCGCACTGCTCGAGCCCCTGCGGGTGCGACAGCACCCGGGTCAGGCCCGACAGCGCGACGTCGCGGACCGCCGCCAGGCAGTGGTCCACCCGCCAGGTCTCCTCCCCCACGACGTGCACGTCGCTGGCCTGCAGCAGGTCGTACACCTGGTTGATGCTGCCCGCCGTCGTGTTCTCGATGGGCAGGAACGCCAGGTCGCAGGAGCCGTCCAGCAGCGCCCCGAGCGCGTCGGCGAACGACACGCGCCCCTCGTACGTCGCCGACTGACCGCGCCCGGCCATGAGCTTGCGCGCCGCGAGGTGGCTGTAGGCGTGCTCGGTGCCCTGGAAGGCCACGACGAGCGGCCGGGCGGACGTGCCGGTGAGCTCGGCGACCTGCCGGTCGACCGCGTGCCCGATGATCTCACGGAAGATGCGGCGCACCAGGTCCCCCGACACGCCCCGCTCCTCGGCGAGCACGACGACCCCGTCGAGCACCGCTCGCTCCCGGGTGAGGTCGCGGACCGGGCTGTCCGTGGCGGCCTTGGCCCGCCCGACCTCGGCGACCACCTCCAGGCGACGGGCGACCAGCTCGACGAGCTGCCGGTCGACGCGGTCGAGCTCGTCGCGCAGCTGCGCGAGGTCACGGAGGTCGTCCACGTCGGCCAGTGTCGAGCACGGCGCCGACCGCACTGCTACCGGCCCGCGGACCAGTGCGGCCGCAGGTCGGCTGCGGTCTGGCCGCAGCCCGGCCGCGGGCTCAGCCCCGCGACTCGGCCTGCGCCTTGATGGCGGCGAGCGTCTCGCGGATGCCGTCCGAGACCTCCCGGTCCCCGTCCGGCACGCGGGTCGTGTGCAGACCCACCTCGACCTCGCTGCCCTGGCCGTCAGGGGTGAGCTGCAGGTGGCCGGCGTACGCGCTCGGGCCCTCGGAACCCCACTCGATCCGGCGGGTGGCCCGGTCGGCCCGGAACCACGCCTCACCCTGCACCTCGGTGCCGTCGGGCATCCTCGCCGTGGTCATCACCCGCTCGCCCTCGGCCGGCACCGCAGAGGTCATCCGGGCGAAGTAGCGGGGCAGGTTGTCGACGTCCGACAGGTAGGCGAACAGCGTGTCGATCGGGACGGACACGCTGGTGGTGCCGCTGAAGTCTCCCATGCCGGTGGCCTACCCAGCCGGAGCGGCGCGATCACTCCGGCGTCGTGCAGTAGTCGGTGTGGCCGACGTAGCCGGAGTCGCCGACCCGGAACTGCCGGACGACCCCCGCCTCGTCGGCCTCGAACAGCGCGGCGCTGCCCCGCAGCGCCCGGGGGGCGATCAGGGCCCGCTCGCCGCCGGCCCGGCTGGGGTGCTCGGAGCCGGAGTACCAGTCGGGGAAGGCGGCACGGACCTGCTCCAGGGTGCTGCCCACGCCGACGGGGGTGCCGGTGCCGGACACCATCTGCGTCCCGTCCAGCGCCATCACGAAGACGCGCACTCCCCCGGGGTCGGTCGCGACGACGCCCAGCGAGCTGTCGGCGGTCAGGACGAGGGAGCACTCCTCGGTGAGGCGCACGACGTCGTCGAAGACCACGCCGAGCGCGGCCCCCGCGGCCTGGACGGAGTCGCCGACCACGGCGCCGCCCAGGGTCGACCAGGTCGCGGACAGCTGCCGCTCGGGAGCGGGCGGCGGCGCTGGCGCCGGTCGCGTCGGGAGCACCAGGGGGAGGTCCTGCGGTCCTGCCGCGGGCGTCGGTCCTGCCGTGGTCGTCGGACGGGCGGACCGCAGGGCCTCCTGGACGGCTTCGCTGCGCCGCCGCAGGCGCTCGAGCGCCTGGGCCACCTCGGGCCGCAGGGTGGCGCCGACCGAGGGCGACGGGGAGACCGAGGGCGTCGAGGTGGCGGAGGGCGGCGGCGACACCACCGGCGCAGGCGGTGGGGCGGGCTCGCCGCCACCGGAGGCGGCGGCCGCAGCGATCCCGACCGCGGCCAGCGCGCCCCCGCCTCCCAGCAGGAGCCGTCGGGTCGTCGTCGTGCCCATCGCCCACCTCCGTCAACGTGCCCGGTCCCGTGGACGGAGGGGCGACGGGGCGGTCTGATACGGCCCCGAGGCACACGAGCGGTCGGCGGGCGCTGCGGCGGTCAGGACCGGCTGACACGATCCCCCTGCTGCCGCCCGAGGCTCTGCGCCGTCCAGGAGCCGTCACCCGGAGGGGACCACCATGCCCGAGGCTGCGAGTGACCGCCGCGACGTCCTGCTCGTCGTGGGTGGCCGCTTCCACGACGTCAACCGCGTCCGCCTGGACCTGCTGACGCTGCTCGCCGAGCGCGACGACGCGTACGTGCACGTCGCCTCCGACTTCGCCGACCTCGCCACGCTGGCCGGCGCGCAGCTCCTGGTCAGCTACACCTGCGACGTCCGCACGACCGACGAGCAGGACGAGGCGCTGGCGGCGTTCCTCGACCGCGGCGGCCGGTGGTTCGCCCTGCACGGCACCAACGCCTTCATCGACTTCGACACCGAGGGCGGACCGGTCACCGGTGGGAGCGGCGTCGTGATCCCCGGCCGTTACCTCACACCCGACCTGCGGCCCCGCTTCACCGGGCTGCTCGGCTCGCGCTTCCTCGCCCACCCGACAGTCCAGCCGTTCACCGTCCGGGTCAGCGAGCCGCGTCACCCGCTGGTCGCCGACCTCGCCGACTTCGAGGTGACCGACGAGGCCTACTGCTGCGCGTTCACGACCGACGTCGAGGTGCTGCTGGAGACGACCGTCTCGAGCCGCACGATGCGCAAGGTGCCGGCGGCCGTCGACGACGAGTCGGTGCGCCGACCGCTGCTGTACCTGCGTCGACGAGGCGAGGGCGAGGTGCTGTACCTGACCCTGGGCCATGCCCGGGGACGCTGGGACATGCAGCCCCTGATGGCGGAGTGCTCGGTCGAGCGTGGACCGTGGCAGTCCGCTGCCTTCCTCGAGGTGGTCCGCAGGGGGCTGGCCTGGGGACTCGGGACCGGGCTGGTCCACGACCGCGACTTTCTGTAGTCTGCCTCCGGTAACACCGCAGTGCGGCAGGAGGCGGGCAGCATGCGCAAGATCAGGCACGCACTGAGCGGCGCGGTCTACGAGTGGGCCGACGACGACCGGGGGCCGGTCCTCGTGACCGACCGCGAAGGTCGGCAGGGCCGCTTCGACCGCGACGGCTACCACCTCGAGGGTGTCGTCTACAGCGCGGACCCGGAGCTGTGCCGCTGGATCGCCAGTGGCGGCAAGGACCCCGGCGGCGCTGCCGCGCGCAGCCGGCGCTTCTACACCGAGGAGTCGTTCTCATGACCCAGGCGCCCGTCCGCCCTGCCCCGGAGCAGCCGCGCACCGGCTTCCGCGGCAAGGGACCGAACTACCAGCAGCTCCTCGACACCGACAGCAAGCCGGTCCCGGCGTCGCTGCGCCGCGACGAGCCGGGCGAGTTCGGCTCCGACGACATCCCGGTCGAGCGCTACCTGTCGCGCGAGTGGCACGAGCGCGAGAAGACCCGGCTGTGGTCGCGGGTGTGGCAGTTCGCCTGCCGGGAGGAGGTGCTGGCCGAGGTCGGCGACACCGAGGTCTACGACATCGTCGACAGCTCCTTCCTGCTGGTGCGCGTCGCACCGGGTGCGGGCGGGATCAGGGCCTACGTCAACGCCTGCCTGCACCGCGGCAGAGCGCTGCGCGACGGGCCGGGCCGGGTCGACGACCTGCAGTGCCCCTTCCACGGCTTCTGCTGGCACCTCGACGGCCGGCTCAAGCGTGTGCCGAGCGCGTGGGACTTCCCGCAGGTCACGCCGGAGACGTTCCGGCTGCCCGAGGTCCGGGTGGCGACGTGGGGCGGCTTCGTCTTCGTCAACCCCGACCCCGACGCGGGCCCCTTCGAGGAGTTCATGGGCGACCTGCCGTCGCTGTTCGAGCGGTGGCCGCTGGACCGTCGCTACACGCGGGCCCACGTCTCCAAGGTGATCCGGGTGAACTGGAAGGTCGCTCAGGACGCCTTCATGGAGAGCTACCACGTGGTGACGACCCACCCCCAGCTGCTCCAGGGCTTCGGCGACGCCAACTCGCAGTACGACGTCTTCGGCAACGTCGCCCGCGGCATCAGCCCGCGCGGCGTCGCCTCGCCGTACCTGTCCTGGGAGCCCACCGAGCAGGAGAAGCTCAACTCCTCGATCGACCAGCGCATGGACGACCCGCAGATCCTCGTGGTGCCGGAGGGCGAGAACGCCCGCACCGTGCTGGCGGAGGCGGCCCGGCGTCAGATCCGCCAGGTCGTCGGGCCCGAGGCCGAGCAGCTGTCGGACGCGGAGCTGGTCGACAGCTACTACATCAACCTGTTCCCCAACTTCCACCCCTGGGGGGCCTACAACCAGATCGTCTACCGCTTCCGGCCGCACGGCGACGACCACACCAGCTGCATCATGGAGTGCTTCCTGCTGGCGCCGTTCACGGGCGAGCGGCCGCCCCCCGCGGAGCACGTGGCGCTGGGCCCGGACGACGCCTGGCGCGATGCCACGGAGGTGCTCGGCTCGCTGGCCCGGGTCTTCGACCAGGACGAGTTCAACCTCGAGGCCGTCCAGAAGGGGCTCCGGGCCACGCGCAAGCCAGGTGTGACCTTCGCGGTCTACCAGGAGAGCAAGATCCGTCACTTCCACCACCTGCTGAGCCAGTGGTGCCTGGACCCGCTGAGCCCCTGACCGCCCTGACCCCGACGGCGGCGGCGTCACCGCCCGAGGGCGTGCAGGAGCGGTGGGCCCCCGAGCCCCTCGACCCCTACGCAGAGGCGTTCCAGCAGCGGCCGCACGCGGCCTACGCGGCCCTGCGCCGGACCGCGCCGGTGCACCCGGTCGAGGGCTGCGGGTGGTGGGTCGTCACGACCATGGACCTCGTCCGCGAGGTGCTGCGCGATCCTTCGACCTACTCCTCGCTGGTCGGACACCGCACCGAGCCGCCGCCGGAGGTGCGCGCCGACGTCGAGCGGCTGCGGGCGAGCGGCATCCCCCGGCTCCCGACGCTGCTGAGCAACGACCCGCCGGACCACACCCGCATCCGCCGGCTCTGCAACCGCGCGTTCACGCCCCGGGCGCTGCGGGCCATGGAGCCCGACGTCCGCGCGACCGCCCGGGCGCTGGCCGGTGCGCTCCCGGACGGTGAGGTGGTCGACCTCGTCGAGCGCTTCGCCGTACCCCTGCCCGTCGGAGCCATCTCGCGGATCCTCGGACTCGGCCCGGAGCGCTGCGACGACGTGCGCCGCTGGTCCGACGCCGCCATCGGGGCGCTGGGCGGCCGGCTCGAGCCGGCGCGGTGGCTCGACGTCGAGCAGACGATGCTCGACTTCCAGCAGGCCATGGTGGTCGAGCTCGAGCAGCGTCGGGACCGGCCGCGGGAGGACCTGCTCTCGGTGCTCGCCTCGGCCGACCCCGACCACGGGGACCGGCTCGACGACGACGTGCTGGTGAACCTGCTGCGCGAGCTGCTCGTGGCCGGGAACGAGACGACGACCCGGCTGATCGCGGAGTCGGTGGTGCACACGGCGGGCGAGCCGTGGGAGCGGCTGGCGGCAGCACCCGAGGGTGTCCCCCTCGTCGTCGAGGAGACGCTGCGGCTGCTGGCGCCGACCCAGGGGATGTTCCGCCGCGTGACCCGCGACGTGGAGCTCGGCGGGGTGGCCCTGCCGGAGGGCTCGGTGCTGTTCCTGTCCTACTCCTCGGCCAACCGGGACGAGGCGGTCTTCGCCCAGCCGGACGCCTTCCGGCCCGACCGTCAGGAGATCCGCTCGCACGTGTCGTTCGGCCACGGCATCCACGCCTGCATCGGGGCCGGGCTGGCGCGCCTCGAGGCGCGGGTCGCGCTCGAGGAGCTCACCTCCTGCGTGCGCAGCGTGACGGTGGTCGAGCCGGGCTCGCTGCGCTACCTGCCCAGCTTCCTCCTGCGCGGCCTCACCTCGCTCCCGGTCCGGATCACCCGCCGCTGAGTCCGGCACCTGCGGTCCGGCGCGGGCAGCGACGCCAGGCCGTGTGGTGGGGCTGGACCTCCTTGACTCGTCCTGCGCGCACACACACGATGACCGGCGTCACATCCGCCCTTGCACCCGCAGCCGGAGACCGCCGGCGCGAGAGGAGCCCGCCCCATGACGGAGGCCTCCACCGCGGCGGTCCCGCTCGACGACGCCGCCCGCGCCGCGCTGTTGGAGCTGGCCGTGCGCGGTCTGCACCGCGGGGCGCTCGGCCCGGCGCAGCGGCAGCTCGTCGACGCCGGCCTCGCGATGGTCAAGGGGCCCCTGGTCATGCCCACCGCCGAGGGCCGGGCGGCCGCCGCGGACGAGCTCCGCCTGCCGGAGGGCGGTGAGCAGGAGACGACCCTGCGGCGGCTGATGACGACCTTCCTGCCGATCAACCACCGCCTGCGTGAGCTGTGCACGTCGTGGCAGCGCCGCCCGGACGGCAGCGCCAACGACCACGGCGACCCGGCCTACGACGCCGCCGTGAGGGACGAGCTCGACGACGTCGACGAGGCCGTGGGACGCGTCCTGCGCCGCATGGCCGAGGCCGCACCGTCGCTGGCCCACTACCGGGCGGACCTGACGGCGGCGCTCGAGGCGTTCGACGACGGGCACACCGGGATGCTGACGTCGCCGCTGGAGCCGAGCTACCACACCGTCTGGATGTGGCTGCACCAGGAGCTGCTGCTCATGCTCGGGATGAGCCGCGAGGAGGACGGGGAGCTGGAGGCCGCGCTGGTCGCGGCCCCGTCGGCGTGACCTCGCCGGTCACCGGCGTCGCTCGAGCCACCGTGTCCACGCCGCTGGTCCCCTACGGACAGGGCCGCGCCCGAGGGCTGGGCGCGGCCGCGCTCGGGGTGCACGGCGACGAGATGGACCGCCTGGTCGCGCTGGGGCTCCCGGTGGTGCCCGGGCTCACCGTGCCGGTCGGGCACGCCGAGGAGCTCACCGACCCGGCTGTCGCGCGCTCCGCCGTCGACCTGGTGTCCCAGCTCGCCGGGCGCACCGTCGGCGACCCGGCGCACCCCGTGCTGCTGCGGCTCGTCGCCAGCGCGCCGCTGCCCGCGGCGGGCCTGCCGCCGGAGGTGGTGGCGATCGGCCTCACTCCGGGCAACGTCGACGGGCTGGTCGGCGTCATCGGTCGCGACGGCGACCTGCACCAGGCCTGGGGCGCGCTGCTGCGCCTGCTGGCCGAGGACGCGCTCGGCGTCGACCCCGCCGAGCGGGACGACGCGCTCGCCGGCATCCCGGCGCCCCGTGACCAGCTGTCGGCCCTCCTGGCGCTGTGCGCGACTTCGGGGCTCGGCCCCGTGCCCGAGGACGCTGCCGGCCAGCTGGCGCTCGCGGCCACCGCCGTGCTGCGTCGCTGGGCCTCGCCCCGCGGCGCGCGTGCGCGACGGACGCAGCGCCTCCCGCCCGACCTCGGCCTCGCCCTGCACGTCCAGGCGTTGCGCATCGGCCACTGGGAGCGCTCCGGGCACGGCCTGGCGACGAGCCGTGACCCGGAGACCGGGCGTGCCGTCGCGACCGGCCGGTTCCACCGGGGTGTCCGACGCACCGCTCCCTCCGCGGCCGGGTCGGAGGAGTCGCTGAGCGGGCTCGGCCCGGCCGGTGAGGTGCTGCAGCAGGCCCTCACCACGCTCGAGCACCACTTCGGCAGCGTGGCCGAGGTCGGCTTCGAGCTGCGTGACGGTCGGGTGTCGCTGCTGAGCGCCGGGGCGGTCGAGCGCCCGACCCCCCGTGCGGCCGTGTGCCTGGCGGTCGACCTCGCCGATGCGGGGGTCCTCACACGGGCCGGGGCCGTGCGGTCGCTGGCGCCGTCGGCCGTGCAGGAGCTGCTCCACGCCTCCGTGCGGCTGACCGGGTCCGAGGCGGTGCTCGCGACCGGCCTGGCCGCCTCGCCGGGCGCGGCCGAGGGGGTCGTCTGCCTGTCGGCGCAGCGCGTGCTGGCGCTCGCCGCCGACGGCACACCCGCCGTGCTCGTCGCGGACGAGACCGACCCCGGTGACGTGCCTGCCATCCTCGTGGCGGGGGCCGTGCTGACGGCGCACGGCGGGCTCGCCTCGCACGCGGCCGTCGTCGCCCGCGGGGCCGGCACTCCCGCGGTCTGCGGCGCCTCGAGCCTGCGGATCGACCGCGCGCAGGGGCTGGTGAGCGCCGGCGACCTCCAGGTGCGCGAGGGCGAGGTCGTCACCGTGGACGGGCGCACGGGGACGGTGTACCTCGGGGCGGTCGACATCCGGCCCGCCGAACCACCCGCCGAGCTCGACCGGCTGCTCGGCTGGGCGGACGGGTCCCGCCGGATGGGGGTGCGCGCCAACAGCGACACCGTCCGCGAGACGGAGGTCGCGCTGCGGCTCGGCGCCGAGGGGATAGGCCTGTGCCGCACCGAGCACCAGTTCCTCGGCGAGCGGCTCCCCCTGGTGCAGCGCATGCTGCTGGCCCCGGACGCGGCGGCGCACCGGGCCGCGCTGGAGGAGCTGCGCCGCGCTCAGCACGAGGACTTCGTGCACCTGCTGCGCGCGGTCGGCGACCGCCCCGTCACGGTGCGGCTGCTCGACGCGCCACTGCACGAGTTCCTGCCGCGCGACGCCGTGTACGAGGACGAGGCCGCGCGGCTGCGGGCCGCCGAGCTGCACGAGGTCAACCCGATGCTCGGCGTGCGCGGTGTGCGGCTGGCGCTGCTCGACGAGGAGCTGTACCCCGCACAGGCCGAGGCGCTGTTCCTCGCCTGGGTCCAGGTCGTCGAGGAGGGCGTCCGCCCGCTGCTGGAGGTGATGGTCCCGCTCGTGTCGCTGCCCGAGGAGCTCGCCGTGGCAGCGGGCCAGGTGCGGCTGGCCCGCGACCGGGTCGAGGCGCAGACCGGCGTGCGGGTGCCCTACCTGCTGGGCAGCATGGTGGAGACGCCGCGCGCGGCACTGCTCGCCGACCGGATGGCCGAGCACGCCCACTTCCTGTCGTTCGGCACCAACGACCTGACGCAGATGACCTACGGCTTCTCCCGCGACGACGTCGAGAGCCGGCTGCTGCGCAGCTACCTCGACCGTGGCCTGCTCACCGCGAGCCCGTTCGCGGAGCTCGACGCCGACGGCGTCGGAGCGCTGATGGCCCTCGCGGTCGACCGGGCTCGTCGCGTGCGACCTGAGATCAAGATCGGCCTGTGCGGCGAGCACGGGGGCGACGCAGCGTCGGTGGCGTGGCTCGAGGGACTGGGCCTGGACTACGTCTCCTGCTCACCGCAGCGGGTGCCGGTCGCCCGGCTCGCCGCGGCCCAGGCGGTCCTGTGAGCGAGACCGAGGAGCTCCTCGCGTCGCTGCGCGCGACCGTGCGCGGGGTCTGCGCGTCCGCCGGCGGTCCGGGCGCGGTGCGCCGGCTGGCCGAGGACGGGCCGGGCATCGACCAGCGCGCGTGGGACGTGCTCGCGCGGCAGGTGGGGCTGGCCGGTCTGGGGCTGCCGGAGGACGCGGGTGGGCTCGGCGGCCTGGCCGAGGTCGCGGCCGTGGCCGAGGAGCTCGGACGCGCGCTGCTGCCGGTGCCCTTCCTGTCCTCGACGGTCCTCTGCGGACAGGTGCTGGCCGCGGCGGGCGCCTCGGCGGCCCTCGCACGCGTGGCCGAGGGGGAGGTGGCGACGCTCGTCGCGCTCACGCGGGACGCCGTCTGGGACCCCGCTGACCTCGCGGTGACGGCCGCGCCCGCCGGCGACGGGTGGACCGTCGACGGCACGCCCGCCCCTGTGCTGGAGGGCGCCGCAGCCGCGCTGCTGGTCGTGGCCGCGACCACGGCAGAGGGACCTGACCTGTTCCTCGTCGACGCCGCAGCCGCCGACGTGGTCCGGGTGCCGACCCTGGACCTGTCCCGGGCCCAGGCCCGCGTCACGCTGACCGACGCCCCCGCCGTCCGGCTCACCGTCCGCGGCTCGGCCGACGCCGTCGTGCGGCCGGCGCTCGACGTGGCCGCCGTCGCCCTCGCCGCCGAGCAGCTCGGCGGTGCCTCGGCCTGCCTGGAGCTGACCGTGGCCTACGTCAAGGAGCGCACGCAGTTCGGGCGGCCCGTCGGCAGCTTCCAGGCGGTCAAGCACACCTGCGCCGACCTGCTGGTGCTGGTCGAGACCGCCCGGTCCGCGGTGGTGCGGGCGGTGGCGGCCGAGCACGGTGACCTGCACGAGGCCGCCTCGGTCGCCCAGGCGTGGTGCAGCGACGCCTTCCGCACGGTCAGCGCCGAGACGGTCCAGCTGCACGGCGGCATCGGCTTCACCTGGGAGCACGACGCCCACCTGTACTTCCGCCGGGCGCGCGCCGACGCGGTCCTGCTCGGCAGCGCCGCCTACCACCGGGAGCGCATCGCCACCGCCCTGGGCTGGTAGCCGGCCCGGCGCGTCCCGCGCTCAGCCGCGCCTGAGCGCGCTGAAGGGGACGTCCTTGTCGACGCGGGGCTCCGGCGGCAGGCCGAGCACGCGCTCACCGATGACGGTGCGCTGGACCTGGTCGGTGCCGCCGGCCAGTCGGTAGCCGGGGGCGCCGAGCAGGTGCTCGGTCCACGCGAAGCCCTCCCCGGTGTCGGCCGTGATCCGGCCGCCGAGCAGGTCGGCGGCGGTCTCTCCCGTGCGCACCAGCAGGTCGGAGGCCAGCAGCTTGCCGACGCTCCCCGCAGGACCGGGTGACACGCCGGCCGCCGCCGCCCGCGCCACCCGCTCGGCGGTGGCCGCCCTGAGGACGCTGCGCACGTGCAGGTCGGCGAGCTGCTGGCGCACCACGGGGTCCGACGTGCGGCCCAGCGACCGGGCCAGCTGCACGACGTCGTCGACCGTCCCGCCCTTGCGGCGCGTGCCGGACCCGGAGGCCGTCCGCTCGAAGGCGAGCGTCGCGGTGGCGACCCTCCAGCCCTCGCCGACGCCGCCGATGCGCAGGCCGTCCGGGACGCGCGCCCCGGTGAGGAACACCTCGGCGAACGACGCCCCGCCGCTCATCTGCCGGATCGGCCGGACCTCGACGCCCGGGGTGCGCATCGGCAGCAGGAAGGCCGTGATGCCCCTGTGCTTGGGCACGTCGGGGTCGGTCCGGGCCAGCAGCAGGCCGTGGTCGGCGAAGCGGGCGCCGGAGCTCCAGACCTTCTGCCCGTCGAGCACCCACTCGTCCCCGTCCAGGACGGCCCGGCAGGCCAGCGCCGCGAGGTCGGAGCCGGCGCCCGGCTCGCTGAACAGCTGGCAGGCGAGCAGGTCGGTGCGCAGCAGCGGCCCGGCGTACTCGGCCCGCTGCCCGGGCGTCCCGAACATCGCGACCGCAGGTCCCACCAGGCCGGTCGTCACGCTGATGAGCTCGGTCGAGGGCGGCACCGCGAAGGCCGCCTCCTCCTGCGCCATGGCGATGGCGTACGACGCGGGCAGCCCGGCGCCGCCGTGCTCGAGGGGCAGGGTCAGCGCGCCGTACCCCGCGTCGTAGCGGGCCCGGCGGTAGGCGCGGACCGCCTCGAGCAGCGCGTGCTCGTCGTCGTCGGACAGGTTGCGGAAGACGGCGAGGTCGCCGGACGCGTCCTGCTCGGGGCCGCGTGGCGGCACGGTGCCGGCCAACCACGCGCGCACCTGTCCGCGCCACGCGTCGACGTCGGTCACGAGCGAGCTCCTTCGAGCGTGAGCACGGCGCAGGACGACGTTCCCGGTGCGCCGTAGACGTGGGTGAAGCCGACCCGCGGTGCACCGGGCACCTGGCGGCCGAGGGCGCGCCCCTGCAGCTGGCGGACCACCTCGTGCACCTGCCGCAGGCCGCTGGCGCCGATCGGCTCGCCGTTGGCCAGGCACCCGCCGTCGGTGTTGACCGGCAGAGCGCCCTCCGCGTCGGTCTGCCCATCGGCCAGCAGCTTCTCCTGCTCGCCGTGCGCGCACAGGCCGGTCTCGGCCAGGTGGATCAGCTCCGATCCGCTGTCGGTGTCCTGCACCTGGGCGACGTCCACCTCCGACGGCGACAGGCCGGCCGTCCGGAAGGCGCTGTCGGCGGCGTCGATGCTGGGGCTCCTGCGAGGGACCGGGTCCAGGGACGGTGAGAAGACCTCGAAGGAGCCGTAGCGGCGGGTCCGGACGCTGACCGCCGCGAGCCGCACCGGCCGCTCGGCCAGGTCGGCGGCCCGTTCCTCGCCGGTCACGACCAGGGCGACGGCGCCCTGCGACGGCTGGCAGAGCATGTACTGCGTCAGCGGCGGGTTGACCGGCGCGGCCGCCAGCACCTGCTCGACCGACAGGGGCGACCGGCGCCAGGCCCGGGGGTGGGCGGCCCCGTTGCGGAACGCCCGGGCCGAGACGCGGGCCAGCGACTCCTCCGAGAGCCCGTGCTCGTGCAGGTAGCGGCGGGTCTTCATCGCGAAGTACTGCGTGGTCACCATGAGCCCGGTCTCGCCGTACCACGCACCGAGCCCGTAGGAGGCGGGGTCGGAGGCGAAGGCGCCGCGCTCGTGCTTGTCGAAGCCGACGACGACGGCCGTGCGCGCGCGGCCCGCGCGGATCGCGTCGGCGGCCGTCGCCAGGGCCACGCCGCCGGTGGCGCAGCCGTTGCGCACCGTCGGGAAGGCGAGCCCGGTCAGCCCCAGGCGCGACACCAGCGCGTCGGGCTTGCCGGAGACGTTGCTGCCGCCGACGGCGAGGTCGACGTCGGACCAGGCGGTGCCCGCGTCGGCCAGGGCCTCCCGGACGGCCTGCTCCGCGAGGTCCAGCCCCGAGAGCTCGTCGTGCCGGCCGAAGCGGGTCATGCCCACGCCGACGATCGCGACCGTCACGGGGTCGCCTCGAAGGCGAAGGTCGACCGGCTGCCGTCGCCCACCGGGGTCAGCACGAGCCGCACCGGCAGGCCGATGCGCAGGTGCCCGGGCTCGACCAGCAGGTGGCCCTCGACGAGGACGTCACCGAGGTCGACGTAGCCCACCGCGTACGGCGAGAAGCCCCCCGCCGGCGGTACGTAGGGCGGCTTGGGCGGGAAGGTCTGCACGGTCCACGTCCAGACCGTGCCGGCGTCGGCCAGCGCGACGGTGTCCGGACCGGGCAGGGTGCACCGGGGGCACGAGCCGCCGACGGGGAAGGTGACCGTGCCGCAGGACCGGCACCTGCTGCCGGCCAGACGAGGCGGGTCCAGCGAGGTGAACAGCCCCGGGTCGACCACGGTCGTCACGGGCCGGCCAGCAGCCGCAGCGGCGTGGCGAGCAGGCCGGACACGGTGCGCAGGAAGTCGGCGGCGGGCGCCCCGTCCACGGCCCGGTGGTCGAACGACAGGCTCAGCGTGAGCACCGAGGTCCGCACGGGGGTCTCGTCCTCCCAGCGGACGCCGTCCTTGACCCGCCCCACCCCGAGGATGGCGACGTTGCCGGGGTTGACGACCGGCGTGAAGAAGTCGACGCCGTAGTGCCCGAGCGACGTCACCACGAAGGTCGCGCCCTCGAGCTGCCGCGAGGACAGGCGGCCCTCCCGGGCGGCTGCCGCCAGGGCCGACGTCTCCGCCGAGAGCGCGGGGAGCGGCGTGTCGGCGGCGTCGCGCACCACCGGCACCACGAGCCCGTCGGGCACCGCGACCGCCACCCCGACGTGGACGTCGGTCAGCAGGTGGACCGCGTCGTCGCGCACGGTGGCGTTGAGCAGCGGGTGCTCGCGCAGAGCGAGGGCGGCGGCTCTGACGACGAAGTCGTTGATGCTCGGGACCCGCTGGCCGGCCCACTCGGCCTTGAGCTGCTCGCGCAGCCGCACCAGCCCGCCGACCTCGGCCTCGTAGCCGTGGGTCAGCTGCGCCATCTCCTGCAGGGAGGAGTGCATCGCGCGGGCGATGGCGCCGCGCATGCCGGTGAGGGGGATGACCCCGGCCGTGGCCGGGGGAGGTGCGGCCGCGGCGAGGTCGGCGCGGCGCACCCGGCCGCCGGCACCGCTGCCGACCAGCCGGCTGACGTCGACGCCGCTGCTCGCCGCCTCACGGCGCACCAGCGGCGACACGACGCGCCCCGGCTCGGACGCCCGGGGTGCCGGAGCCGCCGGCCGGGCCAGCAGCTCCTCGACGTCCTCCGACACGATGCGTCCCCCCGGGCCGGTGCCCGCCACGGCGTGCAGGTCGACCCCGTGCACCCTCGCGATCCGGCGGGCGTTGGGGGACGCCCTGAGCCGGGTGCTGCCGGACGCCGCCGCCGGTGCTGCGAGCGACAGCTCGCCGACGTCCTCCGCGGCGGGGGGCGCCTCCCCTGCGGGAGCACCGGGCGGCGCCTCGACCTGCCCGGGCACCGGCTCGCCCTCGGCCAGCAGCCACGCGATCCGCGCACCGGCAGGCACCGTGGCGCCCTCCACCGCCACCGGCCGGAAGACGCCGGACCCCTCGGCCTCCACGTCGACGTCCACCTTGTCGGTGGCCATGCGCAGCAGGACGTCGCCCTCGCGGACGGTGTCACCGGGCCGCGCGACCCACTCGACGATCGTCCCCTCCTGCATCGTCAGCCCGAGCTTGGGCAGCAGCACCTCGCGGGCCACGCTCAGCCCCGGGCGAGCAGCCCGCGCACGCCGTCGGCGATGCGCGCGCGGTCCGGGACGTAGGCCTTCTCCAGCGACGGGCTGAACGGCACCGGCGTGAAGGGCGCCCCGAGGCGCGCGACCGGGGCGTCGAGGTGGTCGAAGGCGAGGTCCTGCACCTGCGCGGCGATCTCGGCGCCGATGCCGCCGAAGGTCACCGCCTCGTGCACGACGAGCACGCGGTTGGTCCGCGACACCGACTCCACGATCGTCTCGGTGTCGAGCGGCTGCACCGTGCGGGGGTCGACGACCTCGACCTCGATGCCCTCCGCGGCCAGCTCCTCGGCGGCCGCCGCCGCCTCGACCGCCATCCGGCCCAGAGCCACGACGGTGGCGTCGGTGCCGGTCCGCAGCGTGGCCGCACGGCCGAGCGGGACGTCGTACAGCCCCTCGGGCACCTCGCCCTTGGCGCCGAGGAGCAGCTTGTTGAGCATCACGACCACGGGGTTGTCGTCGCGCAGCGCCGACACCATCAGGCCCTTGGCGTCGTAGGCCGACGACGGCATCGCGACCTTCAGGCCGGGGACGTGGGCCAGCCACGCCTCGAGGCTCTGGCTGTGCTGGGCGGCCGCGCCGAGGCCGGCGCCGCTGGCCGTGGTGATCGTCAACGGCACGCGGACCGAGCCGCCGAACATGAACTTCATCTTGGCGGCCTGGTTGACCAGCTGGTCCAGGCACACGGCCAGGAAGTCCATGAACATGATGTCGACGACGGGGCGCAGCCCACGGGCGGCGGCACCGACGCCCATGCCCATCAGCCCCATCTCCGCGATGGGGGTGTCGACGGCCCGCATCGGCCCGAACTCGCCCAGGACGCCGTCGAACATGTGGAAGACGCCGCCGTAGCCGGCGACGTCCTCGCCCATGACCACGATGTCGCTGTCCTCGCGCATGCACTGCAGGAGGCCCTCGTTGAAGGCCTTGACGTAGGTGAGCTCCCGGACGCCCGTGCCTGCGGCGCCCGGCGGCACGACGGTGGTGGTCACTGCGGTGCCTGCATGACGGTGTAGACGTCCTGGGCGATGTCGGCGGGGTCGGGCAGCGGGCTGGCCCTGGCGAACTCGATCGCGTCGGCGGCGTCGGCCCGCGTCTCGGCCCACACCCGCTCGAACTGCTCCTCGCTCACGACGCCGGCGGCGGCCGCGCGGGCCTCGATCAGCTCGATGGCGTCGCGCGCCTTCCAGGCGTCGATCTCCTCCTGGGTGCGGTAGGGCTTGCGCAGGCCCTTGACCCCCTGGTGGTCGTAGTAGCGGTAGGTCTTGGCCTCGACCAGCGACGGTCCGTCACCGGCCCGGGCCCGGTCGACCGCGCGCTGCACCGTCTCGCGGACGGCGAGCGCGTCCATGCCGTCGCACACCTCGCCGGGCATGCCGTACGCCGCCGCGCGGTCGGCCACGTCCTCGAGCAGCATGTGCCCGGCCTGCGGCGTGAACTCGGCGTAGCCGTTGTTCTCGCAGACGAAGACGACCGGCAGGCGGAGCACCGCGGCCAGGTTGGCGGCCTCGTGGAAGGCGCCGATGTTGCTCGCACCGTCGCCGAAGAACGGCACGGCGACGGTGTCCTCGCCCTTGTACTTGCTCGCGAAGGCCGCACCGACCGCGATCGGGATGCCGGCACCGACGATGCCGTTGGCGCCGAGCATCCCGATGGACAGGTCGTTGATGTGCATCGAGCCGCCGCGACCGGAGCAGTAGCCGTCGACGCGACCGAACAGCTCTGCGTACATCGGGCGGAACTGCGCGCCCTTGGCGACGGCGTGGCCGTGGCCGCGGTGGGTGGAGGTGATCTGGTCGTCGTCACGCAGGCAGCTCATCGCCCCGGCGGCGACCGCCTCCTGGCCGACGTAGAGGTGCAGGAAGCCGGGCAGCTCAGCCTGCTCCGCCAGCCTGCCCGCCTCGGTCTCGAACACCCGGATCCGGACCATGCGGCGGTGCAGGTCGAGCACCACCTGCGGGTCGAGTCGCTCCCCCGCCGACGTGTGCTCGGAGGTCACCGTCGCGCTGCCCATGGAACCGCCTGTTCCTGCCGCAGGAGTGGCTGAGTGCAGAGCGGCTACCGTAACCGGGCCCGGTGGCACGCGTCACGGGGTCGCCTCGGGAGGCCGGTGTGCGGGTCCTCGCCGTCACGGGTGGTCACCGCGTCGACCTCGAGGCCTTCCTGCTCATGGTGGCCGCGGCCTGCGACGAGGTCGGGGCCGTCTGGGCCCACGCCGTCCAGCCGGCGGCTCAGGCCTGGCTGTCACCGGCCCACGCCGGCGCCTGGGACGCGCTGCTGCTGCACGACCTGCCGGGGCTGCACCTGGAGCGGGGGCGACCACCCGCGCCGGTCGGGCCGCCGGCCGAGGTCCGCGCGGCGCTGGCCGGACTGCTCGACACAGGCGTCGGCGTCGTGGCCGTCCACCACGCGCTCGCGGGCTGGCCGGGCTGGGAGGGGTGGGCCACCGCGCTCGGCGGCCGGTTCCACTACGCGCCGGGGCGCCTGCGCGGCGTCGACTGGCCGTCGTCCGGCACGCGGCTGGCCACCTACCGCGCACTGCCCGTCGGCGACCACCCGGTCCTGGCAGGGGTGGACGCCTTCGAGCTCGACGACGAGCTCTACTGCTGTCCCGTCCTCGTCGACGAGGTCGTCCCGCTGCTGCGCACCGACGCCGACCTCGACCGGGCGGCGTTCGTGTCGGCCTACGAGCACGTGCTCGTGGGGCGGGAGGCGGCGCCGGACGCCACCGCGCACCCGCCGGCGAGCGACCTGCTCGCCTGGGCCACCACGGCGGGCCGGTCGCCGCTGGTCTACCTGCAGCCGGGTGACAGCGCGGCGACGTTCGGGCTCGCCGCCTACCGGCGGCTGCTCGCCAACGCACTGGCCTGGGTCTGCTCCGAGCCCGCGCGGCAGTGGGCCCGTCGGCGACCGACGCCGCTGCCGCCGTGACGGCGGGCTAGCGACCGGCGAGGCGTTCGACCACCGGCGCGAACGCCTCGACGGCGCGGTCGCCGACGGTGACGTAGGAGAAGCCGTACTCCTCCCGGCGCCGTTCGAGCTCGTCGCAGACGGCGTCGACGGAGCCGACCAGGGCGTGCGGGAAGGTGCGCAGGTCCTCCCCCGTCAGACCCGTCTGGGCCGACAGCTGCTCCTCGGTGGCCTCGGTGCGCCCTGCGATCGCGACGAAGTAGGCCCCGATCTCCAGCTCCACGTCGCCGAAGCGGTCGCCCGCCCCCTCGCGCACCCACCCGAGCTTGCGCCGCGTCTGCTCCGCACCCGAGGTCGCGATGCTGTCGGCACCGATCACCCCGCTGCGGTTGTCGAAGTTGACCGAGACGATGTCGGCCTGCGCGCCGGCCAGGCGCAGCACGCGGGGGGAGCCTCCGCCGATCATCACCGGCACGGGGCTCGTGGGCACGGGCAGCGGTCCCATGCCCGACACCCGCACGTGCCGGCCGGCGAGCTCCAACGGCTCGCCGGCGAGGAACTGCCGCAGCAGTGCCACGAACTCCTGCAGGTGGTCGACCCGCTCCCCGGCCGGCGGGAAGCGCACGCCCATGCCGTCGTACTCCGCCTGCAGCCACCCGGCCCCCAGCCCCGCCTCGGTGCGCCCGAGGGACAGCTCGGCCAGGGACGCGATCGTCTTGGCGAGCACCACCGGCGAGTGGTAGCCGACGCAGAACATGCGGCACCCGATGCGCAGCGTGCTGGTCACCTCGGCCGCCACCGCCATCGCAGGGATCGGGGCCAGGGTGACCGGACGGTGGCCGGTCGCGTCGGAGATCGCGCCGGGGCCGAGGTAGTGGTCGGAGGTGTGCAGCGCCGAGTAGCCGAGCGCCTCGACGCGGCGGGCCAGGTCGCGCCACTGCGCGCCGGATCCGGGCCGGTAGGCCTGCACGGCGAAGCGGAAGGGACGTGCCACGGCGCAGCTGCCTCCTTGACCCGTGCTGCAGGATCGGGCGAACCCTAGACCTCCGTCACGCCCGAGGAGCTGCTCCGTGGCACTCGCAGGCCTGGGCGAGCGGGCGAGCCGGCAGCCTGACGACGTCGCGCTCGTCGACGACGTCACGACGCTGACCTGGGGTCGGACCGCCCGGGCCGTCGAGGGGGTCGGCGCCCGCCTGCGGGAGCTGGTGACGGGTCCGGACCAGCGGGTCGCCGTCGTCGGCGAGAACGCCGTCGCCACGCTCCTGGCGCACGCCGCCGGGATCCTCACCGGCGTCGGCACCGTGGCGGTGTCCCGCGAGCTGACCGCGCGCGAGATGGCCGACCAGTTCCGCGACGCCGGCGTCGTCGCGGTGGTGACCGGGCCGTACGGGCTGTCCGCCGCCCTCCGGGCGGGGGAGGAGACGGCGCTGGCCGCCGTGGTGGTGCACGGCACGGGTGCGCCGGGGGCGATCGCGTGGTCGGACTGGGCCACCTCGGGCGGTCCCCTGCCCGAGCTCGCGGGGCGCCCGGCGCGCCCGCCGCTCGTCTACACCTCCGGCACCACCGGCCGCGCCCGCGGCACCGAGGTCCGCTGGCTGCCGGCCACCGTCGGGACAGCGCAGGAGTACGCCCGGGCGCTCGCCGCCCGCTCGGGGTTCCCGGCCGGCCCGCACCTCGTCGCGGGGCCGTTGCAGCACAACGGTCCGCTGACCGCGGTGCGCCACCTGCTGTCGGGCCAGCCCGTGGTGGTCCTCGGGCGCTTCGACGCCCAAGGCGCGCTCGCCCGCATCGCCCGGCACGGGGTGACCTCGACGGTGATGGTCCCGACCCACTTCAGCCGCCTGCTGGCCCTGCCCGAGCCGGTCCGGCGGCGCTACGACGTGAGCAGCCTCGTCTCGGTCGTGCACACCGGCGCGGCGTGCCCGCCCGACGTGAAGCGCGCGATGATCGACTGGTTCGGGCCGGTCCTGGTGGAGAGCTACGGCGGCAGCGAGATCGGGACGGTCACCCGCATCACGAGCGACGAGTGGCTGGCCCACCCCGGCTCGGTCGGGCGGGCCGTGCCGCCGTTCGAGGCCGTCGTGCTGGACGGCGCGGGGCAGGAGCTCGGTCCCGGCCAGGTCGGGCTCCTCGGCTTCCGGACGCCGCCGGGACGCGAGGTCCGCTTCCACGCCGACGAGGACAAGACCCGCAGCGCCTACGTCCGGCCGGGGGTGGCCACCCTCGGCGACGTGGGCTACGTGACCCGGGACGGGTTCGTCTTCATCACCGACCGGGTGGCCGACGTCGTCGTCTCCGGCGGGGTCAACCTCTACCCGGCCGAGAGCGAGCAGGTGCTGCTGCAGCACCCGGCGGTCCGGGAGGTCGCGGTCATCGGGGTGCCGCACCCCGATCTCGGGGAGGCGCTGCACGCCCTGGTCGTCCCGGCCGCCGACCCGCCGGAGCCCGCCGAGCTGGTCGCCTGGGCCCGCAGCCGGATGGCGGCCCACAAGGTCCCGCGCACGGTCGAGTGGGTCGACGGGCTGGCGCGCAACGCCATGGGCAAGCTCGACAAGCGCGCGCTCCGGCGGCCCTACTGGGACAGCGACCGCACGATCGGCGGGTAGCCGGGACGGGCCCGGCCGGACGCCGTGGGGCACCGGTCAGAGCTGCACGCGCGACGTGATGCCCCCGTCGACGACCAGGTGGGCCCCGTTGGTGTAGCCCGAGAGCGGACTGGCCAGGAAGGCCACCGCCGCAGCGACGTCCTGCGGCGTGCCGATCCTGCCGACCGGCGACCTGGCGATCATGTCGTCGTAGGCCTCCCGGCGGTGCTCCTTGATCGTCGCCCAGGCACCGCCCTCGAAGAAGACCGGTCCGGGAGAGACCGTGTTGACCCGGATGCCCCGGGGCCCGAGCGCGTGCGCCTGCGCCGAGGCGTAGTGGACGACCGCGGCCTTGAGCGAGGAGTAGGCGTTCGGCGCCGACGGCCAGGCGTTGTCGACCGCGTTGGTCGTGCCGATCGACACGATCGACCCGCGCGACCGTTCGAGGTGCGGCACCGCCGCCTCCGTCAGCCGGACGAGTCCCAGGACGTCGGCGTCCAGCCCGCGCTGCCACTGGTCGGCGTCCTTGGCGGCGCCGGCCGAGACGTTGGAGACGACGACGTCGAGCCCGCCGAGCTCGGCTGCGGAGCGGTCGACGAAGGCTGCCAGCGCCGCGTGGTCCGTCACGTCGACCGGCTCGGCGTGCACCCGGGCGCCCCGTGCGCGCAGCTGCGACGCGGCCGTCTCGAGGTCCGCGGCGCCCCGCGCGCACAGCGCCAGGGCACAGCCCTCCTCGGCGAGGGTCTCGGCGATGGCGCGGCCGATGCCGCGGCTGGCCCCGGTCACCAGGGCGCGCTTGCCGCGCAGCTGCAGGTCCATGCGGTGTCCTCTCGGGTGGTCGGGCTGGACGGTCAGTGCTCGACGGACTCGTCCAGGCGCACGAGCATCTTGCCGACGTTGTCGCCCCGCAGCATGCCGAGGAAGGCCGCGACGGCGTGGTCGATCCCGTCGACGACCGTCGACCGGCTGACCAGCTCGCCGCTGCGCAGCCAGTCCCCGACCCGCTGCTCGAACTCGGGGCGCAGGTCCTCGTGGTCCCGCACGATGAAGCCGCGCAGGGTGATCCGCTTGAGCACGGCCTGGATCAGGTGGTCGACGCTCGGGCGCGGGCCCGCGGAGTCGAACTGCGAGATCATCCCGCACAGCGCCACCCGCCCCTGGAGCCGCAGGGCGCCGAGGGCGGCGACCAGGTGGTCCCCTCCGACGTTGTCGAAGTAGAGGTCGATGCCCTCGGGCGCGGTGCGGGCCAGTCCCTGGGCCAGCGGCTCCGCGCGGTGGTCGATCCCGGCGTCGTAGCCGAGCTCGTCGGTCAGCAGGGCCGCCTTGACCGCACCACCCGCGCTGCCCACGACCCGGCCCGCACCGAGCAGCCGCGCGAGCTGGCCCGCGGCCGACCCCACGGCTCCGGCGGCCGCCGAGACGAGCACCCGGTCGCCCGGGCGCAGCTCGCCCGCCCGCACCAGTCCGACGTACGCCGTGAAGCCGGTCTGACCGAGCACCCCCAGCCACTGCGACATCGGGGCCAGCGTGTCGTCGACGACGGTGGCCGCGGCGGCGTCGACCACCGCGTGCTCCCGCCAGCCCAGGCGGTGGCGCACGACGGCTCCTTCCGCGACGTCGGGGCAGGCGCTGCGCACGACGCGCCCCACCGCCGAGCCGTCGAGCGGCTCGCCGACCCGGAAGTTGGTGGTGTAGTGCTTCTCGGTCTCCTCCAGCCGCCCCCGCATCGAGGGGTCGACGCTCATGAAGGCGTTGCGCACCAGCAGCTGGCCCGGGCTCAGTGCGGGCAGGGGCCGCTCCTCGACGGCGAAGTGCGCGGGCTCCGGCCCCGCCGTCGACGGTCGCTGCGCGAGCACGACGACCCGCGTCGTGCGCGGACCGCTCCCGGTGACCGCCATCCGACGCCCTCCCCTTCGAGTTCTGCTCGACCGAGCGGCGGGCGACCGCGGCGCGGGTCCACCCCGGAACGGGCGTCGCGCCGGGCCTTCTCCGGACGAGGTGGCACGTGTCACACTCCTGCCCGCCGTCTGTACGGCGGACCAAGTAACCACAGGAGCGCCGGGACCGGCGCCCGAGGAGGTCAGATGGAGCTCGACGGCAAGGTCGCGGTCGTCACGGGGAGCACGGCGGGCATCGGCCGCGCCATCGCCGCCGCGCTGCTCGGCGACGGCGCGAAGGTCGTCCTCAACGGCCGCTCGCAGGAGAAGGGCGACAAGGTGCTGGCCGAGCTCGGCGCCGGGGAGCGCGCCGTCTTCCGGGCCGGCGACGTGAAGCAGCAGGCCGACGTCGAGAGCCTGATCGACTTCACGGCCGAGCACTTCGGCACGGTCGACATCCTGGTCAACAACGCAGGAGGGGCAGGCGACCTGCAGCCGCTGGCGGTCCTGAGCGACGCGTCGTGGGACGACACGATGCGGTGGAACGTCTACTCGACGTTCTGGGCGACGCGGCGTGCGCTCGCCTACATGCTGCCGCAGAAGTCGGGCCGCATCATCAACATCTCGTCCGTCGAGGGCAAGCACGGCAAGCCGATCCTCACGTCCTACGTCACGGCGAAGCACGCCATCAACGGCTTCACCAAGGCGGTGGCCAAGGAGGTGGGGACCGAGGGCATCACGGTCAACGCGCTGTGCCCCGGCCTGATCATCACCGACATCATCAAGGACAACGGCCCGGCGACCGCCGAGGCGATGGGGATGAGCTTCGAGGCGATGATCGACATGTTCGCGCAGGAGTCGGCGATCAAGCGCCCGAACACGGTCGACGAGGTCGCCGCCATGGCGCTGCTCCTCGCCCGCCCGGTCGGCGCCGGCATCACCGGTGCCCTGCTGTCCATCGACGGTGGCACGGCGGCCTACTAGGCCGCCCGGTCCCCGCGGGCCGCACCCCTCGCGGCCCGCGGCAGTCGCACGTCCGGCTCAGTCGGAGATCGTGAGCCTCACCGCGACCTCCTCCAGCGCCGTCCGCAGGCCCCGTGCCGAGCGCCTGCTCAGCGGCCCCCCGTCGAAGCGCAGCGGGTGGACCGCGGTGAGCAGGTGGATCAGCGTCCGCACCGACAGGCGGGCAGCGGCGTGCTGAGCGGTGTCGGTGGCGTGGCGGCGCTGGCCGGACGCCCGCTGGTACTCGTACGCCCGCTCGACGTGCTTCTCCTCGAACTGCCGGCGCAGCTCGCGAGCGTGCGGTGTCGCGCCGCCGAGGTGGCTGTAGAGCACGCGGGCCTGGTCGGGATGAGCGTCGTTCCAGTCCCAGACCGCCCGGATGACGGCGACCAGCCGCGCGGCCTCGTCGCTGCCTGCACTGGCGTCGCGGGCGGCGTCGACGACCGCGTCGACGTCGGCGATGACCTGGCCGAGCACCACCTCGAACAGGGCGTCCTTGCCGGCGAAGTGGTAGTAGACAGCGGTCGGGACGACGCCTGCCTCCTCCGCGACGTCGGGGATGCTGGTCTCGGCGCCGTTGCGGGCGAAGACGCGCACCGCCGCCTCGACGATCTCCTGCCGGCGGGACGGCCGGTGCGCGGGCGGCCGGGGCGACGCGGCCTCGAGCGGCTGTGCCACGTCCGCCCTCCCCCGTCCACGTCCTGCCCGTTCACGTCCTGCCCGTTCACGTCCTGCCCGTTCACGTCCTGCCCGGACGCCGTCGGCCCGGACCGCCGGCGGCTGCGACGGTGACGGCCGCAGCCCTAGCATGGCGCCGTGTCGCCCGCCGGCAAGCGCCCCGCTCACCGGCCGTCGCGCCGCGCGGCCGTCGTGGACGCCGCGATGCGGCTGTTCGCCACCCGCCGTGCTGAGACCGTCACGGTAGCGGAGATCGCGGACGCCGCCGGGATGACCTCCGCCGCCGTCTACTACCACTACGCCTCGAAGGACGACATCCTGCTCGACGGGCTGCAGGAGTTCAGCGACGCCCTGCGCCAGGAGCTGGGGCGACTGGAGCGCGAGCCCGACGCCCGGCTGGCCACGATCCCTGCCCACCTCCTGCGCTGGCTCGACGGGCACACCGACCGGGCGACGGTCTGGTTCGTCACCTCGACCGGTGTCAACCTCGCGGTCGAGACCCGACGCGCGCAGGTCCGCGCCGAGATGCTCGGCGTGCTGACCCGGATCGCCCGCGCCGAGGCGCCGTCCCTCGGGGCTGCGGCGAGCGCCGTGGTGGCCACCGGCCTGCTGTCCCTCGTCGAGGTGGCGGCAGCGTCCTGGCTCACCGTCGACGAGTCGGTGCGCGGCCTGGGCCGCGAGCTGTTCCTGTCCGAGACGGAGGTCGTCGCGCAGCGCCTGGCCGGCATGCGCCAGCTCGCCGGCTGACCGGGCACCCGCGTCCCGGGGGGCCGCTCGCCCCGGGACGGCGCAGGTGCCGCGTCGCCCCGCCCAGGTGGTCGGGGCGCGGTCTCAGGGCGCGGTCATCACCGGCTCCGCCGGCTCGGCCGGCAGCTGCAGCGAGACGAGCTCGAAGTACTCCGCGAGCCCGTGGTGGCCGAGCTCGCGGCCCACCCCGGACCTCTTGAACCCGCCGAAGGGGGCCTGGACGTTGAAGCGCCCGCCGTTGACGGACACCTGCCCGGTGCGCAGCCGGCGGGCGACGGCCACGGCGCTGCCGACGTCGCCGGCCCAGACCGCACCGGACAGGCCGTAGTCGGAGTCGTTGGCGACCTGCACCGCCTCGTCGACACCGCTCACCGGCACGACCGCGAGCACCGGACCGAAGATCTCCTCCCGGGCGATCGTGGCGGAGTTCGACAGCCGGCTGACGACCGTGGGCCGGGCGAACCACCCCCGGTCGTGCCCCTGAGCGCGCCCCGGCCCTCCGGTGACGACCGTCCCCTCCTCGTGCGCCCGGTCGAGGTAGCCCTGCACGGTGCGGTACTGCGCGGCCGACGCCACGGGGCCGATCTGCGTGGCCGGGTCCAGGGGGTCGCCCACGACCTGCTCCCCGACGACGGCGGCCAGGCGCTCCTCCACCTCGTCGAGCCGGTCGCGCGGGACGACGAGCCGGGTGGTCGCCGAGCAGGTCTGGCCGTTGTTGACGAAGCAGGTGCGGACCGCGGCGTCCAGCGCGGCCTCGAGGTCGGCGTCGGGGCACACGACGAAGGCCGACTTGCCGCCGAGCTCCAGCGTCACGCGGGTGATGTTGCGCGCAGCCAGCTCCGCGATGCGCGCGCCGGCCGCGGTCGAGCCGGTGAGGGAGATGAGGTCGACCTCGGGGTGGGAGACCAGCACCTCGCCCGCCGTCGTGCCGCTCCCCGTGACGATGTTGAGGACGCCGGGCGGCAGGCCGAGCTCGTGCGCGACGTCCGCCAGGGCGAAGGCCGCGAGCGGCGCGACGCTGCTCGGCTTGACGACCACCGTGCAGCCGGCGACCAGCGCCGGGGCCACCTTCGCGGCGAGCTGGTACAGCGGGTAGTTCCACGGCGTGATGGCGGCCACCACACCGGCGGGCACGCGCAGGACCAGCGAGGTGCCGATCCGCTCCTCGAGCGCCAGCCTGTCGAGGGCGTCGGCCGTCGACCGGAAGGCCGAGACGCCGAGCCCGACCTGCACCCGGTGGGAGGTCGCGAGCGGCGTGCCGACCTCCCGGGCCATCGTCTCGGCCAGCTCGTCGGCCCGCGCCTCGAGCCCCTCGGCGATCCGGCGCACGACGTCCGCCCGCTCGTACGGGTCCGTGGCGGCCCACCCGTCGAACGCGCTGCGCGCGGCAGCGACGGCCGCCTGCACGTCGGCCGGCTCCCCCGCCGGCACCGTGGCCAGCACCTGCTCGGTCGCCGCCTCGTGCACCTCCACGACACCGCTCCCGGACGCCGGCGTCCAGCGGCCACCGACGTACAGCGCGGTGCGGCTGCGCGTCATCCGGCGAGCACCGGTGAGGCCTGCGGCACCGCCGGGCTGCCGACGGGGCCGGCGTCGGAGGGCGGACCGCCACGGGTCGGGACGGAGATCACGGCACCTCCACGGACGTCGGGGACCGAGGGGCACACCCTAGAGCGCGGCGCCGGGCAGTGGCAGGTCCGGGCAGGCGCAGGTCCGGGCAGGCGCAGGTCCGGGCAGGCGCAGGTCCCGGGTGTCAGGTCCCGGCTGTCAGGTCCCGGGCGCCACGACGGCGCGGCCACGGATCTTCCCCGCCGCGAGCTGCGCGTAGGCCTCGGCCGCCGCGTCGAGGTCGAACACGGTGACCTCGGGGGTCAGCAGGCCCCGGGCCGCCAGGTCGAGCACCTCGACGAGCTCGAAGCGGGAGCCCCAGTAGGTCGTCTGCAGCGACACCTCGTAGGGCGTCGCGAAGAAGCTCCACGGCAGCTGCCCGCCCCCGATCCCGACGATCGTGAGGTCGCCGAGCACACGCACCACCGCGGCGCCCAGGGCCATGGTGTCCGCGACGCCGACGAAGTCGAGGACGAGCTCGGCGCCACGACCGCCGGTCGCGTCCCTGACCGCCTCGGCGGCGCCGGCACCCGAGGGCACGGCCAGGTCGGCACCGGAGGCGGTGGCGAGCTGCAGGGCGTCGGGCTTGGGGTCGACGGCGACCACCCGGGCCGCCGTGGTGGCCTTGAGGATCTGCACGGCGAGGTGCCCGAGCCCGCCGACGCCGATCACCACGGCGGTGCTGCCGGGGACCAGCTTCGGCCACGAGCGCTTGACGGCGTGGTACGGCGTGAGCCCGGCGTCGGTCAGCGGCGCGGCGGCCAGCGGGTCCAGGCCGTCGGGGAGCGGGACGACGAGGCGCTCGGCGGGGACCTTGAGGTAGCGGGCGAGGCCGCCGTCGAGGCCGAGCCCACCGCCGCCGGCCACCACCGGAGCCCGGTCGGGTCGCTCGCAGTAGGTCTCGAAGCCCTGTCCGCAGCGCGAGCACGACCCGCAGCCCCAGGCGCCGTAGACGGCGACGGGCTGCCCCGGCTCGAGGCGGACCCCGGCCCCGACGGAGTGGACCCACCCGGCGTTCTCGTGGCCGAGGGTGAACGGCGTCCGCCAGGGCAGCATGCCGTCCTCGAAGTCGTGCATGAGGTGCAGGTCGGAGTGGCACAGGCCGGCGCCCCCGACCGTGACCACCAGCTCGCCGGGTCCGGCCTCGGGCATGTCGACGTCGACGTACTCGGCGTCGCTCTTCCACGCGACGAGCTGCAGTGCGCGCACGGCTCTCTCCCAGGTGGCGATCGACAGGTGGCGGCGACCAGCGCGCCGGACGGTCCGGCCGGGGGGCCGGCACCGTCGCGACGCCGGCCCCCAGGGCCGCGTCGACGCCTGGACCCCTGCTCCGGGCAGGGACTGGAGCGGAGTCTGGCCGGGGTCCTCGTGCGGCGTCAACCGCCTCCGGCACGCCTCAGTCCGGCAGCGGGGAGGTCGGATGTCCGCCCGAGCGTGACCTGGCGATCCGGAAGTACTCGTTCCCGCCGATCGTGAAGCCGCCGTCGACCCAGAGCACCTGCCCGGTCATGTACCCGGCCGCGGGGGAGCACAGGAACGCCACCACCTCGGCGATGTCGCGCGGCTCGCCCATCCGGCCCAGCGGGATGACCTGGCCGCGGGCACGTCGCTGCTCGTCGTCGGTGCCGTAGGCCGCCTGCGTGCCCTCGGTGACGACCATCCCGGGCGCGACGCAGTTGACCCTGACCGCGTCCCGGGCGAGCTCCAGCGCCGCCGCGCGGGTCAGGCTCTCGACCGCGGCCTTGGACATCGGGTACAGCCCCGTGCCGGTGGCGGTGTAGGCGCTGGTGACCGAGCTGAGGTTCACCACGCTCCCCCCGCCCGTGCGCACCATGACGGGGACCAGGGCCCGCATCCACACCAGCGGTGCGACGACGTTGACCGTCAGCACCTCGACGGCCTCGTCCACGGACGTGTCCAGCAGCGGCGACAGGTGCCACACCGCAGCGTTGTTGACCAGCGCGTCGCAGCGGTCCAACGACGAGGCGAGGGAGCGGGCAGCCTGCTCGTCGCGCACGTCGCACACGACCGCCCGGCCACCGAGCTCGTCGGCCAGCGCCGCCACCGCGGCGTTGCGGTCCACGCACACGACGGCGTGACCCTCGGCGGCGAAGCGACGGGCGACGGCAGCACCGATGCCCTGCGCGGCTCCGGTGACGACGACGACCGGCGGCGTCACGCGGCGCCCTGGCCGCACGTCATCGTCGACGCCACCCGGTCAGACCTCCAGGATCGTCACGGTCCCGGTCGAGCCGTCGACCTCGACCAGCGCGCCGTCCGGGATGCGCCTGGTGGCGCTCGCCACGCCGGCCGCGCAGGGGATGCCGAGCTCCCGGCTCACGATCATCGCGTGGCTCCCCAGGGCGCCGACGTCCACGACGACCCCGGCGGAGACCATGAACAGCGGCGTCCACGACGGATCGGTCTGGGGAGCGACGAGGATCTCGCCGGGCTGGAAGTCCGCGATGCTCGCGGTGTCGTGGACGATGCGCGCGCGACCCCTGGCCACTCCCGCGGACGCCGGGCCACCCTGCAGCACGTCGCCGGGCGACGCGAGCTCGGTCGGGGTCGTCCCCTTGCGGGGGATCTCGCCGAGCGCCGGCACCCCGGCGCGGGTGTCGAGGAACATCGGCAGCTCGAGGTCGAACAGCGCCCTCCACTGCTGCTCGCGCTGGCGCAGCGTGTCGCTCATCGCGGCCGGGTTGCCGATGAGCGTGTCGAGCTCGGACTCCACCGCCATGAAGACCTGCCGCGGGTGGTCGAGGTGGCCCTCGGCGGTGAGGCGGCGGCCGAGCTCGAACATCGCCATCCGGGCCTCGTGCAGGACCTTGATGCAGTTGGTCTTGCCGCGCTCCCGCCAGGCACCGAAGCGGCGGGCCGAGGCGACCGCGAGGTGGAACGTCGCGACCGCCTCGTCGCTGCCGCCGAGGTGCTCGAGCGCCTGGCGCGTGGCCGCCTCGGTCTCTGCGGCCTGCTGGGCCTGACGAGCTGCGGGTGACGCGTCGTCGTCGAGCTGGCGCAGGCGGTCCAGGAGACCGAGGACCAGGTCCGGCCGCGTCTCCCACGCGTCGGCACCCAGGTCCCACTCGCTGGGGCCGCGGTAGCCGAAGTCGCGCAGGAAGCCGGCGAAGCGGCTGCTGAAGTCCGCAGCGCTGCCCTGCAGCCTGGCCTGCAGCCCGTCGAGACCGGCGTCGAACTCCGCCGTGAGGGCGCGGTCGCCGCGCACGACCCGCGACAGGTCCCACAGCGCGTACGACGGCGCGGCCGAGTCGACGTCGCCGGCGGAGCCGATCACCTTCACGACCAGCGACGGGTCGACGGACCCGAGGAGCTGGCCCAGGACGGCCGGGCCGGTCGCCGACTGGCTCGAGCCGATCGTCTCCGAACGCCAGGTCAGGCGCTCGATCGGCATGAGCGAGCGGGCGATGTTGACGAGCGCGCCGGGAGTCAGGGAGGACAGGTCGGGTCGCCGCTGGCGCACGCCCTCCGCGATGAGCCGCTCCTCCTCGAGCTCGGGGAAGCTGGCGTCGGTCAGCGTCCGGGTCGTGCGGGCGGCGATCTTCTCCGACTGCGCCTCGTTGACGTCGGTCGGGCTGTCCTCGTGCGGTGGGGAGTCGACGCTGAAGAAGGCCGCGTCGATCGCGCGCCAGCCCAGACCCGCGCGGATGCCGACCACCCGCACCGACGACTGGTTGACGTACAGGTGGCCGAAGAAGAAGCCGGCAGTGGCTGCGACCTCCGTCATCTCACGCGGGTCGAAGGTGCCCATCTCCACGTAGCCGGCCGCCCACCCCTTCAGGATGTGGGGGTTCCACGCGAGCGAGGCTCCCAGCGGGGTGATCGGGTCCGGCAGCACGTCGTTGGCGTTGAGCCGGGTGTAGACCGGGAACCGGGTGCTGGGCTCGGTGTCGATCAGCCAACGGTCCTGCGTCATCGGTGCTCCTGCGGCGTCGAAGGGGCTCGGATACTAGGGCCCGGTGTGGCCTCCAGCACACCCCGGTCGGCTTGTGACGGCCTCCAGTAACTCTGGGACGCGCGCTGCGGACGGGCAGTGCCGTCGGCGGTCGGGCGAGCGCGGCCCGGGGGGCCCGGCGCGGTGGTCGCGCCGGCGCTAGACCGTCTCGAGCAGCAGGGCGGCGAGCTCGCGCGGCCGGTTGCTCGCGACCATGTGGTTGCTGGAGATCTCGCGGGACTGCCAGGCGGTCGACCGGCGCGCGCGCTCCGCGGCGGCCTCGAACACCGCGGCGAAGGGGGCGTCCGGCGCGTCCGCCGTCGCCCTGATGTAGGTGCGTGCGAAGGGGTACTGCTCGAGCGGTCGTTCCAGGCGGACCGGCTCCGCGAAGCAGGCGCGCGGCTGAGGCGTGCGACGAGCGCCCATGAACTCCGCCTCCGCGGGGTCGTCGAACGCGCGCGACGCGGGGGGCACGAGCCAGTCCTCCTCCACGACGATCCGGTCGGGCTGCGTCCGGCCGGTCATGGACAGGACCGAGTCGCCGTCCTGGGGCACGAACGCGTCGAGGTAGACCAGGTGGCGGATGCGTGGCTCGAGGTGGTCGACCGCACCGGTGACGACGCAGCCCCCGTAGGAGAAGCCCAGCAGGACCACGTCGTGCAGGTCCTCGTACAGCACGTGGTTGACCACGTCCGAGACGTGGGTGGCCAGGCCCACCTGCGGACTCGTCAGGTGCCGCCGCTCCCCGATGCCCGTGAGGGACGGCGTGGAGACGTCGTGACCTGCGCGCTGCAGCAGCCGACGGACGTGCCGGAAGCCGTGCGCGCCGCTCCAGGCGCCGTGGACCAGGACGAACGTCGCCACGCCGCCTCCGCCTCCCCCTCCGCCGCCGCCGCCGCCGCCGCGAGAGCGCGCGGGTCCTCGGAGTGCTGCAGGTCTACCCGATCGCCGTCTCCCGCTCGCCGCAGGGCGGGCGGTCAGGTCGCGACCCTGGGCGGTGCGGCAGGACGCACCCGCCGACCGCGCAGTCCAGCCGTCAGCGGCCCCGCCCCAGCAGCACCGCGAGCAACGCCCCGGCGACCTGTGCGGGGTGCTCCTCGTGGACGAAGAGCTTGCCGCCCGGCACGACGTGCAGGCGGGCGTCGGGGAAGCCCGCCGTCATCGCCCGCGCCCGGGCGAGCGGGAAGAAGGGGTCCCGCTCTCCCCACACCAGCTGCACGGGCGCGTCGATCGCCGCGTGCACCTCGGCGAGCCGGTCGACCAGGCGCGTGTCGAACGTGCGAGCCAGCCGGCCCGCCGCCCACCGCCGGTCGGGGTCGTCGTGCAGCGGCCGCAGCAGCAGCTCCTCGAAGTCCCCGCCGAGCAGCGCGCGGTCGGCGAAGGCGTCACCGAGCAGCAGGGGCGAGCGGCGCAGGCGGGGGCGCAGCACCGCCCGGCCCAGCAGGTCGGCGAATCCCGGCAGCCGCGCCGCTGCCAGGAACAGCCGGAAGCGCCACGCCAGCCCCTGCGGCTGCTCGGTGTCGATGAGCCCCAGCCCGCGCAGCCTGCGGTCGCCGGCCACCGCGTGCCGGGCGATCAGGCCGCCGCTGTCGTGACCGACCAGCGCGACGTCGGTGAGCTCGAGGTCGTCCAGGACGGCCCGGACGCTGCGGACGTGCAGGTCCAGGTCGATCCGGGTGCTGCGGTCGAAGCGGCTGTCGCCGGCGCCGACGAGGTCCAGCACGTGGCAGGTGAGCTGCTCGGTGAGGTGCGGCAGCAGCCCGCGGAAGGTCGCGCCGCTGACCGGCCAGCCGTGCACGAGCACGACGTCGGGCCCGGTGCCGACGGTGCGGACGGCGACCGCTCCCCCGCCCACCTCGACGTACCGGTCGGGGGGCCGGCGGAACAGGTCGGTCGCAGCGGTGGCGGTGAGGGTCATGACCGACAGGCTCGGGTGCCGCCGGCGCAGGCGCAACGACCTCCGCAGGTAGGTGCGCCGCCGCGGTCATCCGCCTACGGTCGGGCGCCACCGTCACCACCGGAGGGCCGACGTGCGCGACGCCGATCCCCGGGCCGGGCTGTTCCCCGCGCTGCTCAAGCACTGGCGCCACCGGCGGGGGCTGTCCCAGCTCGACCTGGCGCTGGCCGCCGACGTGTCGAGCCGCCACGTCAGCTTCCTCGAGACGGGCCGGTCCCGGGCCAGCGCCGAGATGGTCGTGCGGCTCGCGGCGGCGCTCGACGTGCCGCTGCGGCACGTCGACGGGCTGCTGCGCGCCTCAGGGCATCCGGCCCGGTACGCCACCGAGTCCGCCGCGCTCCCAGCCGTCGCCGTACGCGCCCTCGAGCTGATCGAGGCGCACGCCGAGCCGTTCCCCGTCGTGACCGTCGACCGCACCTACGAGGTCCTGCGCGCCAACGCCGGCGCGCGCGCGCTGCTCGCAGCGCTCGTGCCCGACGCCGCCGGGCCGCTGAACCTGGCCCGCGCGACCTTCGACCCTGCCGGCGCGCACCCGCGGATCGCCAACTTCGACGAGGTCGGCCGGAGCCTGCTGCGGCGCGTGCAGCGCGAGGTCCTGGCGGCGCCGGACGACGGTGCGCTGCGAGAGCTGCTCGACGACGTCCTGTCCCAGCCGACGGTCCCGGGCGGCTGGCGGACGATCGACCTCGACCAGCCGTCGGATCCCGCGCTGGTCGTCCACCTGCGGCTGGGCGCGGACGACCTGCGCTTCGTCGCGGTCATCACCGCCTTCCAGGCCCCTCAGAGCGTCGCCCTCGACGAGCTGCGGATCGAGCAGTGGTTCCCGGTCGACGACGCCACCGCCGCGGCCTGCCGCCGGCTCGTGGCCGGCGGCCCGCTGGCCTGACCGGGTCACGGACGGGAGACGGCCACCTGACGGGCGTACTCGCGCGGCGAGCAGCCGTGCAGGCGGGTGAAGACGCGGTGGAACTGCGAGTAGCTGCCGAAGCCGGCGCGTGCTGCCGCCTCCTGGAGGGTGGCGCGGTGCCCGTCGCCGTACGCGGCGCGCATCCGCGCGACCTGCACCTCGTGCCGGTACTGCACGAGCGTGCGCCCGTAGGCCTGGCGGAACGCGCGGGCGAGGGTGCCCGGGCTCGTCCCGACCGCCCTCGCCAGCCGCGGCACCGTCCAGTCCGAGGCGCCGTCGTCGAGCAGCCGGCGGGCGTCGTGCGCGCAGCTCCGCGGGACCGGGCCGGGCCGGCCCGCGGCGGTCGAGCACGCGGCGAGCAGCACGTGCCCGAGCGCCGCGGCGTGCAGCGCCTCGTCGAGGGGCGCCGTCAGCGTGGTCAGCAGCGCATCGAGCAGGCCGACCTGTGACACGTCGGTGCGCCAGTGCAGCGGTCGCTCCGGACCGACGGGGTCGCGCAGGGCGGCGGTCGCCGGCGAGGTGCAGATGCGTTCGAGCAACGCGGGACCGACGACGACGATCCACATCGAGAAGTCGCGGGTCTGCTCGCGCAGGACGTGCCCGTGGCGGGGCCACAGCAGCAGCCCGTCCCCGGGGACGAGGTCGATCGCTGCCCCGTCGACCTCGTAGCGTGCGGTGCCCGAGAGGACGAGGTTCAGCTCCAGCTCGAGGTGGCGGTGCGGCCGGTCGACGCGGCCGGGCACGGTGCGGTAGCGCCAGACACGTCCTGCCTGACCGGCGGGGATCGGCAGGGTCTCGAGCACGGCGGTCGGCACGGGTCCTCCAGGGACGAGCGGTCAGCCTCGCACGCCTGGCCGCCCGTCGGCGTCACGGACGACGAGCGCTGCGGACGCGCGCGGGCAGGCCGTCCGGCAGGCGCAGGCTCACCGCGTACTCCAGCCGGGGCTCGGCCTGCGCCGTCTCGACGTCGGCGAGCAGCGTCACCAGACACACGATCATCGCGGCCTGCAGGGTGGCCAGGTGGTTGCCGGCGCACATCCGCCGCCCGCCGCCGAAGGGCAGGTACGCAGCACCCACCGACGCCCGGCGCTGCTCCGAGAACCGCCACGGGTCGAAGACGAGCGGCTCCGGGAAGCTGCGCGGATCGCGGTGCTGCACCCACGGGCAGAAGACCAGGATGCACCCGGCGGCCACCGTGTGCCCTCCGACGTCGAGCGCCTGCGTCGCCACCCGGTGCAGCACCGGGACGGGCGGGTAGAGCCGCAGGGCCTCCTGCAGGACCAGCCGCACCAGCGGCACCTGCTCGCACAGCTCCTCGTCAGGGACCCCGGCGTTCCGGGCCGCCCGCAGCTCCCGCCGCAGCGCCCGGTGCACGTCGGGGTGGCGCGCGAGCAGGGACAGCGCCATCGTCGTCAGCAGCGCCGTCGTGTCGTGGCCGGCGACGATCAGGGTCAGCGCCTCGTCCCGCACCCAGCGCTCGCTGAAGACGTCGTCGTCGCGGCGACCGGCCTCCACCAGCACGCTCAGGACGTCCCCGGCGCCGGTCGCAGGGCCGGACCGCTGCGCGATCAGCCGCGCGAGGTGCGCGTCCAGCTCCACCACGTCGGCGTGCAGCCGCTCCTGCGCCGCCTGGTCGACCCGCCCGCTGTTCGCGGCCGCCGCCGTGCTCAGCACCCCGGCCAGCACGCGCGACAGCAGCGGCCGGACGGGGCGGAAGTCCGCGGCGAAGACCGCATCGCCGAGGTTGTCCAGCGTGAGCTCCCCGACGCGCGCGGCCAGGTCGACCTCGCCGTCGTCGAGGACCCCCGTCAACCACCTGGTCGTGTTGTCGGCGAGCAGGCGCAGGTGCCCTCGGACCTGCCGGGGCGACAGGCCGCGCTGCACCACCCTGCGGCGCGGCTGCCACCGCGGCTGCTCGCTGCTGAGCAGGCCGTCCCCGGTCACGACGGCCGTGGCGAGGTTGATCGGCGCGCGGCGGGTCTCGTCACCCGCCTCCTGCAGGAAGCGTGCGACGAAGGTGCCGTCGTTGACGAGCACCCGCTCGCGCCCACCGAGGGAGAAGGCGACGACGTCGCCGTGTGCGGCAACGGCCTCCAGGAAGCGCAGCAGGTCGGAGTCCGGGTCGGGCATCCCGCCCCGCTCACGGTCCGGGACCACGGGGGGCGGCGGCAGCGTCGTCGGCACACCGCCACTGTCGCCCGGACGGGGAGCGGGGAGTGCGCGGAAGGCGCGCAGGTAGTTCGCGCTTCCGGTCGAGCGCCGGCACGGACACGGCAGGCGCGGACCCACGGCCGACGCGCAGGCAGGTGGACCGCCGACAGGGCGGGCGTTCGGCGTGCGGCCGGAGCGACGTTGTGGAGCGGTCGTTCCCCATCCGTGCTAGCGTCGGCGCGTGGGCAGGCCCAGGGAGTTCGACGAGGCGCAGGTGGTGGAGAAGGCGCGCAACGCCTTCTGGAGCGGTGGCGTCGCCGCGACCTCCATCACCGACCTGTCGACGGCGACGGGACTCAGCACCGGCAGCCTGTACAAGGCCTTCGGCTCCAAGGCGGGCCTGACCGACCGCACGCTGCAGGACTACCTCGAGACGTCGTACGAGCAGGTGCGCCGGACGCTGGACGACGCCCCGACCGGACTCGCCGGGCTGCGCGCCTGGCTGACCGGCGCGGCGGACGCCGCCAGCGACTGCGGACCCACCCGCGGCTGCTACGCCGTGGTCTGCGCGGTCGAGCTGGCCGAGCGCGACGAGCAGGCGCGTGCGCGACTGCGCCGGCACGACGAGCGGCTGCGGGCCGTGCTCGCCGACGCCATCCGGCGCGCCGTCGCGGAGGGCGACCTGCGCGTCGACCCGGCGGCCGGCGCGCGGCTGCTGCTCACGACCGTCGTCGGCCTGCAGGTCGACGCCCGCAAGGGCGTCAGCCGCGACGCCGCCCGCTCGACCCTCGACCTGGCGCTGCGCGCCCTCACCTGAGTCCCACCGCACGGAGAACCGCTCAGCGCTGCCCGGATTGGGAAGCGTACGTTCTACAACAGGGAGACCGTCATGACCCGCTTCACCGGCAAGCACGCCGTGGTCACCGGGGGCACGTCCGGCATCGGCCGGGCCACCGCCCTGCGCCTGCGCGACGAGGGCGCCCGCGTCCTGGTCACCGGTCGCGATGTCGCGCGGCTGACGACCATCGGGGAGGCCGAGGGGATCACCGCGGTGCTGGACGACGCCGCCGACCCCGACACCGGCCGCCGGCTCCGTGAGGCGGTGGACCTCCACCTCGACGGCCGCGTCGACGCGCTGTTCCTCAACGCCGGCCTCGGCGCCTTCGCCCCCGTCGGGGCAGCCGAGCCGCAGGAGGTCGACCGTCAGTTCGCGATCAACGTCCGTGGGCCGCTGCTGCAGCTCGCCGCACTGGACAGCGCGCTGGCGCCCAGCGCTGCCGTGCTGTTCAACACCAGCGTGGTGAACGGCCTGATGATGCCGGGCGCCTCGGTGTACGCCGCGACCAAGGGCGCCGTCCGTTCGGCGATGCGCTCCGCGGCCGGTGAGCTCGCCGCCCGGGGTGTCCGGGTGAACGCCATCTCCCCAGGACCGGTCGACACCGGCTTCTTCGGCGCGACCGGTCTGGGGGCGCAGGAGATCGAGGCGTTCGCCACGACCGTGCTCGGGCAGGTGCCGCTCGGCCGCTTCGGCACGGCGGACGAGATCGCCGCCACCGCAGCGTTCCTGCTCTCGCACGAGGCCAGCTTCGTCCTCGGCCACGAGCTGGTCGTCGACGGCGGCATGTCCTGAGCCGAGGCTCGCCCGCGCGGACACGCGCCGCGCAGCAGGCAGGGAGCACCGCAGGAGGACAGGCAGTCGCGTCTCAGGACGGACGAGGCAGTCCCCGGAGCGGCCGGGTGACGGCTCCGGGGACGGCCTCGGCACCTCAGTCCTCGAGCAGCCGGTCGAGCGTGATGGCCTGCCTGATCGACCCCTTCAGGCGCATGCGGCCGGTGGCCATGCCGGCCATGGGGTGGAGCTCGCCGAAGACGAGCTGAGCGAAGTCCTCGCGGGTCAGGGTGACCTCGAAGTCGGGGGTCAGCCCCAGTGTGTCGGGGGCGTCCTCGAGGTAGCCCGAGCCGTGGGCGCCGCGCCCGTCGAGGGTGGCGCTGGTCCCGTCCTCGAAGTGGAAGGCGTAGACGGCGCCGATCCGCTGGAGGGTGTCGGCGGTGAGCCGGGAGCGGAGCCGCTGGACAGCGGCGTCGTAGCTGGTGGAGTCGGTGGGGGTGGTCATGGTGGTGCTCCTGTCGGTGGGGAGTGCGGACGGGTGGCTCAGCTGCTGACGGCGTGGGCGAGGGCGTAGAAGCGGAAGTCGGGCTCGGCGATCTCGACGGTCTCCTCGAGGTTCTCGTCCATGTCGGCCATCCGGCTGATCGCGTCGATGCAGTCCTCCGGGCTGTCCCAGAGCGAGTAGTTGACGGCGCGCTCGCCGTCGGTGCTCCGGTGGAAGTTCGCCGACCGGTAGCCGGGGGTGCTCAGGGACTGCCGTTCGTTGTTGGCGATGACGAGCTCGAGCAGGCGGGCCTGGGTGGCCGGCTGGGTGGTGATCTCGTTGATGAAGATCGCGCCGGCGTAGGACGGGCTGATGACGCTGACGCCGCCTGGGCTGCGGTCGTCGGCGTAGACGACGGTGAACAGGCGTGGTCGGACGTCGTTGTCGGCGAGCGCGCGGGCCCGGTCGTGCAGCTCGGGGACGCCGGGGGCTGCGTCGGCGGCGCGCAGCGCTGCCACGTCGTCCCACTGCCCGTAGAGGCAGATGCGGCTGCCGTCGAGCGACCGGAGCACGTTGAGCACTCCGGGTCCGGCGGCCCGGGTCATGCGTGTCGCTGCGTCGGCGGCGAGGTCGACCGCCGAGTCCTGCTCGGACGGGTCGACGTGCAGGAAGGTGATGGTGGTCAGGGACGGGGCGTCGAGCTGGATGCGCGTCGTCGGCCCGGTCGTGCTGGTGCGTGTCATGGCGGTCCTCCGGCTGGTCGTGACGGATGACGGCGCGTGCGGCGGCCGCACGGCCGGTGGTGCGCCTGGTCCTGACGGCGTCAGGCCGAGGTCGTCGTGGTCCCTGGCGCGCCGGACAGGGCGGCAGGCCGGGGAGTGCCGCCGCCGGTCGCGCCGTCCGACGGAGCCGGCTGCACGCGCCGCGGGAGCACTGTCCGGGCGATGACGATGCCGAGGACCGCGACGCCGACCGCGACGGTCATGGCGGCCTGCTGCCCGTCGACGAACGCCTGTGCGACGGCCGCGAGCAACGACTCGCCGGCCTCGGTCGGGAGCTGCTGGGCCACCGGCTGGGCGGCGGCGACGCTGTCGGTGACCGCGGCGGCGGCGGGCTCGGGCAGCGCGGTGAGGGACGGGGCGACGGCGTCGCGGTACTCGTCGACGAGCACGCTGCCCAGCACGGCGACACCGAGCGAGCCGCCGACCTGCAGTGCGGCGTCCGTGAGGGCCGAGCCGACGCCGGCCTTGTCGGGCGGGGTCGCGGCCAGGATGGCGTCGCTGGCCGGCGGCAGGGCGAAGCCGAGGCCGACGCCGATGGCGGCGACCGCGAGCAGCGCCTGCCCTGGGGTGTCGACGTCGAGGGAGGCGACCAGGCCGGCGGCGATCGCGACGGCGGCGATCCCGAGGGCGGCGGTGCGGTGGAAGCCGGCGCGCCGCACCAGCACCACACCCAGCGGTGCAGCGGCGACGATCGCGATGATCGGGAGCAGGCGCAGGCCGGCCTCGAGCGGCTCGTACCGCAGGACGAACTGCAGGTACTGGGTGAGGCTGAACAGCACGCCGTAGAGCGCGAACGCCAGGACGGCGATGACGACGACGCTGCCGCCGACGCGCCGGTCGCGGACCAGGCTGGGCGGCAGCAGCGGGCTGGCCGTGCGCTGCTGCCAGACCCAGAAGCAGCCCAGCAGCACGGCCGACGCGGCGATCGAGCCCAGCGTCGTCGCTGAGGTCCAGCCGTGGACGGGCGCCTCGATGATCGCGTACACCAGGGTGGCCAGTCCGGCGGTGCTCAGGGCTGCGCCGGGCAGGTCCAGCCGGGCTCCGGAGCCGTCGCGCGACTCGGGGATCAGCAGCAGGCCGGCGACGAGGGCGACCAGGACGACCGGCACGTTGATCCAGAAGACCGACGCCCACGAGTAGTGCTCGAGGAGCACCCCCCCGACGACCGGCCCGAGCGGGATGCCGACCGAGGCGCCGCCGGCCCAGATCGCGATCGCCCGGCCCTGCTCGGCCGGCGCGAAGACGATCTTGATGATCGACAGGGTCGCCGGCATGATCAGCGCCGCTCCGACGCCCATGCCGACGCGGGCGGCGATGAGGGCGTCGATGGACGTCGACAGCGCGGCCACCACCGACGTGGCGCCGAACGCGACCAGGCCGAGAGTGAGCATGAGCCGGCGGCCGAAGCGGTCCCCGAGCCCGCCGGCGAGCAGCAGGAGCCCGCCGAACGCCAGGGCGTACGAGTCGACCGTCCACTGCAGGTCCGAACCCGTCGCTCCGAGGTCGCGCTGCAGCGTCGGCAGCGCGACGTTGAGGATCAGCGTGTCCAAGCCGACGACGACCAGGCTCAACACCAGTACGGACAGGATCCACCAGCGCCGCGGGTGGCCAGCCTGGTCGTCCATCGCAGTCTCCCTTGCAGTAGGACGAGACTGTTCTGTCTCGTTAGTAGAACAGTACGGTACTGTCTCGTCCTGTCAAGGGAGGTGCGGTGCCGATCCAGCGCGAGAGCCCGCGCACGCAGCGCACCCGGGAGGCCGTCGTCCGGGCCGGCGTCGAGCTGCTGCTCGAGGGCGGGACCTCCGCGCTCACGGTCGAGGCGGTGGTGCAGCGCTCCGGTGTAGCGCGGTCGACGATCTACCGGCACTGGCCGACGCGGACCGAGATGGTGGCTGCCGCCTTCGCCGAGCTCATGCCACCGATCCCGGCGCCGGTCCTGACCGGGGACCTCTCGCAGCAGCTGGAAGCGCTCCTGTGCCCGCTCGCCGAGCAGATCGCGACCGAGGAGTTCGCCGCACTGGTCCCGTCACTGCTCGCCGGCGCAGCACGCGACCCCGAGCTCGCGCCCTTCCACGCCGGCTTCGTGGCAGCGCAGCGCGAGCCGGTGCGTGCCGTGCTGCGGCAGGCGGTGCAGGACAACAGGATCCGGCCCGTCGACCTGGACGAGGGCGTGTCGCAGCTGGTCGGTCCCCTGCTGTTCCAGCGCGTCATCCTCGACCAGCCCGTCGACCCGGCCTTCGCCCGCCGCCTGGTCGCGGACTTCCTCGCCGCGCACAGCACCAGCCGCTGAGGACGCCACCACCCGACGACGGGACGTCGCGACGACCCGGGCGGACGGTGGCAGCTGGTCAGCGGTGGGAACCCCGTGACCCGCTCCCGAGACGCTCTCCGGCGTCCGGCGGGCCGTCGACGTCGGCGTCGCTGCGGACGGAGGCGGCGCCCTGCGGCGTCCGCCCCGGCATCGTGGCGAGTGCGGTGAGTGCCACCAGCGCCATGACCGCGGCTCCGATCAGGACGGTGGTGCCGAGGCCTTCGACGAAGGCCGCGCTCGCCGTCGCCATGAGCGCCTGGCCGCCGGGCTCACCGAGGTCGGCGGCGACCTGTGCTGCCCCGGTCAGGCCGTCCCGCGCCACGGCTGCCGCGTCGTCGGGCAGCGCTGGCAGCACACCGATCGCCTCGCGGTAGAGGGCAGCCATCACCGACCCGAGCACGGCGACCCCGAGTGCGCCACCGAGCTCGAAGGCGGTCTCCTGCACCGCGGCGGCCCCACCGGCTCGTTCGGGCGGCGCGGAGCCCATGATGGCCGCCGAGCCTGCAGTGGCGGCGACCCCGGCCCCGAGCCCGATGGCGACGAACGCGACGCCGACGAAGGCGTACGACGTGTCGGCGTCGAGCGTGGCGAGCGCGCCGAGCGCGCCCGCGATCAGCGCGAAGGCCCCACCGACTGCGGCCCGCATCCCGGCTCGGCGCACGAGCACGTCGGTGAGCGGGGCGCCGACCGCGGCGGCGATCGCGAGCGGCAGGAGCCGCAGACCTGCCTCGAGCGGCGAGTGCCCTTGCACCAGCTGGAGGAACTGGGTGAGCAGCAGGAGCAGCGCACCCAGGGCGAAGAAGGTGAACAGCACGGCGGCGGAGGCGGTCGCGAAGCGCCGGTGAAGGAACAGCCGGACGTCGACGAGCGGCGTGCGGGAGCGTGCCTGACGGACGACGAAGGCGGCGAGCAGCGCCAGACCGCCGGCCATCGCCGCGAGTCCGGTCGTCGTCAGGCCGTCCTTGCCCAGCTCCTTGACGCCCCAGACGAGGGCCAGCATGCCGGCGACGGACAGCAGCACGCCGGGGCCGTCCCACGGTCCTGGTCGGGGGTCGCGCGACTCCGGGACGACCAGGCGGACGGCGACGAAGGCGACGGCCAGGACCGGGATCTGCACGGCGAACAGCCACGGCCAGTCGGCGACCTCGAGCAGGGTCCCCCCGACGATCGGCCCGAGGGCGAACCCGCCGGCAGCGACGGCGGTCCACACGCCGATCGCGACCGTCCGCTCGCGCTCGTCGAGGAACACCGAGCGCAGGACGGACAGGGTCGACGGCATGATCATCGCACCGCCGACGCCGAGCAGGACGCGCGCGGCGATCAGCTGAGCGGGGGACGCTGCGAGCGCCGCCAGCAGCGAGGCACCGGCGAACACGACCAGCCCGGCGCTCAGGAGCCGACGGCGGCCGATCCGGTCGCCGAGACCGGCCATGGCGACGAGCAGGCCGGCGAGGACGAGCCCGTACGCGTCGACGATCCACAGCAGCTCGGCCGAGCTGGGCGCGAGGTCGGCGGCGAGCGTCGGGAGCGCGACGTTCAGCAGCGTGGCATCCATCGCGATGAGCAGCAGGCTCGACGCCAGGACGATCAGGACGAGCCAGCGGCGCGGGTCGGGCGTCATGCCGAGCTCCTCGGGAGAAGTTGTCTACGGTGTAGACCAACGATAGCACCGCACGTCTACGTTGTAGACTCACGGCTGACATGGCCCGCACCGCTCGTCTGAGCTCCTCCCTCATCGTGTCGACCGCTCTCGACCTCGTGGACCGGCACGGGGTGGACGCGCTGACCATGCGTGCGCTGGCCCGCGCCCTGGGTGCCGACCCGATGGCCGTCTACCGGCACGTCCGCGACAAGGAGGCCCTGCTCGGCGCCCTGTGCGACGCCGTGCTGGCCGACCTCGACCGGTTCGACCCCGACCGGCCCTGGCGGGGTCAGCTGGAGCGCTTCGCCTGGCAGCTCCGCGACTCGCTCGCCGCCCGACCGTCGCTGGCGGCCGTCCTGGCCGGTGCGCCGGTCACGCCCGCCGCGCTCGCCCTCACGCAGCAGGCCGTCGTGCTCATGACCGGCCAGGGCGTCCCGCTCGACGTCGCCGCCGGCGGCCTGGCGACGGTCTTCGCCTACGTCATCGGCTTCGCGGTGACCGAGGCGTCGCTGCCCGACCCGGCCGAGGGTCGGGACGAGCTGCGGCGAGCCGCCCTGCACCACCTCGGTGACCCCGAGACCGAACCGCCGCACCTCGACACAGCACTGCGGCTGGTCGAGCAGCCCGCCGACTTCGGCTTCGGCCTCGAGCTGATCCTCGAGGGGCTCGAGCGCCGAGTCCCACCCACGGGCTCGAGCCGTGACGCAGACGGCTCATGACTCCGTCCGCTCGGAGCGCGCCCGGTCACGTACGTCACGGTGCGCGCCTGCACGACCTCGGACCACCGAGACCTGTGGGTGCCGTCGCCGCACCCACCTCACCCCGGCGGAGCAGGGCTTGACAGGAGGAGGCCCGGCGGCCCAATGTGAGTGAGCGCTCACATCTATGGAGGTCCTGATGACAGCCCTCGCCACCCACGCCCTGACACGTCGCTACGGCGATCGCCTCGCGGTCGACCGCCTCAGCCTCGCGGTGCCTCGCGGCGGCGTCGTCGGGCTGGTGGGACCGAACGGCTCGGGCAAGTCCACGCTGCTGCGGATGCTGCTCGGACTGGTCGCGCCGACGTCGGGCGAGGCGCAGGTGCTCGGGCAGGACATCGCCGACCCTTCGCGCTACGCCGCCCGCGTCGGCGCGCTGGTCGAGAGCCCAGCCTTCATCCCGGTGCTGTCGGCCCGGGCCAACCTGCTGTCGCTGGCGCGCCTGCGTGGGCTGCAGGCCTCCCGGGTGTCCGAGGTGCTGGAGGTCGTCGGGCTGACCGGTCGCGAGCGGGAGCCAGTACGCCGGTTCTCCCTCGGCATGAAGCAGCGGCTGGGGATCGCCGCCGCGCTTCTCCCGGACCCGGAGCTGCTCGTGCTCGACGAACCCACCAACGGCCTGGACCCGGCGGGCATCGTGGAGATCCGGGCGCTGCTCCGGCGACTCGGCGCGCAGGGGCGCACGGTGCTGGTCTCCTCGCACCTGCTCTCGGAGATCGAGGCGGCCTGCGACAGCCTGCTCGTGCTGCGCTTCGGACGCCTGGTCTACACCGGCACGACCGCCGAGCTGCTCGCCCGAGGGCAGGTCCGCATCGACCTGCGGCCCGAGCACGACGGCGACGAGGGCGCGCTGGCGGCGGCGCTGCGACGCGCCGGGTACGACGTCGAGCGCGGGACCACCGGCCTCCACGTCCTGGAAGCCGACGAGGACCGAGCGGCCGAGCTCAACCGGACCGCCGCTGCTGCTGGCTTCACGTTGCGCAGCCTGGTCACCAGCCGCGACAGCCTCGAGGACGTGTTCCTGGAGATGACCGGCAGGGACGACGGCGAGCTGGCGCTGGCCCGCGCTGAACGGCCGGCACCCGGTGCAGCACCGGTCCCGGCGGCCCGGAGCGCGCGGTGACGGGCCTGCTGACCCGCGAGGTCCGCAGCGAGCTGGTCCGCAGTCGACGCAGGGGCGTGCTGCTCGGGTGGCTGGGTCTGACGGCAGTGTTCACGCTGCTGGTCAACAGCATCATGTACGGCGTCGTCGCCGACGCCCCCACGTCCGCTGCGCAGGGTCCCGGGGTCGCCTTCCCCACCCTGTCCGAACTGCAGTCCGTCGACGGCTTGACCGCCGGGGTGGCCACGGCCGCCAACATGCTCGGTCTGGTCACGCTGGCCTTCTGGGCCGTTCTGACCGGCACCGACCACTCCACCGGCGTGCTGCGGCTGCTGGCCTCGGCACAGCCCCGCCGGTGGCGGCTGGCCCTCGGCAAGGCGCTTGCCCTGTCGGTGTGGACCCTCGTCGCCTCCGCTCTCGCGCTGGTGCTCAACGTCGCGGTCGCGCCGGCCGCCGCCCGCGCCGCCGGCGTCGACACGAGCACCTGGGAGGCCGTCACCGCAGCGGATCTGGGCCAGGTCTGGGTGCGCCTGTCCGCCTGCCTGCTGGTGTGGGGCGTGCTCGGTCAGCTCGTCGCCACCGCCAGCCGATCGGCCGCGGTCGCCGTGTCCCTCGGTGCCGGCTGGGTGCTGCTGGTCGAGGGAGTCGTCGGCGCGGCACTCGAGGACGTCGCGCGGTGGATGCCCGGAGCAACGCTCACCGCGCTGGCCCAGGGCGGGACGGCGGAGGTCTCCTTCACGACGGCACTCGCTCTCGGCGCCGGGTACGCCTCCCTCGGGCTGGTCGCGTCAGCCCTGCTCCTGGCCCGGCGTGACGTCACCGACTGACCGTGCTGAGGCACGATGCCGCGGTGACACAGCGAGGACAGAGCACCCGGGCAGCTCTGCTGGCCGCCGCTGCACGGCTGGTCCACGACGTCGGCTACACGCAGACCACCACCCGCGCCGTGGCGCAGGCGGCCGGCGTCGCCGAGGGCACTCTCTACCGGCACTTCCCCGACAAGGCCAGCCTGCTGCTGGCCGCGGCCCTCGAGCAGCACGCGCCCATCATCGAGCAGATGGCGCAGCTGCCCGGTCGAGCCGGCGCCGGCGCCGTGCGGGACAACCTGGTCGACTGCCTCGAGCAGCTGGCCCGGATGCGCGAGACGCTGCTCCCCCTCGAGCTCGCCATGCTGAGCGACCCCGACCTGGCCGCCGCCCGCGACAGCGCCGTCCTCGACCCCGAACGGCCCGATCCACCCACGGTCCTCGCGGACTACCTGCGCGCCGAGCAGCAGCTCGGCCGCCTCCGCCAGGACGTCGACCCGACCGAGGCCGCAGTGCTGCTGCTCGTGCTTCTCTTCGGGCTCATGGCCGCCCCCCCGCCGCCCCCCAGCGTCCCGCTGCGGCTGAGCGTGCGGCGTGCTGTCGAGCTCCTGCTGATGGGCCTGACGCCCTGATCCCGGCGCACCGCCTGGCCTGCGCCATCCAGTCCTCCATGACCGCCGCGTTGGCGCGCTGACAGATGAGGACCGACATGTCGCTCAGGCAGACCCTCATCAACGCCAACACCACCAGCGACGTCGGCCGCTGGGACCGGGGGGTGCGCGCCCTGCTGCCCTTCGTCCTCGGCGGCCTCTGGCTCACCGGAGTGCTGCCCGCCGTCGCAGCGATCCCGCTGCTGGTCTTCACCGTGATGCTGTTCCCGACGTCGCTCACCGGCGCCTGCAGCATCTGCCACGCCACCGGCATCTCCACCCTGCCGGAGCAGGACGGGTCGCGGCCTGGTCGCACCGCCGCCTGAGTTCGTCGACGCCCGTCTGCGGTCAGGCGCCCAGCAGGTGCGGCAGGGCGATCTCCAGCCGCGCCCACAGCCGCTGCGGCGGCACGAACGTCGGGTCGGCGCGGTAGACCTCGCCGACGGCGACCCCGAGGTCGAGCTCGCGGGCGGCTGCCTCGATCGTGTGCACCGGCAGTGGCAGGGCGACGCCGGGATGGCGGGCGAAGGCGGGGCAGGAGCGGTCGAGCAGCCCGCGCTGCTCGGAGGCCCCGACGAGCCGGTCGCAGCGGCAAGGATTCTCCGCGCGGACGAGGCCGCACCGCTGCCCCATCAGCTCCCGCATCACCGCCCGCGCGCGGGCGAGCCGCTGCCGGAACGCCGCCGGCGTCGTCCCGAGCACCTCGGCGGCGTCCGGCGCGGGCAGCCCGACGACGTCGCCGAGGACGTACGCCAGCCGGGCCTCCCGGGTCAGCGCCAGCAGCATCCCGGAGGTGCAGGCCAGCCGCACGTCGGCGCACAGCTCGTCGTACAGCGCCTGCGCCTGGGGCTCGAACGCCGGGTCGGCGGCGTGCGCGTCCAGGAACGCCCCGAACGCCTCCGGGCTCGCGACCGAGGCCTCGGCCGGCCGGCGGGCGCTGCGCAGCAGCTGCCGGGTCGCCACCGTGTAGGCCCAGGTGGTGAACCGCGCCCGGCCCTCGAACGACGACAGGTGCGTGACCAGCCGGACCAGCACCTCCTGCGTCAGGTCCTCGGCGTCGGCGGGCTGGCCGGCGAAGCGCAGCGCCAGCCGGTAGACCGGCCCCTGCAGCCGCCGGCACAGCTCCTCCAGCGCCGCGCTGTCACCGGCCTGCGCGGCCAGTGCCAGCGGGGTGACCTCGTCGAGGTCGGCGTCCGGGCTGCTCACGCCGGCAGGCTGCCACGACCGGCGACCTCGGCGTGCTCGAACGACAGCACCTCCCCCACCGTGCCGGCCCACGACAGCACCGGCTCGGGCAGTGTCCCGGCC